>JAFDDA010000063.1 GCA_019311105.1 Deltaproteobacteria bacterium
GACGTGGCGGTCGGCCATCTCGAGGGCTTCGGCGTAGCGCAGGTTGATCTCGTGCTGGCCCGGCCCCCACTCGCCCTTGCTGAATTCGACCGGGATCGCGGAGTCGTGGACGCCGCGCCGGATCGCGCCGATCACATCCTCGACGTAGCCGCCCGACAGCACGTGGTAGTCCTCGACGTAGTCGACGGCCGTCGTGAGGTCGCGGAACTGCCGGCTGCGCCCCTCGGCGTAGGTGTTGCGGAAGAGATAGAACTCGAGCTCGCTGCCCATCATCGGGTGGAGCCCGTGCTCGGCGAGACGCGCGATCTGGTGCTTCAGGATCTGGCGCGGTGCCACGTCCACAGGCTCGCCGGTGCCTTCGTCCAGCAGATCGCAGAGCACGATGGCCGAGCGATCCAGCCAGGCGGCCTCGCGCAGCGTCCCGATGTCGGGGCTCATGTGGAAGTCGCCGTAGCCCTTCTCCCAACTCGTAAAGGCGTAGCCGGGCGTCGGGTCCATCTCCATGTCGCAGGCGAGCAGGTAGTCGCAGGCATGGACGCCGTGCGACGCGACCTCTTCCAGATAGAACGGGGCATGGATGCGCTTGCCGATCAGTCGCCCGTAGAGGTCGGGGAAGGCCGTGACGATGGTCTCGATGCGCGCCTCGGCGATGGCGGCTTCGAGGCCCTTTGCATCGAGCCGCCCGCGGGTCTCCATCTAGTCCTCGGTGCCCTCGTCGACGGGGCGGAAGAGCGAGAGCTGCGGCCGAGAAACCTCGTCCTGGATCGGGATCGGGTACTCGTCCGAGAAGCAGGCGTCGCAGATGCCGTGTTTCAGCACGTCGCTCGTGTTGCGCAGGCCGTCGAGGGATAGGTAGCCGAGCGAGTCGGCGGCGATCAGCTGGCGGATCTCATCGACCGTGTTCTGCGAGGCGATCAACTCCTCGCGTGTGGGCGTGTCGATGCCGTAGTGGCACGGGCCGATGTTGGGCGGCGATGAGACGCGGACGTGGACCTCGCGCGCGCCGGCGTTGCGCAGCATCGACACGAGCTTGAGCAGCGTCGTCCCCCGCACGATCGAATCCTCGACGAGAACGATGCGTTTTCCGCGCACGAACTCGGAGATCGCGTTGTGCTTGACCTTCACGCCGAAGTGACGGATGGCCTGGGCGGGCTCGATGAAGGTGCGCCGCACGTAGTGGTTGCGGATCATCGCCATCTCGTACGGGATGCCCGACTCCTCCGCATAGCCGAGGGCCGCCGCGTTCCCGGAGTCGAGCACCGGGACGACCATGTCCGCCTCGACGGCGTGCTCACGAGCCAGGAGCCGGCCTAGATCCTTACGGAAGGCGTAGACGTTGTGGTGCTCGAGGTTCGAATCGGGCCGCGCGAAGTAGATGTGCTCGAAGATGCAGGAGCTGCGGCGCGCTGCCGGGGGGAAGGGCCGCAAGGTCCGGAGATTGCCACGGCGGATCACCACGACCTCACCGGGCTCGACGTCGCGCTCGTAGTCGGCGCCGATCAGATCGAGGGCACAGGTTTCGCTGGCCACGACCCAGGCGCCGTCGAGCCGCGCGAGCGACAGGGGCCGGAAGCCCTGGGGGTCGCGTGCGGCGATGATGGCGTCCTTCGTGAGCAGGGCCAGGCTGTAGGCGCCCTTCACCCGGGAGAGCGCGTCGATCAGGCGCTCTTCGAGGGTTTCCTCGCGGGAACGCGCCAGCAGGTGGACGATCACCTCGCTGTCCGCGGTGGTGCTGAAGATCGTGCCGCGCCCCTCGAGTTCTGCGCGGATCGCGCGGGCGTTCACGATGTTGCCGTTGTGAGCGATGGCCACCGGGCCGCCGTCGGTGGTGGCGCAGAACGGCTGGGCGTTGCGCAGTGCGCTCTCGCCGGCGGTCGAATAGCGGACGTGACCGATGGCGGCGCGGCCCGGCAAGCGCCGCAGGGTCGGCTCGCCAAACACGTCGGCCACGAGCCCCATGGCGCGGTGGGCAAAGTGCTCGCGCCCGTTCGAGCTCGCGATCCCGCAACTCTCCTGCCCGCGATGCTGGAGCGCGTAGAGCCCGAGATAGGTGATGTTCGAAGCCTCGGAGTGCCCCTGGATGCCGAACACTCCGCACTCGTCGTGGAAGTGATCCTTCTCGCGCTCTTCGAGGAGCGCCGCGAGGTCGGGGCCATCGATGCTGTGGGGGCAACTGCCGCAGCCCTTGGGGTCGCTCATACCGCCTCCAACCGACGCGGAAGCCCGGCTGCCCAGGCTGCGTGGAGTTCCTGGACTGGGATGTCCACCCAGGCTTCTCCGCCTGTGGGTGTGATGCTCACGCGGTCGCCACCGGTTTCGCCGATGCGGGCTGCCGGAACACCCGCCGCATGCGCGCGTTCGAGCAGGGCGTCGGGGGAATCGGTCGCCACGATCACCCGGCCGGTGGATTCACCGAAGAGCAGCGCGTCGGGGCGGATGCCGTTGCGGAGTTCGACCCGCGCGCCGATGCCCGGCCCATCGCTGCTGAAGGTGCACTCCGAGAGTGCCACGGCGAAGCCGCCGTCGGAGATGTCGTGGGCGGTCTCGATCTCGCCCGCGGCGACCCCCTCGCGCAGCAGACCCTGGAGCCGCCGCTCGTGGTCGAGGTCCACACGCGGAGGCAGGCCCGCCTCGCGGCCCGTGCGAAACAGCAGCCACTCGCTGCCGCCAAGTTCTTCGCGTGTCTCGCCGAGCAGTACGATCACACGGCCCGCCTCGCGGAACTGCGAGACGGCATGGCGCGTGTGGTCTTCGAGCAGGCCGACCATCACGATCGTGGGCGTTGGGTAGATCGCGCTGCCCTTCGTCTCGTTGTAGAGCGAGACGTTGCCCGAGATGACCGGCGTGCCGAGCGCCTCGGCGGCTTCGCCGAGCCCCCGCACCGCTTCGGCGAACTCCCACATGATCTCGGGCTTCTCGGGGTTGCCGAAGTTCAGACAGTTCGTGAGCGCCAGCGGCCGCGCGCCGGTGCAGGCGACGTTGCGCGCGCTCTCGGCCACGGCGGCCTGCGTTCCGGCGAACGGGTCGAGCCAGCACCAACGCGGGTTGCAGTCCGCCGAGATCGCGAGGGCCTTCCGGGTCGGTGTCCCATCGTCGCGCTTCACGCGCACGAGGGCGGCGTCGCCGCCGGGGCCGATCAAGGTGTTGCCCTGCACGAGCTGGTCGTACTGGCGCGCGACCCAGGCCTTCGAGCAAAGGTTCGGCGAATCGAGCAAGGCCAACAGTGCGCCTTCGGGGTCTTCTTCGGGCGGGAGCGCCGAGGTGTCGAGCTTCTGGCGCTCGCGGAGGGCTGCGGGCTCCTGGGTCGGCCGGTCGAGCTCCGGGGCCGCCGCGGAAACGGGGTCGACGGGGATGTCCACGACCGTGTCGCCGTGCCAGTTGATCTTCATGCGGCCGTCGTCGGTCACGCGGCCGACGACCATGGCGTCGAGCCCCCAGCGCTGGAAGATCTCGCACACCTGCGCCTCGCGGCCCTTCCGCGCAACCATGAGCATGCGCTCCTGGCTCTCCGAGAGCAGCATCTCGTAGGGCGTCATGTCGGCGGCGCGCTGGGGCACCTGGTCGAGCTCCATCACGATGCCGGTGCCGGCGCGGCTCGCCATCTCGAAGGCCGAGCAAGTCAGACCGGCCGCGCCCATGTCCTGGATGCCGACGACGTGGTCGGTCGACATCAACTCGAGGCACGCCTCGATCAGGCAGTTCTCGGTGAAGGGGTCACCGACCTGGACGGTGGGGCGCATCTGGTCGGCCTCGTCGCCGAACTCGGCCGAGGCCAGCAGACTCGCCCCGTGGATGCCATCGCGCCCGGTCTTGCTGCCCGCATAGATCACCGGGTTCCCGACGCCGGTGGCGGTGCCGAGGAAGATGTTGTCCGCCTCGACGATGCCGAGGTTGAACGCGTTGACCAGGATGTTCCCGGCGTAGCAAGGGTGGAACTGGGTTTCGCCGCCCACCGTCGCCACGCCCACGGAGTTGCCGTAGCCCCCGACGCCCTCGACCACACCGCGCAGCAGGTGGCGGTGCTTCGGATCCTCGAGCGGGCCGAAGCGGATCGAATCGAGGCTCGCCACGGGCCGCGCACCCATGGTGAAGATGTCGCGCAGGATCCCACCCACGCCCGTGGCCGCGCCCTGCACCGGCTCGATGAACGAGGGATGGTTGTGGCTCTCGACCTTGAAGATCGCGGCGAGCCCGTCGCCGATCGCCACGGCGCCGGCGTTCTCGCCGGGCCCTTGCAGCACGTGCTCCGCGCTGGTCGGCAGCGTCTTCAGGTGCTTCTTGCTCGACTTGTACGAGCAATGCTCCGCCCACATGACGGAGAAGATCCCGAGCTCCGGGTAGGTGGGCGTGCGACCCAGGATCTCGAGGATGTTCTGCCACTCCTCGTCCGTGAGGTCGTGCTCGCGGGCGAGCTGCTCGTCGACCTTCGGGTCACCGGGGAGCGAGACGGCTTCGCTCATGCGCCCTCCCCTGCCTGGATCAGGGCGCGCAGCAGGCGCGCCCCGTCGGTCCCGCCGAAGGCGGGCTCGACCGCATGCTCGGGGTGCGGCATCAGGCCGAAGACGTTGCCGGCGCGGTTCGTGATGCCCGCGATGTTCCCGAGCGACCCATTCGGGTTGGTCGCCTCAGAAACCTCCCCATCCGGCCCGCAGTAGCGCAGCACGATCTGGCCGTTGGCCTCGAGGGCGGCCAAGTCGTCGGCGTGGGCGAAGTAGCAACCCTCGCCGTGCTTGATCGGGATCCGCAGCACCTGGCCGGGCGAAAGCTCCGAGGCGAAGACGCTCCCCGTGCTCTCGACGAGCAGCGACGCGGTTTCGCAGATGAAGTGGAGATCGCGATTCCGGCGCAGGGCCCCAGGCAACAGACCCGACTCGCACAAGACCTGGAAACCGTTGCAGGTGCCGAGCACCGGCCCGCCGTTTTCGGCGAAGCGTTTCACGTCGGCCATGACGGGCGAGAAGCGCGCCATGGCGCCGCAGCGGAGGTAGTCGCCGTAGGAGAAGCCGCCGGGGACGAGGACGCCCCGGCAATCCGAGGGCAGCTCCGAATCGCCGTGCCACACCAGCCGGGCGTCCGCCGACAGCACCGTCTTCATGGCGTGAACCATGTCACGGTCGTCGTTCGAGCCGGGAAACTGGATGACTGCGAACACCGGGGCCTCACGCTCCCTGGGCCCTTCGGGGCTCGGGAGGGGGGTGGAGGAGCGGCTTTTCGGGAACGGGGGCAGTCTAACAAAAACCGTCGCCGCTGGGCGCTCGACGGGTCGCCGCTGGGCGCGACGGTGGGGTCAGACCTCGATCGAAACGATCTCGTAGTCCTCGATCACCGGGTTCGAAAGCAGTTTGTCTGCCAGCTCGGCGAGCAGCGGCCGGGCGGCGGCCTCGTCGGCGGCGTCCAGTTCGACCTCGAAGAGCTTCCCTTGGCGGACGTCGCGGATGCCCTCGTAGCCGAGGGAGCCGCAGGCGGCCCCGATGGCCTTGCCTTGCGGGTCGAGGACGTCGGGCTTGAGCGTCACGTGGATCAGGGCCTTCACTGGACCTCCCGGAGGGTGCGCTCGAAGATCGCGTCGACGTGGCGCAGCGTGTGGTCGAGGTCGAAGACCTCGTCGATCTGTTGGGTGGAGAGCGCCTTGCCGATCTTCTCGTCGGCCTCGACGCGCTCGCGGAAGCTCCCGCCCTGCTCCCAGGTCTCCATGGCGTGGCCCTGGACGAGGGCGTAGGCCTCTTCGCGGGTGACCCCGGTCTCAGCCAGGGCGAGCAGCAGCGTGCCGCTGAAGACGAGCCCGTTGGTGAGTTCGAGGTTGCGCTTCATGGCCTCGGGGAAGACCACCAGGCCCTCCACCAGCCCGGCGAAGCGGTGCAGCATGAAGTCGAGCAGCGTCGTGGCGTCAGGCAGGGTCACGCGCTCGACCGAGGAGTTGCTCATGTCGCGCTCGTGCCAGAGCGCCGTGTTCTCCATGGCGGCCAGGGCGTAGCCCCGCACCACGCGCGAGAGGCCCGAGAGGTTCTCGAAGCGCCACGGGTTGCGCTTGTGCGGCATGGCCGACGAACCCTTCTGGCCCTTGCCGAACTCCTCCTGGACCTCGCGGACCTCGGTGCGGGCAAGGTGGCGGAACTCCACGGAGAACTTGTCGAGGCTGCCGGCGACGAGCGCCAGGGTCGTGCTGAAGACCGCGTGGCGATCGCGCTGGACGATCTGGGTGGCGGCGGGCTCGAAGCCGATCTCGAGGCGCGCGCAGACCGCCTGCTCCACATCGGGCGCCAGGTGCGCGAAGGTGCCGACGGCGCCGGAGATCTTGCCCACCGCCGCTTCCTCGAGGGCCCGGGCCAGGCGCGCGCGGCCGCGGCGAAGCTCGGCCCAGTAGACGAGGAGCTTCAGGCCGAAGGTCGTGGGCTCGCCGTGCACGCCGTGGGTGCGTCCGACGCAGGGCGTGTGCTTGTGTTCGAGGGCGCGCTCGCGCAGGGCGTCGCTCGCGCGGTCCATTCCTTCGAGGAGCAGCTGGCCTGCATCCCGGATCTGGAGCGCGAGGGCGGTGTCGAGGACGTCGCTCGAAGTCATCCCGTAGTGGACGAAGCGCGAATCGGGGCCCACGTGCTCGGCGACGTTGGTCAGGAACGCGATGACGTCGTGCTTCACCTCGCGTTCGATCTCGGCGATGCGCGCCACGTCGAAGCCGGCCTTGGCGCGGATGGTCTCGACGGCCGCGGCGGGGATGACACCGCGCTCTGCGAGCTCGTCGCACACCGCGAGCTCGACGTCGAGCCAGCGGCGGTACTTCGCCTCTTCACTCCAGAGCGCCATCATTTCGGGGCGCGAATAGCGTTCGATCATCGAAGGCTTCCCTCGTTCATCAGCCGACCTGCAGGGAGGCTTCTCTCGTTCATCAGCCGACCTGCAGGGAGGCTTCTCTCGTTCATCAGCCGACCTGCAGGGAGGCTTCTCTCGTTCATCAGCCGACCTGCAGGTATGTGTGGGCGAGGAGCAGATAATACATCAGCGGGATGCCGAGCAGCGGCGAGTCGAGCCGATCGAGGAAGCCGCCCATGCCCGGCAGCAGCGCCCCGGCGTCCTTGACCTCGGCATCGCGCTTGAGCAGCGACTCAACGAGGTCGCCGACCATGCCCACGATCGAGAGCAGGACACCGAACAGCAGCGCGGCGCCCCACCCAAAGCCCCCGACGGTGTCGGGCGCGACCACGAGGAAGAAGGCGCGACAGAGGAGGCCCGAGATCGTCCCGACGATCACGCCCCCGATGGCGCCCTCGACGGACTTCCCCGGACTGATCTGCGGCGCCAACTTGCGTTTGCCGAAACGGCGCCCCGCGAAGTACGCGCCGGCGTCGCACAGGACTAGGCAGGTCGTGGCGAAGACCATGTAGTAGGCGCCGGATTCGGCCGAGTGCAACAGCGCGGCCGCCTCGCCCATCTTCGAGCCGACGACCTCGTGGAAGTTGCGCAGCACGATCGTGTGCGAGAAGAGCCAGCCCACGTAGAAGACACCGAAGAAGGTGCCCGAGATGCTGGCCAGGGCCTCCTCGATCCGCGGCCGACGGAGCTGGGTCAGCATGATGCCGAGCAGCGTCGCCGTCATCAGCATGGTCACGTGGTACTCGTTGCCGACGTAGGCCACGATGGGCAGGGTCACGCCCGCGGCGTAGCCCCAGCTGCGTAGGGGGTGTGCGCCCTTCTCCTCGATCAGCGCGTAGAACTCGCGCATCCCGAGCAGGATGAAGCCGATGACGGCGGCGAGGTAGAGCGGCCCGCCGAGGTTGATCAGGTAGAGGACCGCCGGGATGAGCACCGACGCGGTCAGCAGGCGAGCGCCGAGATCGCTGCCCTTCTTCTCCGCTTCGGGGGCCGGCGTATCCACCGGGGTCGGCGGCAGCGGGTGGACGGGCTCGGGGCCGCTCAAGAACTCTCCTTCTCGTTCGACGCGACGCCGGTGTGGCCGAAGCCGCCGGCGCCGCGCTCGGTCTCGTCGAGGTCGTTCACCTCCAGCCAATCCACGCGTGCAACGGGCGCCACCACGAGCTGGGCGATGCGATCGCCGCGCTCGATGGTGAAGGGCTCGTCGCCGCCGTTCTGGAGGATGACCTGCACCTCGCCACGATAGTCCGAGTCGATGGTGCCGGGCGAATTCGGGAGTGTGATGCCGTTTCGCAGCGCGAGGCCACTGCGCGGGCGGATCTGCGCCTCGAACCCTTCGGGGACGGCAATGCGAAGCCCCGTCGGAACGAGAACGCGGCCGCCCGGAGGCACGGTGAGTGCCTCCGAAACGGCCGCGGCGAGATCGACGCCGGCAGATCCCGGCGTCGCAGGCTTCGGGAGCGGTAGATCCTCCGCCCCGTCGAGCCGCGCGAGTCGAACTTTGGTGTTCGGCCCCTTCGGGCCCGAGCGCGCGGCGTCAGCCATTCCTGAGCTCCGAGGGCTCAGGCCTTGTCAACAGCGTCGGCCAGGGCCTCCTTGCGGGAGAGCCGGATGCGACCCGCGGGGTCGATGTCGATGCACTTCACCATCAGCTCGTCGCCCTCGTTGGCGACGTCGGTGACGCGCTCGACCCGACCCTCGGCCAGGTGACTGATGTGCACGAGGCCGTCGGTGCCCGGGAAGATCTCCACGAAGCAACCGAAGTCCGTCACGCGCTTCACCTTGCCGAAGTAGACCTGGCCGATGTCCGCCTCCTGGGTCAGCTCCTCCACCATGGCCTGGGCCTGCTGGAGTGCCTTCCGGTCGGGCGAGAAGATCGTGACCTGGCCGCTGTCCTCGATGTCGAGCTTGGCGCCGGTGGTCTGCTCGATCGCACGGATCACCTTGCCGCCCGGCCCGATGATGTCGCGGATACGATCGGGCTTGATGTAGATCACCTCGACTCGCGGTGCGTACGCCGACAGGTCGCCACGGGGCTGCAGACCGCCCAGCTCTTCCTTCACGTCGGCTTCCATGCAGTCGAGGATGTGGAGCCGCCCCTCGCGGGCCTGGGACAGCGCCTTCTCCATCACGGACCAATCGACCTCGGTGATCTTGATGTCCATCTGGAGTGCGGTGATCCCGTCGCGGGTGCCGCAGACCTTGAAGTCCATGTCGCCGAGGTGGTCTTCGTCGCCGAGGATGTCCGAGAGCACCGCCACGCGGTCGCCATCTTGGATCAGCCCCATGGCGATGCCGGCCACCGGCGCCTTGATCTTCACGCCGGCGTCGAGCAGCGAGAGCGTCCCGCCGCAGACCGTCGCCATGGACGAGCTGCCGTTGCTCTCGAGCACCTCCGACACGATGCGAATCGTGTAGGGGAAGGTCTCGTGGTCGGGCATCACCGGGGTGAGGGCCCGCTCCGCGAGGGTTCCGTGGCCGATTTCACGGCGGCCGGGGCCACGCATGAAGCGAGCTTCGCCGACCGAGAAGGGCGGGAAGTTGTAGTGGAGCAGGAAGCCCTTCTCGTAGCGCTCGGTCAGAGCGTCGATCGTCTGTTTGTCTCCCGAGCTGCCGAGCGTGGTGTAAACCAGCGCCTGGGTCTCGCCCCGGGTGAAGAGCCCGGTGCCGTGCGCCCGCTTCGCCACCGAGATCTCGGAAGCGATGTTGCGGATCTCGTCGGTGGCGCGGCCGTCGATCCGGACGCGATCCGCAAGCACCAGCTCGCGCACGACGTTCGAATGGACGCTCTTCAGGAGGCCCTTGACCTGCTTGGTCAGGGTGGCCAGGCCGTCCCGTCGCTCCTCGAAGGCACCGAGGGTGTCGACGGTGATCTTCTCATCGCGGTAGGCCGTGACCTTCGCGTCGAGGATCTCCTTCTCGATCGCTCCCATCGTGGCATAGCGCTCGTGCTTGTCGCGGATCTGCACCGCTTCGCGCATGCGAGACTCGGCGAGGCCCTTGATCTCGGCCTCGAGGGCCGAGGTGTCGGGGCGCTCGGCGATGACGATCTTCTCCACGCCGAGGCGCTTCTGAAGGTCGAGCTGCGGATCGAGCTGCCTCGACCATGACGACGGCCCCGCGGCTGCCGGCCACGATCAGGTCGAGATCCGACTCGTCGCGCTGGGAGATCTTCGGGTTGCAGATCAGCTCGCCGTCGATCCGCCCCACCCGAACGGCGGAGATCGGGCCGAGGAAGGGAAGGCGCGAGATCGTGAGTGCCGTCGAAGCGCCCAGGAAGGCCGCAACGTCGGGCTGATGCTCGCCGTCGGCGGACAGGATCGTGGCGACGACCTGGGTCTCGTCGTTGTAGCCGTCCGCGAACAGCGGGCGGATCGAACGATCGATGAAGCGGGAAACCAGGACCTCGCGGTCCGAGAGGCGTCCCTCGCGCTTGAAGAAGCCACCGGGGATCTTGCCCGCGGCCGAAGTCTTCTCGACGAAGTCGACGGTCAGGGGGAAGAAGTCGATGCCCGCACGGGGCTTCGCGTTGCATGCGGTCACGAGGACCTGGGTCTCACCCCACGTGACGACGACGCTGCTGGCCTGCTTGGCCATCTTGCCGGTCTCGAGGGTAAAGGTGTCTTTGCCGACCTGGACGGTCGTCGTCTGCGGTTCGAACCAATACGGCATGGATGTTCTCCATCTCCTGCCGACCCTACGCGCTACGCGCCAGGGGTCGGCTGTGTTGTCGATGGAGTGGATCGGGCGATCGGTGCATTGAGGAATGCGGGATCGGCGATGCGCGAAGCAGGCGGGGGAAAGGCTTCGCGTATGGCGGACTCCCACATTCCCAGTTCTATGAACAACTTGGAATTTGAGTCGCCCGCCACCCCAAAGGGTTTGGAATTGCCGCGCTCACTCCACCGGGAGTGCCGCGGCGCTCGGCACGCCCGCTAGCGGCGTAGCCCGAGTCGTTCGATCAGGGTCTTGTAGCGATCGTTGCTCTTCCTCCTGAGGTAATCGAGCAGACGGCGGCGCTGGCTCACGAGCATGAGCAGGCCGCGCCGCGAGTGATGATCTTTCTTGTGAGTCTGGAAGTGGCCCTGAAGGTCGTTGATACGAGCCGTCAGGATGGCCACCTGGACTTCGGGGGAGCCGGTATCCGTATCGTGCGTACGGTACTCGCCGATGAGTTCGTTCTTCTGCGCCGCGTTGATCAAGTCATCTCTCCCGTCATCATCGACGTGGGGCTCGGGGTCGGATCCGCTAGTGGAAAACGCGCCAAGCCGGTGGGCTCGGCGCGGAAGTACGCGGAGGAGTTACCAAAGTGCGGAGGGCGCAGCAACCTCAGCCAACCCTGCTCGGGGGCGCAGCAACCTCAGCCGGCCCCCCGAAGGACACGCAGCGGGTGGAGCATCCCCGCGGGGCCGAGTTCGAGGATCGCGATCAGATCCCCCGCCCGGTCCACCGCGGCGTAGCGGCCGCCCACGGGGTCTCGCACGAGGGCGCCCGAGCGGATCTCGCCGCCGTGGATCACGCGGCGGAGCTGCTCGGTGTCCAGGGGGAGTTGGGGGAGACCCACACCCTCGGCGGGGGCGACCAGGCGCTCCTCGATCTTCCCGTTCTCGGCGGCCTCCTGCAGGACCTCGGGTGTGGCGGCCATCTCGATGGTGAAGGGGCCGTTCTGGGTCCGGCGCAGGTCGGCCAGGTGCCCGCCGCAGCCGAGCGCGCGGCCGAGATCCTGGGCCAGCACGCGAACGTAGGTTCCGGGCGAGCACTGCACTTCGACCTCGAGGTCCGGTGCGGCGTAGCGGATCAGGCGGATCGACTCGATGTGGATCGTACGCGGCTCGCGCTCCACCTCTTCGCCGCGGCGAGCGAGCTTGTAGAGCGGGACGCCGCCCTGCTTCACCGCGCTGTACATGGGCGGCACCTGCTCGATGTCGCCTTCGAAGCTCGACAGGGCCTCGGCGACGGCCGTCTCGTCGGGCAGTGCGCCCTCGTAGCGCGACACTTCCTCGCCGTCGGCGTCGAGGGTGTCGGTCTCAACCCCGAGGCGAATGCGAGACCAGTACGTCTTGCTGCCATCCACGAAGCTCGCGAGCTTCGTCGCCCGGCGGACGGCCAGCGGGAGCACACCGGTGGCGAGGGGATCGAGCGTCCCCAGGTGGCCCACGGCACGCGTGCCGAGCCAACGGCGAGCCGCGTCCACCATGTCGTGGGAGGTCACGCCGCTCGGCTTGTCCACAACGAGGAAGCCGATCGGCCCCGGGTCTTCGCGCTGTCCGCGCCTACGCCCCATCGCGTCGCCTCATTCCTTCTTCTTCTCCCGCTCGAGCTCCGCCATGAGCGACAGCATCTGCGAGCCCGCCGCCAACGACGGGTCGTGTTCGAAACGCAGCTCCGGCACGCGCTTCGTGGGCAGGGCCGAGGAGAGCCGCTTCCGCAGGAAACCCGCCGCCGAGCGGAGGCCGCGGCCGGCGCCTTCGAGGGCCTCCCCCTCGCGGTCGTCGATCGCACTCCAGAAGACGCGCGCGTTCGAGAGGTCGGGCGCCACGTCGACACGCACCAGGCTGACGAGCCCGATCCGCGGGTCGGTCACCTCTTCGCGCAGGAGCCGCGAGACTTCCGCCCGGATCTCCTCGCCAATGCGTTCGGTTCGCCGGGACACGCGGCCTCTCCCACGGGCGCCTAGGGAACCTCATTGGTTCCCTAGGCGCCCTCTTCTACTTCGTCGTCCTCATCCTCATCGTCATCGTCGTCGTCGTCCGGCAGGCCCACCGAGTGGGGCAGCCGGATGATCTCCACGTCCGAGGACACCAACTCCGCCAGGTTCAGGCCCTCGACGAAGTCGATGACCTGGTCGAGCACCCGTCGCACCACCACCGCATTGCTGCCGACGGTGGCGAAGCCCAGAAGCGCCCGGGTCCAGGTGCCCTGGCCGCCCACCTCGGCCACCGAGACGCTGAACTCGTTTCGCACTCGCTGGCAGATGGAACGGACGACGCCCCGTTTCTCCTTCAGGGACCGCGAGCCGTGGATCTCGAGCTCGGTGGCGGCGGCGCCGATGATCACGGGGCGGCCGCCGCGGCCCGCCCGTGGGGGTGGCCGCTGGGCGTCGAGGCCCTCATTCCAGGGTCGCCGCGTGCTCCTCGATCACGAAGATCTCGATGATGTCGCCGATCTTCACGTCGTTGTAGCTATCGATCCCGATGCCGCACTCGAAGCCGGTCTGGACCTCGCGCACGTCGTCCTTGAAGCGACGCAGCGAGCCGAGCTGGCCCTCGTGGATCAGCACGCCGTCGCGCACGAGTCGGCACTTGCCGTTGCGCTGGATCTTGCCCTCGGGCACGTAGCAGCCGGCGATCACGCCGATCTTCGGCACCGTGAAGGTCTCGCGCACCTCGGCCCGGCCGAGGAACTTCTCTTCGAGCCGCGGCGGGAGGAGCCCGGCCATGGCGAGCTTGATCTCGTCCGTGAGCTCGTAGATCACGCGGTACATGCGCAGATCGATCCCACCCGCCTCGGCGGCCTTGCGGCCGGCCGGGTCGGGGCGGACGTTGAACGCGGCGATGATCGAGCCCGTGGTCTCGGCGAGGTTCACGTCGTTCTCGCTGACGGCACCCACGGCGGCGTGGACGACCTCGACCTTCACCTCGTCGGTGGCGAGCTTCAGCAACGCGTCGCGCACGGCTTCGAGCGTGCCCTGGACGTCGGTCTTCAGGACGACGTTCAGCTCCTTGATTCCGCCCTCGCCGGAGGCCTGAGCGAACAGGTCTTCGAGGCTACGGCGGGCCTTGGGAGCCCCGACGGACTGGCCCCGCAGCTGATTCTCGCGGTGCTCCGCGACGTCCTTGGCCGCGCGCTCGTTCTCGGCCACGCGGAAGGTGTCGCCGGCATTGGGCACGGAGGAGAGCCCGATCACCTGCACCGGCGTGCTGGGCGGGGCTTCCTTCAGCCGCTTGCCGTGCTCGTCCTGCATGGCGCGGAGGCGGCCGTAGCTCGTGCCCACGACGACGGCGTCGCCGGGTCGCAGCGTCCCCTCCTTGACCAGGATCGTCGCCACGGGGCCGCGCCCCTTGTCGAGCTGGGCCTCGAGGACGACGCCCGTGGCGGGCATCTTCGGGTCGGCCTTGAGCTCGAGCACCTCGGACTGGAGCGCGAGCATCTCGAGCAGCTTTTCGAGGCCCGTGCGCTTCGTGGCCGAGACCTCCACACAGATCACGTCGCCGCCGAACTCTTCGGGCACCAGGTCGTGCTCGAGCAGCGACTGGCGCGTGCGCCCGGGGTCGGCGCCCGGCAGGTCGCACTTGTTGATGGCGACCACGATCGGCACGCCCGCGGCCTTCGAGTGGGCGATGGCCTCCTGGGTCTGCGGCATCACGCCTTCGCTCGCCGCCACGACCAGGATCACGATGTCCGTGGCCTGGGCGCCGCGCGCGCGCATCTCGGTGAACGCGGCGTGGCCCGGCGTATCGATGAAGGTGAGCTTCGAGCCGCCCACGGTCACCTGATAGGCGCCGATGTGCTGGGTGATGCCTCCGGCCTCGCCCGAGACCACATCGGTCTCGCGCAGCGCATCGAGCAGCGACGTCTTGCCGTGGTCGACATGGCCCATGACCGTGATCACCGGCGGCCGCGGTTCGAGGTCGGCGGCGTCGGGCGCCTGCACGTTGCCGAGCGCTTCTTCTTCCTTGAACCCGGTGTCCTGGACCTCGAAGCCGTAGCTCTCGGCGATCTTGCCCACGGTGTCGGGCTCGATGGTCTGGTTGAGGCTCACCATGACGCCGAAGCCCATGAGCTTGCCCTGCACCTCGGCGGCCTTGGCGCCGAGCTGCTTGGCGAGCTCCGCAACGCTGATCTCGCCCTCGACGCGGACGACACGCTTGGCCGGTACAGCGGCGGCCGCGGCGGCGGGCACGGGCTTCTGGAGCGCGTCGCGGCGCTTGCGGCGCGGCGACTGGAAGGCGCGCGGGTCGACCGTGACGGGCCGGCGTGCGGTGGTTCGGCCGGTGGCCTGGCGGGCCAGCTGCTCCTGCTCGCGCAGGTTCACGACCTCGCGGAACTGCTTCTTCGGCTGGGCCGGGCCCTTCGTGTCGGGCGTGGCGGGCCGGTCGGGCGCCGCGCGGTCGCCATCGCGATCTGCCGCCGGGCCACTCGGCACCGACTTCGGCGCGGTGGGCGCTGCAGGCTCGCCTGCGGCGGCTGCTTCGGCTTCGGCGATCGGGTCAGCGGCATCCTCGACCTCGGGCTCCGCCTCGGCCTCGACCTCTGCGGCGACGACCTCTTCGACGACGGGCTCGGGCTCCGGCTCGGGCTCCGGCTCGGGCTCGGGCGCGGCCTTCCGCTTGCGACGGATGATGGTCGCGCCACCGCGGCCCTCGAGACGTCGCTCGACGACCTCTCCGGTCTTCGGAGCGGGCTTGCCCAGCTTCTCGCGGAGCTGATCCGCTTCGTCGTCCTCAAGGGACGACATCGGGCTCTTCAGCTCGATGCCAACGGCCCCCGCCTTCTCGACGATTTCCGTGCGCTCGATCCCAAGTTCTTCGGCGAGCTTGTAGGCTCGAATCTTCGCCATTCGATCTTCTGGCCTCAGGCCTTGTCTTCGGCGGGGGCCTCGGTGGCCTCCGCATCGGGGGCCGCGGCCTCCGGGGTTGCTTCTTCGGCGGGCGGTTCGCCCGACTCGCTCGCGACGCCTTCACCGGCGGCCTCGGCTGCTGCGGCCGCCGCGGCGGCCGCGGCCTCCTCCGCTTCGCGGACGACAGCCTCTTCGGCGGCGCGCGCTTCTTCCTCGGCCTTCTGCACCGCGAGTTCACCGGCACGCGCCTTGATCCGCCCGGCACCGGCCTCGTCGATGCCCGGCAGCTGCGAGAGCAGCTCGCTCTGGCAGGTCGAGAGGTCTTCGAGCGACGCGATGCCCTGCTGGAGGAGGATCTCCGCCTCGGGCTCGCCACAGCCGTCCACCACCGACACGGCCTCGGCCAGCCACTGCGCGACTTCGCGCATCTTCGACTCGCTCTTGATGTCGATCCGCCAGCCAGTGAGCTGCACCGCGAGGCGCACGTTCTGGCCGCGCCGACCGATGGCGAGCGAGAGCTGATCGTCGGGGACGATCACGTCCATGCTCTTCTCGGCCTCGTCGATGATGACCTTCGAAACCGCGGCAGGCGAAAGCGCGCTGCAGACGTAGCGCGCCGGGTCGAGGCTATAGGGCACGATGTCGATGCGTTCGCCGCGCAGCTCCTGCACGACGGCCTGGACGCGGCTGCCCTTCATGCCGACGCAGGCGCCGACCGGGTCCACGTCGCTGTCGCGCGAGGCCACGGCGATCTTCGAACGCCCGCCCGGCTCGCGGGCCGCCGATTCGATGGTGACGATGCCCTCGTACATCTCGGGCACTTCCTGCTCGAAGAGCTTCGTGAGCATCTCGATGCTCGCGCGCGAGAGCAGGATCTGCGGGCCCTTGGTCTGGCTCGACACGTCCATGACGTAGGCGCGGACGCGCTCGCCGGGGCGGTAGTTTTCGCGCGGCACCTGCTCCTTGGCGGGCAGCACGGCCTCGGCGCGGCCGAGGTCGACGATCAGCGAGCCCTTCTCGAAGCGGCGGACGATGCCGTTGACGACCTCGCCCTTCCGGTCGCGGTACTCGTTGAAAATGATGTCGCGCTCGGCATCGCGCACTTTCTGGATGATCACCTGCTTCGCGGTCTGGGCGAGGATGCGCCCGAAGCCCTCGGTCTCGAGCTTCACGCCGATCTCGTCGCCCTCTTCCGCCTCGGGGTCGAACTCGTGGGCCGCGGCGAGGGTGATCTCGCTCTCGGGGTCGTTCACCTCGGTGACGACCGTCCGGAACTCGAACAGCTCGATCTCGCCCAACTCGTCGTTGAAACGGGCTTCGAGCTCCTTCTCCTGGCCGTACTTGCGCCGGGCGGCCTGTTTCATGGCCTCCTCGAGCGCCTCGACGATCAGGTCGCGGTTGATGCCCTTGTCCTTGGCAATCTGGTCGATCTCTCGCTTGAGTCCGGGCAGCTGCATCAGTCGAGCTCCGGTCGTTCGTCTCGGCCGGCGGCGAAATCCGCGGACGAGAACTGGTAGACCACGTTGGCCTTCGCCACCTGAGCGAAGGGGATCGCGAACTCCTGGCCGTCGATGGCCACGTGAGCCGTCTCGTCGTCGAATCGGACGAGGCGGCCGCGGAAGCGGCGTCGGCCGTCCAGGGGAACGCGGGTTTCGATCTTCACGTCGCTGCCGTCTTCGTTGGCGGCGGCAGCGAAATCCTTCTCTCGCGAGAGCGGGCGGTCGAGGCCAGGCGAGGACACCTCGAGGTGGTAGGCCTGGGCGATCGCGTCGACGGCATCGAGCTGGGTGCCGAGCTCGCGCGAGACGTCGGCGCAGGCCTGCACCGAGACGCGGCCATCCCCGGCGGGCGTGTCCACGACGACGCGCACCTGCCACGGCGTGCCCCCACGGACGACGTCGGCGTCCATGAGTTCGAGGCCGTGATCTGTAACGATCGGCTCGATCAGGGTTCTCAGCTCCTCGGGGATGTCGCGATACATCCCCGTCTCCCACGCGCCCGGACAGTGGCAATAAAAAAAGCGGACGAGATGTCCACTTCTCCCGCCCGCGAAACCGCCCGGAATCGCTAGCGATCCAGGCCATTGACGGGCACGCGAAGCCCACCCCGGCGCGCACCCGGGCAGGCTCCCCGCAACAACCGCGGAACCTATGGGAATTCACGTCTTTTTGCAAGCAGGGGGAGGCTTGGGAAATAACGAATTGAGGGGGTTTAGGCCCTCTTCGCGATCGACGTCAGGGCAGTTCCAAGCCGCCCACCAGATCCCGAACGGCAGCGACGCCCTGCTCGGCACACCAGGCCTCGATTCCCGCGGCAACCTCGCCCGCGGCCATCGGGTTCAGATAGCTCGCGGTACCCACCTGGACGGCCGTGGCACCGCACAGGAGGAACTTGATCGCGTCCTCAGCGGTAGAGATCCCGCCGATCCCGCAGATCGGGATCGCGACTGATTGGGAAGCCTGCCAGACCATCCGCAGCGCCACGGGCAGGATGGCCGGGCCCGAGAGCCCGCCGAGCACGTTCCGCAGCACGGGTCGGCGCGTCGCGAGGTCGACGTCGAGGGCCTGCAGCGTGTTGATCATCGCGAGACCGTCCGCCCCCTCGGCTTCGGCCACGCGCGCCATGTCGGCGATGCGCGTGACGTTGGGCGAGAGCTTCACGAGTAGCGGCAGCGAGGTCGCGGCGCGGCACTCGCGCACCAGCCCGGCGAGCAACTCGGCGTTCTGGCCGAACTCGATCCCGCCCGCCTTCACGTGCGGGCAAGACGCGTTGATCTCGATGCCGGCGACCTTGGGGACGCCGGTCAGCCGCTTGCACACTTCCACGTATTCGCTCGGCGCCGTGCCGAAGACGCTCGCCACCACCGGCACGCCGTCGGGGATCTCGGGGAGCTTCTCCGCAATGAAGGCATCGACGCCGACGTTCTCGAGGCCGATCGCGTTCAACATGCCGGACGGGGTTTCGTGGATGCGGTTCGGGAGGTTCCCCGTGCGGGGTTCGACCGTGAGGCTCTTGGCGACGAAGCCCCCGATGGTGGTCAGGTCGAGGAAGGGTGCGAACTCGGTGCCGTAGCCAAAGGTCCCCGACGCCGTGAGGACGGGGTTTCGCAGCGCGATTCCGCCGAGGTCGACGCAGGTGTCGACGGCGGCGCTCACGAGAGGTTCTCCCAGTCGACACCCGTGCTCACGAGAGGTTCCCCCAATCCACCGTCGAGGCATCGAAGACCGGGCCGTCGCGGCACACGAGCCCGAAGCCGCCGCCCACAAGGGGTGCCGCGCAGCCGAGACAGACGCCGAAGCCGCAGGCCATCGGGTTTTCGAGGGAGACGACGCAGCGCGCGTCGTGTTCCCGCGCCAGCTCGGCCGCAGCGCGCATCATGGGCGTCGGGCCGCAGGCATAGACCACGGCACCGGGGTCGGCTGCCAGGGCCTTGGCGAGCGGTTCGGTGATGAAGCCATGGTGCCCGGCGCTGCCGTCCTCGGTGGCGAGTTCGAGCCCTACGTTCAGGGCGCGGAATTCGGCCAGCCCGAGCAGATCGCCCGCCGTGCGGGCACCGAGCAGCACCGTCGCCTGGCCGCACGACGCCACGGCAGCCGCCTGGCCCAGAAGCGACGCCGTGCCCGTGCCGCCACCGACCAACAGTGCGTGCTCGCCCTCGGCGGGGGGTGCGAAGCCGCGACCCAGGGGGCCGACCACACCCACGCGATCGCCCGAGCCCGCGCCTGCCAGCAACGCGGTGCCCCGGCCGCTGATCTTGTAGAGAATCTCGATCTCGTCGCCGTCGCCCAGCGTGCGATAGACGGCCATCGGGCGCGGAAGCAGCGGGTCGGTGCGCGGCACGCGGGTTCGCGGGCCCGGCGAGAGCATCACGAACTGGCCCGGCTCGGCGCCCGGCCAACCGGGGACGCGGAGACGCAGCCGACGACCCGTCGTGCCATCCGCCTCGTTGGCGACGACCTCCGCATCGACGCGAACGGGCCCGAGCTTCCGACTCATCGTGATCGCATCCTCCCCGCTCCGGTAATAGCGCGGCCGCCTGCCGATCTCACGAAAACGCCGTTCCTGGTAGAAACGGAGCGCACCCGCGTCGTTCGCCCGAACCTCCAGGTGCGCGCTTCGCGCGCCGGCTCGGCCTGCGGCCCTGAGCGCGTGGGCCAACAGCGCGCTGCCGAGGCCCGCTCGGCGGCGGGAGGGCGCGATGACGATCTCATGGATCTCGACTTCCTCGGCGCAGCAGCGGGCCAGCACGTAGCCCACGATTTCGCCGCTCTCGCGAACGACCTCCAGCAACGTGTCGTGGCGGGCCTGCGCATCGGCCAGGGCGTCCAGGCCCCAGGCGGAAGGCAGCGACGAAGCCCCGAGGGAGGTGATCTGCTGGAGGTCGGCCGCAGCAGCAGCCTCGATCAACGTTCGTCGCACCCGGGGGTCATCGCTCGTCGCCCACGGGGGTCATCGCTCGTCGCGCCGTTCGACGTCGATGCCGTGGGCGCGGACCTTGCGCGAGAGGGTTTCGCGCGCGAGGCCGATGGCGTCGGCGGTGCGCGAGATGTTCCACCCGTGTTCACGCAGGCGGGACACCAGGAACTCGCGCTCGAAGGCGCGCCGCGCATCGTCGAGGGTGCCGTCGATGGGAACGGCGTGGGCCGCAGCGCCGCCCATGGGCAGCGAATCGGGCACGTCCGAGGCGTCGATGCGCGGGCCCGGTGTCATCAGCACGAGGCGCTCGACGAGGTTGCGCAGCTCGCGCACATTGCCCGGCCAGGCCTGCCCGCGCAGGCGGGAGATGGCCTCGGCGGTGATCTCCTTCGGCGGCACGCGCGAGTCCGCGCAGAACTCCGCGGCGAAAGCGGCCACCAGCTCGGGGATGTCCTCGCGCCGCTCCCGCAAGGGCGGCACATGGAACGGGATCACGTTCAACCGGTAGTAGAGATCCTCTCGGAAGCGGCCCGCCTCGATCTCCTTCTGGAGATCCTTGTTGGTCGCGGCGATCACGCGCACGTCGACTTCGATCGAGTCGGTGCCGCCGACCCGTTCGAACTTCCGCTCCTGGAGGATCCGCAGGATCTTCGCCTGGGTCATCAGGCTCATGTCCGCGATCTCGTCGAGGAAGAGCGTCCCGCAGTGCGCGAGTTCGAAGCGGCCCCGCTTGCGCGCGATGGCGCCGGTGAACGCGCCCTTCTCGTGGCCGAAGAGCTCCGACTCGATCAGCTCCTCCGGGATCGCCGCGCAGTTCACGTCGATGAAGGGCCCCTCGGATCGCTGGCTCTCGAGGTGGACCTGGCGCGCGACGAGCTCCTTGCCCGTGCCGTTCTCGCCCGTGATCAACACCCAGCCGTTGGTCGGCGCGGCCTGGCCGATCTGGCCCTTGAGCTTCATGATCGGCTCGGATTTTCCCAGGATCTCGCCGGCACGGATCGCCTCACCGCGCAGGCGAAGGTTCTCCTGACGCAACCGCTCCTGCTCGAGGGCGTGACCGATGGTGAGCATCAGCTTGTCGAAGGAAAGCGGCTTCTCGATGAAGTCGTAGGCCCCGAGGCGGGTGGCCTTCACGGCGGTCTCGATGGTGCCGTGGCCGCTCATCATCACGATCGGAAGGTGCGGCCACTCGGCGCGGGCCAGCTCCAGGACCTCGAGGCCGTCGCGGCCGGGCATGGCGATGTCGAGCAACACGAGGTCGGGCGGCTCGCCCGCTCGCATGCGTTCGAGCGCCCCGTCGCCGTCGAGGCTCGCGTCGGTGACGAAGCCTTCGTCTTCCAGCAGCCCCGCGAGCGAGCGGCAGATGCTCTCCTCGTCGTCGACGATCAGGATGCGATTCATGGCTGGCTACGCGCCTCGTTCCGGATGCGATCCATGGCTTGCTACACGCCTCGTTCCGGCAACTCGATGATGAAGCGGGTCCCGCGCGGGCGGTTCTCGTGGACGCGAATGTAGCCCTGATGGTCGGCCACGATGCGCGACACGATCGCGAGGCCGAGCCCGGTGCCCCCATCCTTGGTCGAGTAATACGGCTCGAACAAGCGCCGTCGGGCGGCGGGACGGATGCCCGGCCCATCGTCGGAGACCTCGAGCCGCACGGTCTGGAGCGGGCCATCGTGGACGCTTCGCAGCCCGATCGTACCGACGTCGCCCTCTCCCGCCCCCTCGCGGAGCGCCGCAATGGCGTTGTCGATGAGGTTCGTCAGCACTCGACGCATCTGTTCGCGATCGAGATCGACCTTGGGGAGCCCCTCGGCCAGATCCGTCTCGAATCGGACGCCGACGCTTCCCTGGTAGCTGGCGACGGCCTCCCGAACGACGTCGTTCAGGTCGTCGGGCCGCAGGTCGGCGGCCGGCAAGCGCGCGAAGTTCGAGAACTCGTTCACGAGCAGCTTCAGGCTCTCGACCTGGCTCGAGATCGTATCGACGCACTCGTCGAACACACGCTCTTCCTCGGGCTCGCCAGCGAGCCGGCCGCGGAAGCGGCGCCGGATGCGCTGACTCGAGAGCTGGATCGGCGTGAGCGGGTTCTTGATCTCGTGGGCGATCCGCCGCGCGACCTCTCGCCAGGCGGACATGCGCTGGGCGCGCACCAACTGCGAGTAGTCGTCGAGCACCATCACCATGCCGAGCGAGCGGCCGTCCTCGTCCTGGAGGAGCGTCATCGTGACGAGCAGGGTCAGCAGCTCCTCGCCGCGCGGGACCTGGATCTGACGCCGGATGCTGTCGCGCAACCCGACGCGCAGCTCGCTCGTCAACTCCCGCACGATCTCGACCTGGGCTTCGTCGGGCAGCACCTCTTCGAGCTTGCGCCCCACGACACCGAGGCCCGGCGAGAGCGAGAGGATCCGCTGGGCGGAGGGGTTGATCGTGCTGATACTCCCCTCCGCGTCGATGGAGATCACGCCCGCGCCCACGTTGCGCAGCACGATCTCCATGTAGCGGCGGCGTTCGGCGTTCAGGGTCTGCGACGCTTCGAGCCCCGTCCGCGCCTCGGACAGGTCGTGGGTCATGTTGTTGAACGAGTCGACCAGCATGCCGATCTCGTCGTCCGACGATTTCTCGATCACGAAGTCGAGGTTGCCGCGCGCGACCTCGGCGGTGCCTTCGAAGAGCGCCTTGATCGGCTCGGTCACACCCCGCGCGAGGCGGAAGCCCCACCAGGTGGCGAGCAGCAGGATCGCCAGGAAGCCGAGCACGAGCTGGATCTGGTAGACCGCGCGCACGCGTTGCTCGTTGGGCTTCACGTTCCGGTATTCGTCGAGCGCTGCGCGGATGGATTCCACCTTGCGAGAGAGAGAGAGCGGCACCCAGTAGTTCACCACCACGACGCCCACGATCTCGTCCGAGCGGAAGCTCGATGCGATGGGCACGGCGCCACGAATCACGTCGCCGCTGCCCGAGGCCTGGACCACGAAGGCCTCTTCCCCTTGCAGGGCCTGCTGCACCAGCGCGTTGTCGAGGCGGGAGAAGTGCGCGAGGGGCACCTCCGGGTTCACCGCGACCACGAGTTCTTCGCCCGTGGCGCTGAAGACCTCGACGACGCCGAGGTTGTACTCCGTCTGCTTCTGGCGGATCAGCTCGGCCAGATCTTCGAGCCGCTCTTCGCGCAGCAAGCGGCCGCGCGTCACCCGGCCCGCGATCTGGTCGCCGTAGTAGAGCGCGTTCTGCTTGCCCGACTCGTAGTAGGTGTCCGCGACTTCGCGGCTCTGCTCGAGTGCCGTGTCGACCTGGAGGCTGAACCAGGTGTGGATCGACGAGTTGATCAACACGAGCGAGATGACGAAGAGGATCAGCGTCGGGACCGTCGCGATCAACGCGAACGCGCCCACGAACTTCCAGTTCAGGTGGGAGCCGAGGATGCCTTGCTTGCGTTCGAAGAAGAGCTTGATGCCGTTGCGCGCCAGCAAGAAGAACAGCACCAGGATCAACAGGATGCTGATGGCGTTCAGGAAGAAGAACAGGACCGAGTCGCCGACCTGGAGCGGGCGGGTGAAGTCGACCAGCTGATCGCGGAAGAGCGCGACGCCGCCGATGGCCACCAGCACCAGCGCCGAGGTCGCGAGCTCACGGCGGCGCCGCCGCAACTCGGCGGGCGGCAGCGAGCCTTCGGCCGGGTTCGGCCCGTTCGGGGGCGGGGTGTCGTCTCGGGCCATGGGCCCTCCGGGGAGACGGGGGTGGCTCGCCTGCGGCCACCGGCCGGGCGATCCGGTGGAAACTTAATCGACCCCCTCGGGCCCTGCAAAATCAGGGGGTTCGGCGGGCGGCAGGGCCCCAGGCGGGCAGGGAGCCCTACTCGTCGATGTAGCCGAGCTTGCGGAGCTGCTCGCGCACCACCGGGTCGAGTTCGCCGCCCACATCGGCCAGGGCCGCTCGGTCCTCGCGCTCGCGCCAGGCCTGGACGGCCACCGAGAGTTCGCGCGCCACCTCGGGGTGGGCGGATGCGACGTCCGTGAGTTCGCCCGGGTCGCTGCGCAGGTCGTAGAGCATGCGTTCGGTGCGCTCGCCGCTGCGCCGGTCGAGCGTCACGTCGAGCTTCCACGGCCAACGCACGGCGCTGTAGAGGTCGACTCCGGGGCCGTAGGCGAAGCTCACCACGGTGCGCGCCTCGCCCGGCGCCTCGCCGCGCAGGAGCGGCCCGAGGTCGCGACCGAAGGCCGTCTCGGCCGCGGGCAGTTCGAGCAGGGACAGCACGGTGGGCAGGACGTCGTAGGTCGAGACCGCAGAGGTCTCGACCCGCGGAGCGATGCCCCACGAACGCGGCGGCTTCAGCAGGAAGGGGACGTGCACCAGGGTGCTGCTGATGTTGTCCCCGCTGTGCCCCGCCCAGTCCTTCTCGCCGAAGGCTTCCCCGTGGTCGCTCAGCACGATGACGAGGGTCTCGTCCCAGCGGCCGTTCTCGCGCAGGCCGGCCACCAGGGCGCCCACCTCGTCGTCGGTGAAGCGCACCTCGCCGCGGTAGCGCTCGCGGATGTTGCGCAGCTTGGGCGCGTACTCGGGCTTCGCCATCAGCCCGCGCCCCTTCAGTGCATCGAAGGCGTAGTAGGACTCGAAGTCACCGAACTCGAACTCGGCAGGCAGATAGCGGTGCGGAGGCAGATAGGGCCCGTGAGGGTCCATCGTCTGCAGGTAGACGAAGGTCGGGCCCGGCGAGTCGTCGAAGAACTCGAGAGCACGCCGGCGCACGGCCGCCGCCGGCGCGTAGTAGAGCGCCGAAGTCACGATCTGTGCGCGATAGGACGGCCCGGGCAACGCAACCCCCGCCGCTTCGAGCAGGCCTTCGACGAGGAACTCGTTCACGGTGCTCGGGTCGAGGAAGCGGTCGAAGCCCTGGGCGTACCCGAAGGCATCCGTGACATAGGGATTCGCAGAGATGCCGTAGGTCGAGTAGCCGGCTCGCTTCAAGTGCTCTGCCAGCGTGGTCGCGTCGTCGGGCAGGGGTGTCTTGACGACGCGGTAGGGCAAGGAGGTGAGGATTCCGGGCATCGCGAGCTTGGTGAAGTTGCCCGGGGAATAGCCGCGCGTGAAGCGGACCGACTCGGCGGCCAGCGCGTCCAGTTCCGGGGTGAGCCCCTCGATTCCGGCGTTTACGCCCAGGTGATCGAAGCGCAGGGTGTCGATCAGCAGGACGAGGACGTCCGGCCGGCGGGCCGGCGACGCATCGGCACGCGGCGACGGCGCGGCGGGTGCGAGCCAGACGAGAGCCGCGACCGCCGCGGCGCGCCCGGCCGGCGTGAGAGCCGCGACCGCCCACGCGAGCGCGGCCGCAGCAGCGGCCATTGCGAAGTGCGTCGGCGTAAGGAACTGCCAGAGGCCCACGAGTCCCGGCTCCCAGATCCGGATGAACATGATCGAGTGCTGCATCCAGAGCAGGAAGAAGACGCTGAACCCCACGCAGGTGCCTGCGAAGAAGCCCCGGGCGGCGCGGCCCGCGCGTTCGCCAAGCCGCCGGCCGACGGCGAGCACCGAAGCGGAAACGACAGCGAGTGCGAGGGTCAATGCGAGAAGGCCCAGGAGCGCCGTCCCCGCCCCGTGCTTGCGCAGGAGCCCCTCGAGGAGGGCCTCGCCGAGGAAGGCAAAGCTGCCGCAGCAGAGCGCCCACCACACCGCGCCCGCAAGGGTCAGGCGGAAGATCCGGTTCACGACAGCCACGCCGAGACCGATGGCGGCAAACACCGCCAGTTGCCAAGGCAACAGCTCGAACATCCGCTCGACCAGGTGGGCCGGGACGAGTGCGCGGCCGGAGGCCAGCGTCAGCCCGAGCTCGGCCACCATCCACGCAACCCCGACCGCCAGGGTGACGAAGAACGCGGCTAGGGGCCCGATGGGCGAAAAGAGGCGGCCGGGGGTGAGGCTCACTCGGCGGGGCTCTCGCCGAGCAGCGAGGCATAGAGCGTCTCGTAGCGGTCGCATACGACCGAGGACGAGTAGCGACGCTCAGCCATGTCGCGCGCCGCGTCCCCCAGCCAGCCGGCGCGCTCGCCATCGAAGCTCGACATGGCCGGCACCGTAGCGCTTTGGGCCGCCCCGGTTCAGCCCGATTTTGGCGCCAGGAAGCCCTGCGGAGCCGTTGCGTCCGCGTTGCCGACGGCCCCCCGCCGATCAGCGTTGCCCGATGACGCGCGCCGGGTTTCCGACGGCGATGGAGCCGGGCGCCAGGTCCTCCACGACCACCGAGCCCGCACCCACCACGCAACCCGAGCCCATCGTGACGCCACCGAGGACGACGCACGCCGCCGCGAGCCACCCCCGAAATCCTCGGGCGCGTAGAGCCGCGTCACGATCGGGATCGACCCGAAGGCGATCAGCGTGCGCAGCACCGTCCCGCCCGAGAGCTTGGCGATGTTGACGGTGAAATCCGACCGCCGGCCACGAACACCTCGACGCGTTCGCGAAGCCCGCCGGGCGGGCCAGGCGGGGAAGGCTCTGCGTCGCCGGTCGGGCTCACGTTCCGGCGTGACTCCGGTGGAAGGGGTGCGAGCAAGGCTCGCAGCGGTTGCCGCTCGCGGTAGCACGGCACCGGACTTGGGAGTTGATCCCCACACTTCGCGATCTCCACTTTTCGACGGGGTCTCGCATCCGCATTTCAGTGGAACCCCCAAGTTGCCGATCTATGCTCTGTTAGCCTTTTCGGCAGGTTCCGCTCCATGTTCAACCGTGTTCGTAGATTCGTGCTGTTCGCCATTGGCGCGAGCGTTCCGATCCAGGGTGTCGCCTTCGATGCAGGCGGCTTGCTCGCCACGCCGTTCAAGCTCGCCGTGGCGGTGCTCCTGGTGATGGCGACGGTTCAGTACGCCGCGCGCTCGGGCGGCAGCCATCGCGACCGCAAGACGCTGTGGATCATCGGCTTCGCCGTGAGCTTCTTCGTCGGCACGGTCATGGCGCTGGTAGCCGGGCTCCCGCCGGCGCCCGTGCTGCGCTCCTCGACGACGATGATCGCGCTGATCTCGTTCTACCTCCTTCTCGGCTACGCAGTCGACTCGAAGGAGGACATCGTCCGGCTCCTGTGGGGCCTGGCCTTCGGCGGTGCGTTCACCGTGCTGCCCGCCGTCGTTGGCCTGCAGCAATCGCAATCGGTGGTGGCATACGGGCATGAACGCTTCTCGGGCCTGTCGGGGCAGGAGAACCTGTTGGGCGCCGATATGTGCGTAGTGCTCGCGGCCTCGGCCGGCCTGTTCTTCATCGCGCGTTCAAAAGTCCGGCGAGCCATCCTGATCGGGATCGTGACCCTGGCCACGGCCGGGATCGCCTTGTCCCTTTCCCGTTCGGCGTTCCTGGCCTTGGGTTTCATGTGGGGCCTCTGGCTCTATCGCTCGGGGAGCCGCGGCAACCTCCAATACGCGGTGCTCGCCGGCATGCTCGCGATCGTGAGCCTGGCGTTCCTGCCGGAATCGGTCATGGACCGCCTCGGGACGATCTTCGACGCCACCGAGCGGGCACGCGACGGCTCGATCCAAGGCCGGTTCGAGGTGGGGGCCTGGGGGATCCGGGCCTTCATGAGCAATCCCATCGTCGGTGTGGGGACCCCGAGATTCCCCGTCTGGGTGCATGAGCAGCCCGATGGGTTGAGCGCCAGCTGGCACACGATCCACAACGCCTACATCGGCATCGCGGCCGAGCAGGGGTTGCTCGGCCTGGTTCCGTTCCTCGCGATCCTCACCATCAGCTGGATGGACTACACGGCTTGTTGGCGTGCCGTGCGCTCGCGACGGCTGATCAACGACCCCGTCCTCACCGAGCTCGGCCACCTGGCGCTCTTCCTCCAGATCGCGCTGCTCTCGGGCCTCGTCGGCGGGATGTTCCACCAGCAACATCGCTCCAAGACGATGTGGCTAATGATGGCGTTGTCTCCGATCGTACTCTCGCTGGCACGAGAACGGCTCGAGGCCTTGCGTGGGCCCGACGAGGTCGAGGCGCCGCTCTTCCCCACCGCAGACGAGCCACACGACCCGCCTCACGCGATTCCCGCGAGTCTCTAGGGCTTCGCACCGTCCGACTGCGGCGGTCTCGGTGCGGCCCCGGGCGGAGGCCCGCTGCGCTCCCTCGCGATCTTCCGGAGTTCCGGTGTCAGGCTCTGGGCGAGCAGCTCGGCCACGTGCCGATGACCCTGCACGTTCAGGTGGCCGTCGTTCCTCCACTGCAGGAGCTTCGGCGGCAGCTGCGTCGTCATCAGACGCGCGTCGATACCGGCGCGCTCGATCTGTTCGAGATCGATCTGCCTCAGGTCGCCCCCCTTCGTGAACAGCAAGCGAAACTCGGCACCGTCCGCCCGAACGGATTCTGCCAGGCCGAGGATCAGCGACGTGGTCAACTGGAAGGGCGCGGCGACGGGGGCCGCCGCCGAGGCCACCGAAACGCCGGGAAGGCCGGGAAGGCCGGCAAACCGCGGAGCCGGCCGAGCCAGGCCCGCGCCCGGGTTCTCGCCGCGATGCTCCCGCTGCTCTGCCGGCTGGGTGAGGTTCTTGAGGAAGAGCGTGGCGTTCGGAAAACGCGCCACCGTGCGCGCGAAGACGCCGAAGGTCGCCGAGTGATCGGCCAGGCGGGTCTGCAGGAAGCACGCGAGCCGCGTCCCGAACGAGTCGATGTCGATGGGCTCGCCCGAAGCGCCCAGCATCCACGCCGAACAGAGCGGGAACGTCGGGACGGGTTGCCCCACAACGTCGAGGCCGCCGTCGGGTGCGAGGGCAAAGGCGGGCTTCCCGAAGGGGCGCCGCGCCTTGTGGATGGTGACGTTGTCGTTGGGGTCGTTATCCGAATGAACGAGGAGAACGACATCCGCGTCGAGCTTCCGGCCGCGTTCCCGGTAGTAGATCAGGCTCTGATCCGTGCCGTAGCCCCGCACCCCGGCGTTGATCGCCCGAACCGGGCGTCGCAGGCGGCGGGCCAGGGTTTGCTCGAGGATTGCCACGAAGGTTTCGTCGTTCGCGACCTCGAAGCCTGCCACCACGGAGTCACCGAGGAAGAGCAGCCGCAACTCGCCGGGCTGCTTCGGGCCGATCTCGGGGCCGCGCACGCCGAGCGAGTTGATCTCCACCGGGGCTTCGAACTCGACCGGGAACGGGCGCGGGCCGAGGTAGACCCCCGCGGCACCGGGTTGATGAGACCAACCGAGCTGCGGATCGTGAACCCAGAAGAGCGAGGGCTTCGAATACACGGAGTAGATCGACGTGTATCCAAGCAGCCGGAAGGCCACCTCGGCCACGCCGAAGACGAGCAGTAGCGATGCACCCAACAAGGCGAGGCGGGCGGCGAGCGGGGGGCGAGGGCGCATTCTACTCCTTGCCTCAGGGCAACGGGCAGGGCCCGCTGCGCTTCACGTCGAGGCGGTGACACGCGTCGCCGAGCTCACCGATGATCCACCCGGCCCGGCGCAGATCCGGAGCCAGCGTGGACCACTTCACCCGAAAGGTCGGCCGTTCGACGGTCGCCACGTAGACGTCGGGATACCCGGCCGCCACGAGGCCCACCCGCAACTCGCGAAACATGGCACTCATCGCGGCCTCGAACTCACCGGGCCCGTAGGGTGTGCGTGCGAAGGGGCCGGCGACGGGCTGGATGCGGCGATCGCACGGGCCGGCGGGCCCGATCCACATGTGGGAGCCGGACACGAAGCAATCCTGTTGGGCCTGGCGCTTGCCGTCGTAGTAGGCGTGCCATCCGGGCTTGGTCTCGAAGATCAGCACGGCGCCCTCGCCGGGGTCGATCCCGAGATATCCGAGGTTCGCGATCAGGCGCTTCACCGACCAGGCGCGGTAGTCGGGGTTCTGCAGGTCCATCAAGACCGCGCTGACGTTGAACTCCCAGTCTCGGGCGAGACTCGAGGGGTTCGTGTCGCGCACCCCTCCGTAGAGGGCGCCGACGTGGGTGTCGGTGTTCGCCGCGGCCATCCCGTCGCGGTCGAGGAATGTGGGCCACAGGGTTTGGCCGCCCCGCGACCACGGGTCCATGCGGGCATCCCCGTCCCAGCGGTGATCGATGGCCCACTGCTGTTCGCTTCGCGGGATGGTCATGATCCAACTCGGGTCGAAGGGGGCATCGACCATCGCCCCCTCCCAGCCGCAGTCTTGGCCGCAGAGGCTGTCGGTGGGGTTGTGCTTTGCGAAGACCTCGACGCGGGCGCTGAAGGCGAGGCGTCCCGGGTCGACCCCCACGGCGCGAGCCAGGGCCTGGGCTTCGTTCACGACGCGGCCGACCTCGCGATGTTTGGGGTGACCGACCGGCCGCGCGGTCCAGATGCCCATGTCCACGATGTAGCCCGATAGTCGCGGACCGAGGCGATGCGAGGCGGGCGAGCGTTGGCCCGGCGGTCCGGCCCTCCGAGGATCAAACCGCCGGAAGAGACCGGCGGAAGCGGTGCGGAGGAAGTGGCGCCTCGGTCCGACGAACCGACGGGCGCCGACGCTTGCGGACGCTCGGAGGGCACATCGCCATGAGTCCCTTCACTCTGACAACCCGCGGTTACGCCAACCAGCGCGGCGACGACGATCATGCGCCGCCCCACACGACCCCAGCGTTCGTCGAGATCCATGGCCTCCCCTTCCGGGTCAGTCGAGCGACTCGCCTCGGTGAGTCCGGGCGAACCAACGCTCGAAGCATACGAGGAACCAGAGCCGCTCGGCGCCCTGCGGGTCGCTCGGGTCGAGGCCCGCAACCAGGCGGCCCGTAGCGTCGGCGTCGAGATGTCCCTCTTCCCTGAGACGGTCGGGCGCCAGGTAGCGTTCCGTCCAGCTGCGGAACTCGGCGGCCAGCAACTCGTGGACGGGGATTCCAAAGCCGTGCTTCGGTCGATCGAGGATCTCACGCGGCACGCGCCGCTCGACGAGGGCTCGCAGGGGCGCCTTCGTGCGGCCCTCGTGCCAGGCGATCTCTCGGGGCATCCCGAGGCAGTAGCGCACGACCCGATGATCGAGGATCGGCACGCGGGCTTCGAGAGCCACCGACATCGTCGCGCGATCGACCTTGGTGAGGATGTCGTCGGGCAGGTAGGTCGCCGCGTCGGCGAAGCTGGATCGGCGGACCGGGTCGGCGGTGGGGGCG
>JAFDDA010000064.1 GCA_019311105.1 Deltaproteobacteria bacterium
CGCGGCGCGGGCTTCGCCCTCGACGCGATGCTCGGCCTCGCCATCGTGTCCCTGATCCACACACCCTACGTCGCTCACCTGGCTGGCGCGGTCTTCGCGAACGAGTTCTTCTTCCATTGGGATCACTTCGCCATGGGGCCCGCCCTGGCCTTTCGCCATGGGATGGCCCTCGCCACCGACGTCTACAGTCAGTACGGGGCGGGCTGGCCGCTCCTGCTGAACGCGATCTCGCCCTGGTTTCCGCTGAGTCACCAGACCGCCGTCGGGCTCGCGATGCTCTACGGGTGCGTCTACCACGTGGGCCTCTACGTCTTGCTCCGCGTGGCCGTCGGAAGCCGGGCGCTCGCCTTCGGGGGCACGCTCGGCATCCTTGCCGTCTCGGTCTTCTCGCCCTTGATCGCGGCCCAGCCCGGGCTTTCGACGATCTGGCAATGGCCCTCGCTCTCCGTGATGCGTGCGCCGATGGACGTGTGGTTCTTCCTCTGCCTGTTCCTGCATGCACGAAACCCCACCTTCGCCCGGGCCGTGGCCGCGGGTGCCGTGGCGGGTGCGGGCCTGCTGCTCGAAACCGACACGGGGGTCTTCCTCGTCGGCACGTTCCTCGTGTATGGCGTCTGCCGTTTCGTGGCCGCGGAGTGCGGGGGAAGCCTGCCTCGCGCCACGGCGCCGGCCTTGCCGACGGTCGCCGCCTCGGTGGCGGCACTTTGCGCGGTCCTCTTCTGCGGCCTGGCCGTATCGAGCCGGGGCACGCTCGTGACCGAACCGGCGGCCTTCTTCTCGGGCTGGATCGGAGGCGTCGCCAACAGCTCCGCGCGGGGCGTCGGTGCGAACTACTTCACGTTCTTCCTGCGCGAACACGGCGCGGCGGTGGCGCCGGCTCTGGCTCTGCTCGCTATCGCACTGTTCGCGGTGTGCGACACGATGGTGCGTCTGCTGCAAGGCCGCGCCGCGCCGACCACGGTCTTGTCCGGATGCCTTGGCCTCTACGCGCTCGGCCGCGCCACACTCTTCGTCTGGCGAACCGTTCCGATCCGCCTCTCGCTCATGGCGGTACCGATCGGCATCCTCGTCGTGCTGGCTCTCGCTTCGTTGCTCCGAAAGATCGACCGGCGCGGGCTCGCGCCGGCGCTCTCGGCCCTCGCCGCGGCGTTGGGTGCCGGCCTGTTGCTCGCGAGCCCGACGTTCCGCGACTATCCGAATGCCTGGCGCGTCGCCCGGGTCGGCCCGCCCGAGCGGGGCCTCGTCCTCTTCCCCGAGAAGGGGGAGATCGCCGGGCTACCGACCTCGATGCAGCCGGTCGTCCGGTCCGTCCGCGCCGTCGTCGCCGAGGTGCGCGCCCTCGCTGCCCCGGTTGCGGTCCTCGACCCGATCAAGACCCTCGTCTACGTCGAGGCGGACGAGGCGCCCTGGCGGGGCGATGCCTCGCTCTTCCTGAACACCTGGACGCACGCGGAGCGTGACGCGCTCACGGAGTCACTCGCTCGCAACGGACCGCCCCACGTGATCTTCCGCTCCGTGCCGTCGTCGCCGGCGGTGGAGGACACATGGCGCGCCTTGGGCCGCACGCTCGAGCAGCGCTACGTGCGCGCGAACTCGCTGGGTGTGTTCGAACGGTGGGATCGGAAGCCGGACTAGAACGAAGGGGGTGGTTCCAATCCCTGACGAAGCGATTGGGCAGGCAAGGCCAAATCCAATTCCGCCTTCGGCGGCTATTCGGCGGGCGGTTCGGCCGGCGCACCGTCCTGGGGCATGAACCACGACCAGTCTTCGGATTCGGTCACCGGCAGATTGTCGGGGTCGAATTCCGGGATGTCGTAGCGCTTCTTGACGACCTTGAACGCGTCGAGGGCGCGGTCGAGGTGCTCGCGGGTGTGGGTCGGCATCACGCTCGTGCGAATCAGCGATTGCCCGCACGGTACGACCGGGAAGGGCACCGGGATGGCGAAGACCCCGAGGTCGAAGAGATCCTTCGAGATGCGGAAGGCCAGGGACTCGGAGCCGACCATGGCGGGGACGATCGGCGACTCCGAGTGCAGCGTGCAGTAGCCGAGCGACTCGAGGCCGCGCTTCCAATAGCGTGCGTTCTCCCAGAGACGATCGATCAGCTCGGGGCCTTCGCTTCGCAAGACCCGCAGCGCAGCCAGGGCCGCCGCCGCCGACGAGGGCGGAAGGCCCGCCGTGAAGATGAGTGAGCGCGCCTTGTGCCGCAGGTAGTCGATCACCCGCTCCTCGCCACAGACGAAGCCGCCGAGGCTGGCCAGGGATTTGCTGAAGGTGCCGAACAGCAGGTCGACGCGATCCTGGACGCCCTGCTCGTAGACCGTCCCGCGGCCGTTCGGGCCGAAGACGCCGATGCCGTGGGCATCGTCGACGTAGAGCCGGAAGCCGTAGCGGGTCTTCAGGTCGGCGTAGGCCTTGAGGTCGCTGACGCGGCCGGTCATGGAGAAGACCGCGTCCATCACCACGAGCGCGTGCTCCCAGGAGTCGCCCTCGGCGAGCTGGGCGGCCAGATCTTCCGGGTCTTCGAAGATGCGGACCTCGCCGCTAGCGAGGCGCGCGCCGTCGATCAGGCTCGCGTGGTTCGCCGCCTCGGAGAAGATGACCGCCCCGGGGTGCGAGCCGAGGGTCGCGATTACGCCGACGTTGGCGAGGAACCCGCTCGAGAAGACGAGCGTCTGTTCGTAGCCGAAGAACTCGGAGAGCTCTCGCTCCAACTCGACGTGGGTGTGGAGGTTGCCGTTCAGGAAGCGCGAGCCCGTGCAGCCCGTCCCATAATCGTCCACCGCCTGCTTCGCCGCCGCCAGGACCGCCGGGTGGTGGGTCAACCCGAGGTAGTTGTTCGAGCCCATCATCACCAGCGAGCGGCCCTCGTGCCGGGCCACCGGGCCCTCCGAGGCATCGAGTTGGTGGAAGAAGGGGTAGATCCCGGCCGCCCGCGCGAAGCGCGGCTCGACGTAGTCCCAGCAGGGTTGAAACAGATCCACGGGCCCTCCCCAAAATGGCAGTTCACCGGGCACCTTAGGTAACCGGGGCCAACGCTCCATGACGATTGCGACATTCGGCTCCCCCTGGGGCCGCGGGCCGGCTGCCCCGCAGGGCCCAGACGCCCCTGGGCTAACCTCGGCGCATGCGGATCCTGCTCCTGGAGGACGATCGAGAGACGGCGACCGCCCTCGAGCGCGGCCTCGCCCGGGAGGGCCATGAGGTGCTGGTGGCCCTCGGCGTGGCCCAGGCCCTGAAGCTCGTGGCCGCGGAAGTCTTCGACGTCGCCATCCTCGACATCATGGTTCCGGGGGGTTCTGGCTACGATGTGCTGAAGCAGATTCGCCAGGATGGCCTCCGCACCCGGGTGCTGATGCTCACCGCTCGGGGTTCGGTCCGCGACCGGGTCGAGGGCCTCGACAGCGGTGCGGACGATTATCTCGTGAAGCCCTTCTCCTTCGTGGAGCTCTCGGCGCGGCTTCGGGCGCTCCGCCGCCGGGAGGACGTGACCGAGCTCCAGGTCGGCGACCTCGAGCTTCTCCTGACCAAGCACGTGGCGCTCGTCCGCGGCGAGCGGCTCGACCTGACCCCGACCGAGTTTGGGATCCTGTCGACGTTGGTTCGGGCCCAGGGCGAGACCGTCAGCCGAGCGCAGCTGCTCCGCGAGGTCTGGTCCTACGACTTCGACCCGGGGACGAACCTGGTGGACGTGCATGTGAACCGATTGCGTCGAAAACTCGAGACCGTCGAACTCACGGGCCTGATCCGGACCGTCCGGTCGCGGGGCTATGCAGCCGCCTAGGATCGTGCGCCGCCTGCGAGCGCGCGCCGACGTCCGGGCCGCCGCCTTCATCGGCGGGCTGTTGATCCTCGCCATCGGGATCCAGGGCTTCGCCCTTTTCGGCTTCGCCAAGGTCGAGAGCCTCGAAGAAGGCGACCGCTGGGTCGAGCACGCCCTGGCGACCCTGCGCAGCGGCACCGAGCGCGGCTTGTCGGCGAGCGATGCCATCTCGGGTCTCGACGAGGCGTGGGTGGCCTCGACTCCCAGCGTTCGCCTTTGGAGCGAAGAAAAGGAACTGCTCGCGACCTGGGGTGAGTGGCCGGCTGCGGGCCGCGTTGCTCCCGCCCGTCGCGGCGACGACTCGCGCGCGATCTCCGACCGCGGCCTGCTCGAAGCAGACCGTTTTCTCGTCGGGACGACGCGCCTCGCGTCCGGCGAGCGCATCGAGTTGGCGTTCCCCCTGGCCCACCTCGCTGCGGAGACCTTCGCACTGGGCTGGCGGCTCGTGGTGATCGGCATCGTGCTCGCCGCGACCGCGCTGGTGACGGCCATCTGGGCCACCTCTACGGCCTTCTCCCCGATCCGTCGGGCCACGGCCCTGTTGAAGGAAGTCGATGCGCGGCAGCTCGGGAACCGGCTCCCGATCAACGGGAGCGGCGACCCCGCCGACCGTCATGCTCTGACCCTGAACCGTGTCCTGGCGGACATCGATGACTCCTTCGCGCGCCTGCGGGCCTTCGGCAGCGATCTCGCCCATGAGCTTCGGACCCCCATCAATCGGATCGGGACCATGGCGGAGGTCGCGCTGCTGGCCAACGAGCCCGTGGAGATGAGTCAGACCCTCGAGGGGATTCGCGAATCCGCGGCGGAGGTCTCGCGAATCATCGACTCCCTGCTCCTGCTCTCGGAGATCTACGGCGAGGGCTTCGAGTTGCGGCCTTCGCCCGTGGACATGGACATGAAGATCCTGCGTGCCGCCGAGGTCTACGCACCGCTGTTCGAAGAGCGCGAGGTCGAACTCACGGCACGAAGCGAGGCGGGCTCGGTCCAAGGGGACGGCACGCTGATCGACCGCGTGCTGGTCAACCTGCTCGACAATGGCCTGCGCTACGTCGACTCGGGCGGCCGGGTCGAGATCGGGGCCTTCCGCTGCAAGGGTGGCATCGTGGTCCACTTCGACGACTCGGGCCGGGGGATCCCCGCCGCGGACCGCGATCGGATCTTCGATCGCTTCACGCGCCTCGACGAAGCGCGGAGCCGGGAAGGCAAGGGCTTGGGCCTCGCCCTCGCCCGGGCCATCGCACGGCTTCACGGCGGCGACCTCGAGGTCGCCGACTCCCCGCTCGGAGGCGCGCGCTTCACCCTGAACCTGCCCGAGGTCTCCCGCCTCGGCGGCTACCGCGAAGACCGCCAGGCGGACCCGACCGCGAGCAGCCCGAGCAGCGTCATCGGGGCCCACGCGGCCATTGCCGGCGAGACGCGCTCGCCGTAGCCGAGCGACAACGCGAAGTCCCCAAACAGCTCGAAGCCCACCGCCAGGATCACGGCGAGCATGAGGTTGCGCGACGCCGTGCGGCGGACGCGGCCCGTGATGGAGCTCGCGATGGCAATCCAGGGCAGCAGGATGCACGCAAACGGGGCCGCCAGGCGAGCGTGCATGTCCACCTCGAAGACCGTCGTGGAGTAGCCGTCCTCGCGCGCGCGCCGGATCTCGCGCGCGAGGTCGCGGACGCCGAGGTGCATCGGGTCAAGCGACGAGATGCTCTCGCCCATCCGGATCCGCGTCTCCGCGGGGGCTTCGATCACACCGAAGCCCGAGATCTCCACGCGGTGCGGATCCAGGAGTTCCCACTCGCCATTGCCGAGGTCGCGGGCTTCGCGGGCGTCGATGCGGCTGCTCGGGAAGCCGCGGTCATCGAGCTCGTAGATGGTCACGTCCGTAGCGAGGCCGAGGCCCCGGTCCATGCGATCGGCTTGCAACAGGTTGCCGCCGCCTCGGTACCAGACGAAACGCGAGTCCGAGGGTTCGTTCGCCCCGCGCTTGATCTCGGTCTCCTTCAAATGGTCGGCCAGCGCGTTGGTCCGCGGCACGACGCCGTCGGCGAACAGGAAGTAGGCCGGCCCGATGACGAGCGCGACGGCGGCGATGGGCACCAGGGATCGGAAGGCGCTCAGGCCGCATGCCTGCATCGCCAAGAACTCGCCGCGCCGCTCGAGCTGGCTCACCGTGAGCGCCGCCGCCGCCAGCAGGCTCAGCGGGATCATGCGCGACATCAGCAGTGGCGAGCGCGCCGCGTAGAAGCGTGCCGCCTCGACCGCGGTCGATTGATGCCGAGCGAACCAATCCAAGCGTTCGAGCACGTCGACGAGCAGGTACCCGATGAACAGCGCGCCGAGGCAGACGAGCACCATCTGCACGAAGATCGTCGCGACATAGCGAGCGAGGAGGAAGCGCCCGAATGCGACGCTCGGCAAGGACGGGCCCGACAGGCGTACCGGCCGCCAGGCGATGCCTCGACCCGGAGTGCGATCCGTCGAACGCAGCAGCGCCACGGTGCCGATCGAGGCGAAGAGCAGGTTCGGGAGCCAGACGGCGAGTGGGACGGGGATGTCCGGGTTGCGCAGCAGCCCGGTACCGAGTTGGACGAGGCCGTAGTAGGCGAGGGTCAGGACGAGGCCGAGCATGGCGCCCGAGGTTCGCGACCCGCCACTTCCAGCCAGGGCGAGCGGGACGGCGAGTATCGCGAGGATCACGCCGGCGAGGGGAAGCGCGACGCGGCGGTGCAGCTCCGCACTCGCGAGCCGGGCGTCGGCGGGCTCGGCCTCTCGCCGGATTCGCAGCAGCTCGGCGGGCGCCGCCGCCGTGAGGGAGTCTTCGAGTTCGATGCCGCCGTCGTCGCCGAGCGAGAGGGCGGTGCGAAAGGAGTCGACCTCGATCTGTCCGCCTCCTTCGGAGGGGCCCAGCAATGCCGTCGCGTGGTGCAGAAGCAGCGAGATCCCGCCGTCTGCATCCGGTGTCACCGACGCGCGCTCGGCGAAAAGGGTCTCGCCGAGTTCCGGGCTCCAGAGGACGACGCCACGTAGGGCGTCGCCGCGGCTCGAGACTTCGCGCGCGGTCAAGCGATGGTCGCCGAACTCGTGGACGACTCCGGCCGAGAGCGACGCGCCCGGCTGGTCCGCCAGCATCTGCAGAAAGGCTTCGGAGCGGCCTGCCCGGGCGGCGGGAGCGAGCCAGACGGACAGCACGACACCGAGCACGGCCAGCGAACCCGCGAGCCAGAGCGCCGGCCCGGTCAGGCGACGCGGTGAGACGCCGAGCACCTCGACGGCCCGCAACTCCCCGGTGGAGCGCAGGTGCCCGAGCCCCGCAAGCACGCCGACCAGCGCGGCGAACGGCAGCACCTGGGAGACCACGGGCACGAGCTGATAGACCGCCAGCGCGGCCACGTCACCGGCGCCCAGACCTCGATTTACGAGCAGGTCGCTCCACTCGAGGAGGCTCCGGGTGAGGTAGGCGGCGCCGAGGCCGAGCAATGCGACGACCGCAGGCATCGCCAGATGACGCGTCACGTAGCGCTGCAGCCCCGCCCCGAGAGGCAGGCCCGCCGGCCTTACGATTTCGTCATTCTGGTTCACGTCCCGGTCACTCGACCGCTATCTTGGGCCATCGGTCGGCGGCCAGCGAGTCGGGCCTGCTCGGCCTCCCCGAGCCGCGGCAACTGTTCTCCATGCCCGTGCCGACTGCAACCGCGTTTTGATCGCACCGTGTTTTGACTGCAACCGCGCTCTGATCGCACTGTGTTCCGACTGCAACGTTTTTGGAGGCCGCCATGGAAGCCGTGGTTCTCAGCGCAGGGCAGGGCCGACGCCTGCTGCCCCTGACGAAGTCCCTGCCCAAGTGCCTGCTGCAGGTGGCCCCAGGGGGGGGCACGGTGCTGGATGTCCAGCTCGACACGCTTTCCCGCTGCGGAATCGAGAAGGTGACCGTGATGGTGGGGTTCGGCGCCGAACAGGTCGAGCAGCATCTCGCGGAGCACAAGCCCGAGGGCCTCGACGTCGAGCTCGTGCTCAACCCGCTCCACCCTCACTCCGACAACCTCGTCTCCGCCTGGCTTGCGACCTTTCGGGTCGAGGGTGATTTCGTCCTGCTGAATGGCGACACGCTCTTCGAGGCCGAGGTCTTGCAGAGGATGATCGCCGCCGAGGGCGCCAAGGTCGGCGCGGCGGTGGATTGCAAGGATGCCTACGACCTCGACGACATGTGCGTCTGGGTCGAAGACGGCAACCTCGTGGGCATCGGCAAGGGCCGCCGCGAAACCCAACCCGACGGCGAAGCGATCGGGATCTACGTATTCCGGGGTCGCGGTGTGTCGGCCGCGCGCGACGTCTTCGCGCGGGTGATCGCCGAGCCCGAAGGCCTCCACTCCTGGTATCCGCCGGCTCTCGAAACGCTCGCACGCGTCGAGCCCATCACGCCGGTGTCGATCGAGGGCCTGTGGTGGACCGAGATCGACTTCCCCGAGGATCTCGAGAAGGCGCGAGTCGAGGTCGGCAGCCACTTCGCGCAGGCCGATCCCTGGACGGCTCCGTCGTCCCAGTCCGACTGACCCGGACTCTCGGCCTTGTTGGATTCCCCTTCGAAGACCCTGACCGCGCTCGTGCTCGCCGGCGAGCGAGCCGAGGGCGACCCGCTGGCTCGCGATGCGAAGGTGCCCCACAAATCCCTGCTCGAGGTGCGCGGCGTCCCGATGCTCGTTCGGGTGGTCGGATGTCTCGCTGCCGTGCCGGGTGTCGACCGGGTGCTCGTGAGTTCCGGGTCTGCCGACCTGCTCGATGCACACCCGGAGCTGTCGCGCCTGCGCGCGGCCGGCACCCTCGAACACCGCGAGAGTGCCGGTTCGCCGGCCTCGAGCGTCGAACTCGTACTCACCCGCGAGAACTCGCCCAGGCCCATGCTCGTCACCACGTCGGACCATCCGCTGCTCACGCCCGACATGGTCGAACACTTCTGTTCCGAGGCCGAGCGCAGTGGCGCCGAGGTCGCCGCCGCGGTCGTCAGCGACGCGGTCTTCCGCGCACGCTTCCCCGACGCGCGCCGCACCTTCATCCCGCTGCGGGGCGAGGGGGTCACCGGCGCGAATCTCTTCTGGTTCCGTTCCGGCCAGGGCGCGGCGGCCGCCCGTTTCTGGAAACAGACCGAGACGTTTCGGAAGAAGCCCTGGCGACTCGCCGGCCTGCTCGGCCCGGGGACCTGGGGACTCTTCCTGCTGCGTCGGATCGACCTCGAGGGGGCTGCGCGCCGCATCTCGAAGGCCGTCGGCATGAGCGTCGCTGCGATCCGGCTGCCCTACCCCGAGGCCGGGCTCGACGTCGACAAGCCCGCCGATCTCATCCTCGCCGAACGTGTCCTCTGCGAGTTGGACGCCTAGAGCCGATGCTCGGGCCCCGACTCGAACACGAGGCGCTCCCGATCGAGGACGCGAACCGCGCAGTGGACGCGGAAGCCCGTGCCGTCGTCTTCGAATCGGTAGAGGTGGTAGCGGGCGCGTCGCTCCGGGTCGTGCCCGAAGGCGGAAGAGGACGGAACGCCCACCACGGGGATCGGTCGCTCGGGCCCGTCGACCTGCTCGAAGCTCGTGCGGTGGGTGTGCCCGTGCAGCACCAGCTCGGCGCCGTGGCGCGCAAGGGTTTCGCGCAGGGCGCCGGCATCCTCGAGCCGGCGGCGCCCGCTCTGGCCTGCCGGCACGGGTGGGTGATGGATGAGCACGACTCGACAGGCCGCCGTGTCGCGGGTTTCGGCGAGCAGGGTTCCGAGCCGATCGAGCTGGCCGGCGCCGAGTCGCCCGACGGCGAGGCCGGGGGCGGTCGGCACCGCGGAGCACAGGCCGATCAGAGCCAGGGGGCCGACGCGGCGCAGGTATGGGAACACGAGCCCGTCCTCGCCCTCCGGGGTCGACGACGCCTGTTTCGGCGAGAAGTAGGGAGCCCACTGCGCGAAGCGATCGGCCCCGACCGGCGCGGCGTAGGCGTCGTGGTTGCCGGGGACGATCGAGACGTGCTCCGGCCCGCCGAGCCGTTCGAGCCACGGCACGGCCTCGGCGATCTCTTCCGCGAGCCCGACGTTCGTGAGGTCGCCCGTCACGGCCACATGGTCGGGCGCCGTCCCGTCGAGGTCTTGGAGCAGGGCTTCGAGGATCTCGCCGCGATGTTCGTGTCGTCGCTTCCGACGCCACGAAAGCCAACCGAGCACGCGCTTGTTGGCGAGGTCGCTGAAGCGTCGGACACGGATCGGTGTGACGTGGAGATCCGAGAGGTGTGCGAGCGTGAAACTGATGGGTCCGCGCTCCGCTTCGCCGTGGGGTCGGTCGGGCCGGAACGGCCGGGCCACGGGCGCTGTATGCTAGCCCTCCCGCCGCGTGGCCCCCAGACGCGAGAGACCCGGGCCAACGTGGAGAGACAGTTCGCGTGACCTCTTTGCCCGACTCCGCACGAACGACGGCGTGGCTCCTGCCCGCCGAGACGCCGCCTCCGGAACTCTTCGGGCTCTCGGGTGAAGAACGCCTGCGCCGCGTCCTGGCGAAGGCGGGTGTCGCCTGCATCGCGGTCGGGGACCCGCCGGAGCCGAAGCCGTCGGGCCCCACGTTGCTGCTGCGCAGCGACTGGCTCTTCGACGAGAGGCTCGTCGGTGCCTTGCTCGAATCCGAAGACACGCTGCTCCAGTCCCGTGACGGCCAGGCCGTTGCGGCCAAGGTGTCGGGGGCTCTCGTCGACGAGGCCCGCACCGTGGTTGCCGGGCGTCATCCCGCCGAAGGTTTGCCGGCTTCGCTCCCTCGAGTCGGGCCCGATGATCTGGTTCCCGCTTACACCCACGCGCTGCGCAAGCGCGAGCCCGCGCTGCTCGTGGCAGCGGGCGCTGTCACTCCGGCCGAACTCGAACAGCGACTCTTCGATGCGTCGTACAAGGGCATCACGGACTTCATCACCAAGTACGTCTGGCCGAAACCGGCGCTGCCCGTGGTGCGGGCGTGCGCGCGGCTCGGGGTCTCGGCCAACGCCATCACGGGAGTGAACTGGCTCTTGGTCGGGCTGGCGCTCGGACTCTTCGCTGTGGGACAGTTCGCTGCGGGTCTCGCCGCGGCGTGGCTCATGACCTTCCTCGACACCGTCGACGGCAAACTCGCACGGGTGACGCTGTCTTCGAGCCGCATTGGGCATGTGCTCGACCACGGCCTCGACATCGTCCACCCGCCGTTCTGGTACGCGGCCTGGGGCCTGGCACTGCCGGCCGCACCCTGGCTCGACGCGGCGATGGCGGCGGCGGTCGGGGGCTACGTCGTCCATCGGGGGGTCGAAGGCCTCTTCATGCTCTGCTTCGGCATCGAGATCCACTCCTGGCGGGCGCTCGACGCGCGCTTCCGGCTCATCACGACGCGGCGCAACCCGAACCTGGTGCTGCTCTCGGCGGGCACTGCGGCGGGACGCCCGGATGTGGGCTTCGCGTTGGTGGCGTTGTGGACGGTGGCCTCCATTGCGTTCCACCTCGTGCGGGTGGTGCAGGCGGGCTTCGTCCGCGGCGGGTACGAGCCCGGCGAAGCCACCGAGCGAGGCGCCCGATGAAGTCGGACGCGCGGCGAGCCATGCGGTGGTGGATCGGTCTGGTCGTCCTGCTGGGGCTGTGGGTGGCCCCCGCAAACGTTTCCGCGTCCGGTGCGTCTCGGCCGGGCGACCCCGCTGCACGGCTGCTCGGTGCGGAGCATGCGTCCGACGTATGGGATCTGACCGTAGCCCTCGACGACGGGCACTGGGTCATCGCCCAGGTCACGATCAGCAACGTCGGCCCGGGCGATCGCACGGGCGCGATCGTCGGCCACGTCCTCGCTCCGGACGGCACGAGCCACGAGTTCCACAAGGTTCGGACCCAGGGGGGCTGGACGCTGTCGCCCGACCGGCGGCGAATCGACCTCGATTCGATCATCTTCGACCAGCGTGGCGCGCCCAAGGACCCGGCGCGTTTCTACGTCGGGAAGAAGCGCGTGCATCTCGACCTCTTCGTGGATCTCTCCGGCGACCGCGTCGCCTCCGCCGGGCTCGCGGGGGGCGTTTATGGACTCGACCTCCTGGCGTTGGCGGCCCCGGTTCGTGGGACACTTCAACTCGGGGAGGACGCGCCCACGCGCTCGGTCACGGGCCGCGCGATCTTGACCCACCGTTGGATGGATTCCCTCGAGTCGCGCTGGGTGGAGCGCCGCGTGGAGTTCTTCGGTTTGGAGAACGGAACGGGCGTCTACCTGAGTGACGTGACGGCGCCCGACGGCGAAGCGCACCGCTGGCTCGTGGTCGGGCGCGATGGACGCATCGTGGAGAGCACCGAGCAGGTCGAGCTCGACCCGGTTGGCGCCGGCGGCCTCGCGATCCGCGCGGCCTCGGCGACGGGCCGGGTCGGCGCTTCGCGCGAGCTGCTGCGCGACGAACCGCTCGCGCGCGCACCCTGGCTCGCGCGGCTCTTCGTCGGCCGCCTGACGCGCCCGCGCTTCATCTGGAGTTCGGCGCCCTTCGACTTCACCGTCGGCCGCCCCGAAGCGGGTGGCTCGAGTCTGGCCGGGCGCGGCCTGTTGGGCGTCTCGCGTTTCGATGCCACCGGGTTCGATGCAACCGATCAGGCGCCGGCCCGGCCGAGCGACCTCTGGAGTGTTCGATGATTCGAATCGGTGTGCTGAACAACCTGCGCTCCGGGCGCGGGATGTCCCGGGTCCAACAGGTGCTCGGGGTGCTCGAGTCGGAGCCCGAAGTCCTCCACGTGGAGACCGGCAACGCATCGCTCGTGCCCGAGGCCCTGGCGGACTTCGAGCGCGAGGGCGTGGAACTCCTGGTCGTGAACGGGGGCGACGGCACGCTGCAGCGGGTGCTCACCGCACTCCTGGCCCACGAGCATGGCTCGGAGTGGCTTCCTCAGGTCGCACCGATCCGAGGCGGGCGCACCAACATGAGCGCCATCGATCTGGGCTCGCACCGCGACCCCGCGCAGGGGTTGAAGAACCTGATCGAGAAGGCACGCGCGGGCCGGTTGAAGGAGTGTGAGGTCGAGCGGCCGGTCCTGCGGGTGGATCTGGGGCTCGACGATGGCGTGCAGTATGGCGTCTTCTTCGGTGCAGGCGTTCTTCACCGCGCCGTGCAACTGACACCGCGCTACATGCCCGAGGGCCGCGCCCAGGGCGTCTTCGGCGCTGGCGCCGTGACGGCGGCCTTGTTGGCTCGGACCGCACTCGGTGGCTTCGGTGGGATCCTTGCCGCCGACAAGATGCAGTTCGCCATCGATGGCGAGCCCGCGGAGTCGCGCGAGCTTCGTGTCGCCATGGCGACCAGCGCGGAGCGTCTTTTCCTCGGCCTGCGTCCCTTCTGGGGCACCGGGCCCGGGGCCGTGCGCCTGACGCTCGTCGCGTCGGACGCGCGTAGCTTACCGCGGGCAGCGTGGGGCATCCTGCGCGGACGGCCACCGAGTTGGGCCACGCCCGATGCCGGCTACCTCAGTTGCAAGTGCGAGACCGTCGCGCTGCGCGTCGATTGCGGCGTGACCCTCGACGGAGAACTCTGGGAGGCGTGCCCCGGCCGTTCGGTGGAGATCACCGCCGACCGCCGCGTCCAGTTCATCCGTGCCTGAGTCGGGTGCGCGCCTGCAACTCCGAGAGCTCGTTGCAAACGAGCTGGCCGCACCCCTCTCTGAACCCGTCACCGCATTCGCCGCAGAGCTCCGCAGACGCCACGGCGACGCGGTCATGGCAGTTCTCTTCTACGGCTCGTGTCTTCGCAAGCAGACCACGGAGGGAGTCCTCGACTTCTACGTGATCGTGGACGACTACCGGTCGGGCTACGAATCCCGCGCGCTGGCCCTCGCCAATGCCGTGCTCCCGCCCAACGTCTTCTTCTGCGAGTGGCTCCGCGGCGACGAGCCGCTGCGGGCGAAGTACGCCGTTCTCTCGGCCCGCGACTTCCGCCGTGCCGCGTCCCCAAGGAGCATCGACTGCCGCGTCTGGGCGCGTTTCAGCCAACCCGCGGCGTTGGCGTTCGTGCGAGACGAAGACGCCCGGCGCGAAGTGGCGGAAGTCGCGACGAGCTCGTGTCTCACTTTCACCGGGCGCGCCTGGGCTGCACGCTCAGGGGAAGAGGCCAGCCGGCCCTTCACCGCTGAGGCCCTCGTCCGCGAGGGCTTCCGCGAGACCTACCGCGCCGAGTTGCGGACCGAACGCGACGACACGATCCAGCAGATCTTCGAAGCCCAGCCCAATCGCTATCGAGAAATGACGACGCTTGCGCTTCGCACGCTGGCCGACCGGGGTGAGTTCACGCTGAAGGAGACGCCAGAGGGGTTCGAGGCACACGCGCCGAAAGGCCGTCGGCGACGCGCGCGCCTGGCCTGGCAGGCGCGCCGGCCGCTGGCGAAGGCTCTCGCGATCGCGAGCCTGTTGAAGACCGCCTTCACCTTCGGTGACTGGGTCCCCTACGTCGTCTGGAAGGTGGAGCGCCACACCGCGGTGAAGATCGAGCTGACCGAACGCCAGCGGCGTCACCCGCTCGTCTTCGCCTGGCCCGTGGTGTTCCGCTTGTTGCGCGAGGGGATCTATCGCTGAGCGTTGCGGGCCGAGCGGGCGAAGAGCTGCCCCAGCGTGGCCAGGACGCCCGACGTCACGGTGTCGCGATAGGGCGAGTCTTCGGGCAGCTCCTCGATCAGCGCGCGATGCACCGCCGCGACGTTGTGGTAGGGGACGCCCGGCAACATGTGGTGCAGGCCGTGGAATCGCAGGCCCACCGGCGCGGCCAGGGCGGTGAGGATTGGCGCGCCGGGTATGTTCACGGAATCGATCAGCTGCTCGTTCCAATCGAGTTGCCCGCCGAGGTTCTCGTAGCGATGGGACACGAGGGTTCGTGCGTGATTGAGGAAGAGGATCCCCGCAGTCACCGCCCAAGCGACGAAGGCCCAGCGCACGTCGAGGAGCCCGAACGCGATGGCAGCGGTGCAGGCCCAGACCCAGAGGGCGCCGCCGGCCTCCTCCAGCTTCCAGCGGAGAGCGTCGCGCCGAACGGGCAGCTCGCGCACGTAGCGCGGGTTGATCGCGAGGGTGGAGAGGTGCCCGACGACGAAGGGGCGCAGGGCGGGGATGAGCCGCGAGAGCGGGCCGAGCACTCCCCAGCGAACCGCCAGTGCCGGCGGGAAAAGGGGCATCAGGGCGAAGGAGCCGGCGATCCGCAGGGGGCTCCAGGTCGCCACGGGCGCATACTCCGGGTCGAGGTCGGTGCCGTAGCGGGTCACGTCGTGGTGTTGCCGGTGAGCCCCGACGTACATCAGGCTGGGCGCCATGAGGGGAATTCCCACCAATAAGTTCCAGGTCGTCTCGAAACCCCGGACATCATTCGGCTTCAGGTGGGTGATCTCATGGATGAAGAGCACGGCGCGATAGAGCGCGAGGATTGCCACGACCAGGGCGACACCGGAAAGCGCCGAACCCGCGGGGAGGCTCCCGGCCAAGTAGAAGGCCGACCAGCCGACCATGGCGGAGACGCCGAGATCCGCCCAGAAAATGGCGGGCTGGGGCTTCTGAGCCGCAGCGAAACGGCGCCGAAGCGCAGCCAGACTTAGCTCCAGGTTGCCCGAGGTCGGCCTCGCGGCATCCAGAGCAAGGGTTTCCTCCACCACACCTCTCCCGGTCTAAGACCGCGGGAATCTACTCCAACCGCCTCAGCCGGCCTATGAGATTTTCGTCATCTGCCTTCTTGGGCGGCGGTCTTCCCGATACCCTCTGGCCTGGGTAGACCCGGCCTCGGCGTCGGACCCAGGGGAGGGTTGGGGTGGAAAGCGGCCACACGCTGCGCCGGGACGGTAGCGTCCGTCAAATGCGAGATATCCTGAGTGACTGCTTCGAGCGGCGCCCGGGTATCTATTGGGCGGACATGGCCGTGAGTGCGTCCGTGGCCTACCCGGCCGCGCTCTACTTCCTGCTCGCGCCGGGCTTCGGCCCCCTCCACGTCGCCGCCTATCTGGTGGGCGGTCTCGCCCTGTTTCGCCTGGGGAGCTTCATCCACGAAATCCAGCACATGCGCTCGGACGAGATGCGGCTTTTCAAGGGCGTCTGGAACGTCCTTTGTGGCGTGCCCATGGTGATGACCTCGAACACCTACGACAACCACGCCGACCATCACAGCGTCCGGACCTATGGGACTGAATCGGACGGGGAATACGTGCCTTTGGCCTCCGGGACCGGGCGAATCCTCATGTATTGCCTGCAGGTTCCGCTGTTGCCCCTGCTCGCGATCGTGCGCTTCGCGGTGCTCGGTCCGCTCTCGCTCCTCTACCCGCCGCTGCGGCGCTGGGTGCTGGCGCATGCCTCCTCCTACGGCATCAACCCGAACTACGTCTTGCTCCCGGTGCGGCAGACCTCACCTGCTCTCTACGCGTTGCGCGATCTCGCCTGCGGGGCCTACATGCTCGGTATCGTGGCCCTGTTGGTCACGGGCGTGCTGCCGCTCGAGTTCGTCGCCCGCCTCTATGCCTTCCTGCTCTTCACGATTGGCCTGAACTACACGCGGAACCTGGCGGCGCACCGCTATCGCGAGTACAGCGGGCCGGTTGGGATCATCGAGCAGCTCGAGGACTCGATCACCATCACGGGGGGGCTCTCGACCGAGCTGCTCTTCCCGATCGGGCTTCGATACCACGCGCTACACCACGCGCTTGCGACGATCCCGTACCACCAGATGGCCCGGGCTCACCGTCGCCTTCTCGAGCAGCTCGAACCGGATTCGCCCTACCGGAGCACGGTGCATCCTTCGTTCGTGGGCGTCCTGCGCAACCTCGTCGCGGATGCGCGCGGGCAGAGGGGCGCCGCCGGGGCCCGCGCCGCTTGAGGGCCGGGGGACCCATCGCAGCATGAGGATCCTGCTGGAGTTTGCGCGTGCGCGTCCGCTCGCGAGCCTGGCCTTGCTGCTGTGCTTGTTCGTCGCGGGGGTCGTCGAGGGACTCGGCTATTCGTCCGTTCTTCCGCTCCTTCGGGTCGCGATCGACGGTTCCGTCGCCGAGTCGCCGTCGGGCATGGAGGCTCGGGTGCTCGACGCCTTCCGAAGTGTCGGTCTCGTCCCCACCCTCGGGGTCCTCGCCTCCGTGATCGCCGCTGCTTTCATCGTGAAGGCGGCGATCGTTCTGTTCGTTCGGCGGCAGGTGGGGTACACGATCGCGCGCGTGGTGACGGATCTGCGTCTGCGACTGCTCCGCGCGCTACTTCGAGCAGACTGGCCCTACTACGTGCGTCAGCCGGTCGGTGGCCTCGCCAACGCCTTTGTCACCGAGGCGAACCGAGCTGGCTCTGCCTACATGCACGGCACTTGGGTTGCCTACCGCGTCCTTCAGATGGCGATCTATGCCGGGATTGCCTTCGCCATTTCGTGGCGGGTGACCCTCGTGGCGCTCGTCATCGCATCGTTCCTGGTCCTGAGCCTGGCAGGCCTCGTGCGCACGGGACGACGTGCGGGCCTTCGGCAGACGAAGCTGTTCCGCGGGCTGCTGAGCCGATTCACGGATCTACTGCAGAGCGTGAAGCCCTTGAAGGCCATGGGACGCGCCGAGGACATGACGCCGTTCCTCGAGCGCGACACCTTGCGCGTGCAGCGCATCCGCCAGAAGCAGGTCTTCGTGAAGGAGGCGATGCCGGCGCTGCAAGAGCCGATCATGGTCGGCGTCCTCTTGCTCGGCCTTTATGTAGCGAGTGAGATCATGGGGCTGGAGGTGTTGAGCTTCGGCGTCATGGGCCTGTTGCTCTACAAAGCCTACAGCGCCATGAACCAGGCTCAGCGTCGCTATCAGAAGGTCGCGGTGGACGAGAGTGCGTATTGGGCGATCCGTCGCACCATCGAAGAGGCCGAGGCGCAGGCGGAGCGGTCGGGTTCGGGTGTGATGGTGCCGTTGCGCGATGCCATCGAGCTCGAGGCCGTGAGCCTGCAACACGACGCCGTCGACGCTGGGCGAGAGGCCCATGTCGTCCTGGATCGTGCGGATGTCTCGATTCCGGCGGGTGAGGTCACCGCGTTGACGGGGCCCTCGGGTTCCGGGAAGACGACGATCGTCGACCTCGTGGCGGGGCTGCTCCAACCGACGGAGGGTTGCGTCCGCGTGGACGGGGTGCCCCTCGGTGAGCTCGACCTCGCCTGCTGGCGCCGATCGATCGGCTACGTCCCGCAGGAGACGTTCCTGCTGAACGACACCATCGCGACGAATGTGACCCTCGGCGCGCCGGATCTTTCCGAGGCCGAGGTGGTGCGCGCGCTCCGTGCAGCACACGCCTGGGAGTTCGTGAAGGATCTCCCCAAAGGCATCGAAACCCCGGTCGGCGAGCGCGGCTCGGCGCTCTCGGGCGGCCAACGCCAGCGCATCGCCATCGCGCGAGCCCTGGTGCATCGACCTTCGCTGCTGATCCTCGACGAGGCCACCGCCTCGCTCGACCCGGCGAGCGAGGCCGCGGTGCTCGAGGCGGTGCGGGAGTTGCGAGGCCGGACCACCGTGCTCGCGGTGTCCCATCAGCCCGCGCTGCTCGGGGTTGCGAGCCGGGTCTATCATGTGGCGGACGGCGTCGCGACGCGGAAGCCGGCCGAGGAAGAGGCCGCTGCCCCTCGCGCTGCCGCCGCGGGAGCCCAGGCATGAGCGAGACGCTTCGCCCCCGAACCTGGCTGGATGAGCCGCGCGCCGGCGCGCCCTGCACCGTGATTGCCGAGGTCGCCCAGAGCCACGAGGGCAGCCTCGGGATGGCCCACGCCTTCATCGACGCCGCCGCCGCTGCGGGCGCCGACGCCATCAAGTTCCAGACCCACATCGCGAGCGCCGAGAGCACACCGGCCGAGCCGTGGCGCAAATCCTTCAGCTCGCAGGACACGACGCGTCTTGGCTACTGGCGCCGCATGGAGTTCGCCGAAGAGGGCTGGCACGAGCTGCGCAAGCACGCCCAGGAGCGAGACCTCCTCTTCTTGAGTTCGCCCTTCTCGCTTGCAGCGGTCGAGCTGCTCGAGCGCGTCGGCGTGGCGGGCTGGAAGGTCGCTTCCGGCGAGATCAACAACCACGCGCTGCTCGATCGGATGTGCGACGGCGGCATCCCGGTCATGCTCTCGACGGGCATGAGCCAGGAGGACGAGATCGCGACAGCGGCGGCTCGTGTCCAGGCGCGCGGCGTGCCGCTCGCGGTGATGCAGTGCACCTCGATGTACCCGTGCCCGCCCGAGTGGGTCGGCGTGGATCTCGTCCCGCACTTCCGTGAGCGCTTTGGCTGTGCCGTCGGGCTCTCGGACCACTCGGCGACGATCTATCCCGGCATCGCCGCAGCGATGCTCGGGGCCGAGGTGCTGGAAGTCCATCTGACCCTCGGTCGCGAGATGTTCGGGCCCGATGTCATCGCTTCGCTCACCTCCACCGAGCTGCGCCAGCTGGTGGACGGGGTCCGCTTCATCGAACGCATGCGGGCCCACCCCGGCCGCAAGGCGGACCTGCCCGAATCCGTGACGTCGCTGCGGCAGATCTTCATGAAGAGCGTCGTCGCCACGCACGCGCTCGAGGAGGGCACCACGCTCGCCGCCGAGGATCTGTGCTCCAAGAAGCCCGGGAACCATGTCGAGGAAGGTCTGCGTCGTCATCACCGCTCGCCCGAGCTACTCGCGGGTGCGGTCGCTCCTGCGAGCGATCAAGAACCACCCGGAGCTCGAACTTCAGCTCGTCGTTGCGGCCTCGGCGCTGCTGGATCGCTACGGAAGCGTCCACACCGTGATCGAGCGGGAGGGCTTCCACATCGATCGCCGGGTCTACAACATCTTCGAAGGCGAGAACCTGCTCACCTCGGCGAAGTCGACCGGCATGGGGATCGTCGAGCTGGCCAGTGCCTTCTCCGAGCTCGCGCCCGACATGGTCGTCACCATCGCAGATCGCTTCGAGACCATCGCGACGGCGATCGCCGCGAGCTACCAGAACATTCCCCTCGTGCACATCCAGGGTGGCGAGGTCTCGGGCTCCATCGACGAGAAGGTGCGCCACGCGATCACCAAGCTCGCGGATCTCCACTTCGTCTCTTCCGCCCGTGCCGCGGAGCGCGTGATCCGCATGGGCGAACGCAGCGACCGCGTGTACGACACGGGCTGCCCTTCCATCGACGTGGTCGTCGACGCCTTGGCGAAGCCGCCGCTCTCCACGAGCGAGCTATTCGAACGCTACGGCGGGGTTGGCGACACGCTCAATCTCGACGACGCCTACGTCGTGGTGATCCAGCACCCGGTCACCACGCAGTACGAGGCCAGCCGACGTCAGGTGCTCGAGACGCTTCACGCGATCGCCGAGAGCGGCGTCCCGACGCTCTGGTTCTGGCCGAACGTCGACGCGGGCTCCGACGGCACGTCCGGAGGGATCCGCGCCTATCGCGAGGAGCACTCGCTGCCCCACGTCCACTTCTTCAAGAACCTGCCGCCCGACGACTTCCTGCGCCTCATCGATCGCAGCCGCGGTATCGTGGGCAACTCGAGCGTGGCCATCCGCGAGTGCGCCTTCATGGGCGTCCCCGCCGTGAACATCGGCAACCGACAGCGGGGGCGCGACCGCGGGCGCAACGTGATCGACGTGGAACACGACCGTAAGCAGATCCGCGACGCCATCGATCGCTGTGTCGCCGCCGGGCGTTTTGAATCCGACCTGCTCTACGGCGACGGAGAGTCGGGCGTGCGAATCGCCGACCACCTGGTGACCGTACCGTTGAGCGTCGAAAAGACCCTTACCTACTAAGAGGGGGAGGAGAAAGAGTGCCGACCTTTACTGAAGCTCAGCTCGACGCTCACGAGGCGATGCTGGTTGAAAACGTCTTTCAGACGAGCAAGTGGCCCCACTTCGACCTGTTGTTTCGCGACATCCGACGTCATGCGGGCGAGCTTTCCCCCGGCGCGACGGTCGTGTCGCTGGAGCGTGGTCTGCTCTATGGGGGCGTCAGTCTAGTCGCGCCGTTCTTCCACGCTCAGAACTTCATCTCCGTGGATTGCTCACCGGAGAGTGCGGACGAGCGGGGCGGGTACAACGCGGGGCAGATCGACGACCCGCGCACGCTTCGTGTGCCGACGACCCGCCGCGCTCCGATCGAAGCCACAGGTCTCGAAGCCGATCAGGCCGATCTCGTGCTCGTCCCGAACCTGGTGCATCATGTCGCCAATCAGCGGGCACTTTTCGGTGAGATGGCTCGGATCGCCCGGCCCGGCGGTTCGGTCTACGTCTTCGAGGCGTTGCTCCGCGAGCTGCACCAGATCCCCGACGACTACCTCCGCTACACCCCGTTCGGGATCCAGAAAGTTCTTGTTGAAGCCGGCCTCGAGTGCGACGACTACGAAGTCGAAGGCGGCCCGTTCTCGGCGATCGGCTACTGCTGGATCCAGGCCCTGCAATACTTCCCCGAGCCGCGTCGCTCGGAGATGGAACGTTGGTTCTTCGAGGAGCACTGGCCCGATCTCCAGAAGTGGGAGGAGGCGCATCGTGAGAACCTCGTCCGCAAGCATACGGCGTTCCCCGTGAGCTTCTCCGTCGTGGCGCGCAAGCCGGAGGCGAATTCTTGAGTTTTCAGGGCCGCAGCGTCCTCGCCATCGTGCCTGCGCGTGGCGGGAGCCGCGGGATCCCACGCAAGAATCTCTGCAAGATCGGCGGGCTTTCGCTCGTTGCCCGGGCTGGCCGCATGGCGGGCGCGCTCGGCTTCGTCGATCTCGCCATCTTGAGCACCGATGACGAGGAGATCGCCGATGAAGGCCGCCGCGCCGGGCTGGAGGTGCCGTTCATCCGGCCCCCCGATCTCTCCGGCGATCGCGCGACGGCCATCGCCACATGGCAGCACGCATGGCTCGAGGCCGAGGCCTTCCGGGGCGAGCGCTTCGACCTCTCGGTCTGGCTCGAGCCGACGAGCCCGCTGCGACGGCCCGAGGACGTGACCCGCACCGTCGAGGCGTTGTGCGCCGCCGGCAGCCGAGCCGCCATGACCGTGAGCCCGATCCCCGCCCACATGGCACCCGAGCGCGCACTCTGTGTCGAGGCGGATGGCCGCATCCGCGCCCACGGCAGGCGATCCCGCCGCGTCATCATCGAAACGGGCTGGCCTACGCGGCCACGCGTGCTGGTGTTCTCGAGGCAGGTGACGCGCTTTGGGACGATTGCTTCGCGGTGGTCGTCGATCGCCCGACCGCCAACATCGACGAGCAGATCGACCTCGAGTGGGCCGCCTTCCTGCTCGCGCGAGAGAACTGAGCCTTGGCCGCACCGGGCACCGCTGCGCCGCTCATCGTGCCGGTCGAAAGCCAGGTACGCGAGCTGGACGCGAAGCTCCTGCTCGCCTGCGTGGCAGCCGAGCGCGGCTTTCCCGTTCTGCTCGGCTCGCGGAATTGGCTTCACATGGGCGCGGCCGGGTTGCCGCGTGGGGTCTACCTTGCCAAGAGCCTGCGCCAGAAGAGCGCACGCATGTTCTCGATCTTTCGCGATCTCGGGCACGAGATCGTGGCCTGGGACGAAGAAGGTCTCGTGCGCTGCCCCGACCCGCAGTATCTCGGCCGGAACCTCGCGCCGGGGACGCTCCAGCGGACCTCCATGTTTCTGGCCTGGGGTGCCGATCACGAGCGCGTGCTGCGCATGCACCCCGACGCGCAGGGCGTCGAGACGTGTGCGACGGGCAACCCACGCACGGACCTGTTGCGCCCCGAGCTGCGGGCCTGTTTCGACGCGGAGGTGCGCGAGCTCGAGCAGCGCTACGGCCCGTTCCTCTTGCTCAACACGAACTTCGGCCGCCTCAACCACTTCTTTCACGACCTCGGCGACATGCGGCCCCATCTCGACCGTGACAGCGACGACTTCGAGGCCACGCGCGCACGACATCGTCAGGCTCTGCTCGACCACTTCCTGGAAGCGGTCCCCTTCATCGCGGACGAGTTCCCGGACCACCAGCTCGTGGTGCGTCCGCATCCCTCCGAGAACCACGAGACCTGGCGCCGCGCTGCGGGCGGGCGGGCCAACGTCGTCGTGGTGAACGAGGGCAGCGTCATCCCGTGGCTGATGGCGGCGCGTGCCATGATCCACAACGGCTGCACGACCTCGATCGAGGCCTTCCTGCTCGGGCGGCCCATCGTGACCTATCGCCCGGTGGTCTGTGAAAGCTTCGACGATCCGCTCCCCGTGGCCCTCAGTCACGCAGCGACGGATCGCGAAGGGCTCGCCAAGGCGTTGCGCGCGGCGGTGAACGGCGAGCTCGAGGTCGGGGGTGCGGAGCGTCGAGCGGAGCTGGCACACCATGTGACTGGCACCGAGGGCCGGCTGGTCTGCGATCGCATCGTCGACGCCCTGGAGGCTCGGGGCTACGCGCAGGGCCTGCCGCCGGCGCCGCCCTTCGGCACGCGGGCCTCCGCGTGGCTTCGCTGTCAGAAACGAGCAATCTCGAAGCGGATCAGCAGGGTCCGGCCGGGGCATCGAAACCACCGTGACTACTGGCGGCATCGTTTCCCGCCGGTGTCGGTCGAGGTGCTGCAAGCCCGCGTCGATCGCTTCGCAGAGTTGCTCGGGCGCTTCGAAGGCATCCACGTGAGCCCGCGCTCGCGCAATATCTTCAGGATTGGAGGCTCGTCGTGACTCCCCTCTCTTCCCCGCGCACGGGGTTTCGCGTTGCAGGTCTGCTCGAAGCCACGCCCGAGACCGTGAGCGAGCATCGCGTCGCTCTCGCGGAGTTGCGGCCCGGTGTGAACGCCCACGAGGACGCATTCGTGAAGCTCGGCGCTGACGGCACGCCCGAGTGGGTCATCTCGCGCGGCTGCGCCCACGCGGGCGGCCGGCTCGAGCTCGAGCCCGACCGACGGAGTGCCGTCTGCCCGCTCCATGGTTGGTGCCTCGACCTCGATGGGTTGCGTTACACGAACGGGCTCGGGACGAAGCAGCCCGTTCCCTTCGAAGTCGAAGGGGGCGAACTCCGCTACCGGCTCGAGCGCCACCGCCTCGAGCGGCCCGACGCGCTGCGCACGCCCGTGTCCGAGCCGATCGAGGTGCGCTTTCTCGCGCACGCCTGTGTCGCCATCGAGTGCGGCGGGTTTCGACTCGTCACCGACCCCTGGCTGATCGGGCCGTGCTTCACCACGGGGTGGTGGCACTTGCATCCTCCCAAGAACGACGCGCTCGAGCTGCTCGCTGGCGCGAACGCCGTCTTCCTCTCGCACAACCATCCGGACCACACGCATCTGGAAACCCTGGCGCACGTGTCACCGGACGTGGAGATCCTGGTCCCCGACTTCGAGAGCCGGTCGGCCGAGGTCTCGGCACGGGCGCTCGGGCTCTCACCACATGCACTGGCTTTCAACACCGTCTTCTCCCACCCCGATGCGCCCTTTTCCATCGCCGTGTTGTTGGCAGGGAGCGGGCGCGACGATTCGGGGCTGCTCATCTTCGCGGGCGATCGCAAGATCCTGCTGGCTGCGGATTCGCGGGCGCTCAACCACTTCGTGCTTCCGCACGACGTGGACGTGGTCTTCGATTCGTTTGCCGGGGGTGCTTCGGGCTATCCGCTGTGTTTCGAGAATTACGACCTGGAAGAGCGCCGGGTCATCTCGCGTCGCCACGCCGACGCGGTCCGCCACCATGTCGAACGGGTGGTGGAGACGACTCGGCCGCGGGCTTTCGTCCCCTATGCCGGCTATTTCCGGGTTGCCAGAGCCGAGGATTCGCTGATTGGCGACCACAATGTCTCCAACTCCGTGGAGGAGATCGCGGAGACGGTGGCAGCGGTGGCGCCCGAAACCCGGTTCATCGACCCGCGTCACGATGATCGGATCCGAATCGCCGCCGACCGGAGCATCACGGTGGACCGTGTCGACGCTCCAGCTCTCTACACGGTCGGGCCCGACTACGTGGCCCCCTATGTCCGGGCGCTGGAGGAAGAGGCGGCGGGGTTCCACGCGGACGAGCTGGTTGGCTACTTCGAACACTCGGAGTTCCAGGACGATCTCATCCTCTACGTGCTCCCCACCGATCAGAGCTTCGTTCCGCAGGGGGAAGGCGTGCGCGTGGATTTCTCGGGCCCGAAGCCCGTCGTCGAGCTGCGTGCGCCCGATGCGCTACAGGCCGAGTATCAAAGCGCGGAGCCCGGGCCGCTGCGCCGCCTCGAGATCCGCGCCCGGCGCGAGCCACTGGCCCACGTCGTGCGCGAGCAACTCGCGTGGGAGGAACTCTCCATCGGCTTCCAGTGCCGGGTTCACCGCAAGCCGGACCTCTACAACGCGCACTTCTGGTTCCACTTCACCAATCGCTACATCGGGTCCCTGCGCGACCGCCCGGAACGGGAAGGCCGTTGAGCGCTGGGACGCTGCTGATCCCGGTCGAAAATCAGGTACGCGAGCTCGATCCGAAGCTGCTGCTGGCAACCGTGGCGGCGCACCGGGGTTTCTCGTGCATCCTCGGTTCACGCCAGGAGGTGGACTTTCGACTGGGATCCGTCCCGCGCGGAATCTATCTCGCCAAGAGCATGACGAAGCGCAGTCGCAAGGTGTTCTCGATCCTTCGCCAGCTCGGCCACGAGATCGTAGTCTGGGACGAGGAGGCGCTGGTCACCTACAGCGACCCCGAGATCTACTACGGGCGACGCCTGGACGAGCAGACGATGGGGCTGGTTTCGCACCACTTCGCCTGGGGCGAGGCCAACGCCGAGCTGCTCCGGAAGTTCCGGCACTATCCGGGGACGCCGATCCACGTCACGGGGAACCCGCGGGGCGACCTGCTGCGCCCCGAGCTGCGCAGCTACTACGAGCGCGAAGCCGCGGTGCTTCGGGAGGAGCACGGCGACTTCCTGCTGGTGAACACGAACTTCGGCCACGTCAACGCGTACAACCCCATCGTCAATCTGTTGCTGGCGCCAGACGCCGAGGGCAAGCGTGCGCCGGGCCGCGGCTCGATCGGTATGACCTACGACTACGCAGCGGGCCGAGCGGTCCACAAGCAGGTCGTGTTCGAGGCATTCGGCGAGATGATCCCGTTCCTGCACGACGCGTTTCCCCAGTTGAAGATCGTCGTGCGGCCCCACCCGGTGGAAGATCCGACGGTCTATCGGGAGCTCGAAGCGCGGCTGCCGCGCGTCGAGGTGATCAACGACGGCCAGAGCCCCGTGCCGTGGCTGATGGCGACCCACGCTCTGGTCCACAACTGTTGCACGACGGGGCTCGAGTCCTGGATCGTCGGAACCCCGGCGGTGACCTACCGGCCGGTCCAGAGCGATGCCTACGAGGAATCGTTGCCGAACAAACTGAGCCACGACGCCTTCGACCTTCCGCAGCTGCGGGAAGTGTTGGAGCGCATCGTGTCGGGCCGCCTGGGCCGGCTCGAAAACGATGAGACCGACCGGGTCGTGGCACACCATCTCGCGGGGCTTTCCGGCCCGCTTGCGTCCGAGCGCATCGCCGATGCCATGGCTCCGGTGGTGGAGGCCTGGCGCGCGCAGCCGCGGCCGCGTCTTCGCCGGCGCCTCGAGGGGCGCTGGCGTTCCTTGCGCCGGAGGATCAAGAAGGAGATCCGCTCGCGGAAGGCGGGCTCGAAGAACTCGCCGGAATTCCAGCGACATCGCTACCCGGGCCTGTCCATCGCAGAGGTTCGAGAGCGCGTGGATCGCTTCGGGTCGATGCTCGGCCTGACGAACCCGATCGCCGTCTCGCGGATCTCTGCGCACGTCTACCGGATCGAACCCGGCAAGGCTTCGCGCAGGGCCTAGGCGGACCGCTCGCTTATTCGCTCAGGCGAGTGCCCCAGAATGCCACCAACCGCTGCGCGTGCCAGGCCAGCGAGAACCCCTGCCAGGCGACGATCCCGTAGAAGGTGGCGAGGGCCACGACGCTCGTCCCGGCCACGGCATCGATGGCGAGGGCCACCGTGAAGAACGCCAGGTTCACGTTGCGGCGCGAGATGAACGTGCGCATGCGGACGTCGAGAGGGGTAGCACCGTGGATCGATCGGCCGGTCTTCTGCCGGAAGATCGCGGTCACGATCCGATCGATCACATAGAGCGCGAACATCGCGAGTGCCGCTTGGTAGGGCAGCGACTCGGTCGAACCGCTGCCAAGCGCATAGCCCCAGGCCATGTACCAGAAGGGCGGGTGGACGATGTCGAGGCCGTGGTCGGCCACGTCGCCCACGCGTGACGACGTGTAGGTCAGGCGCGCGAGCTTTCCGTCCACGGAATCCATGACGCTCATCAGATAGGCGCAAGCGAGGGCCGGGACCCACGCGCCTTCCATGAAGAGTGGGATGCAACCGAAGGTCGCGACCCAGTTGACCCCCGTGATCCAGTTGGGATGGACGCGAAGGTGGGAGAGCGGCCGCACCAGGGCCCAGACGAGCGGCGGGTAGACGTAGCGCGTCATGAAGTCGGTCGAGCCCTTGTAGTTCGACCAGAAGAGGAACCGCTCGACGCGGGCGATGGTCTCCGGGCCATCGATTCGGAAGAGGTAGGGGCCCACCTCCCGGCGCAGCTTCTGGACGTACCCGTTGAATTCGGCCTCGAGGACGGGCGTCAGGTCGCCTCGCGCGAGGCCATTCTCCGCGATGGTACGGAGGTCATCCGCCTCGGGAGAGGGGTCGGCGGCCTCGGCGCCGATGCGGAAGAGCGCTGCGCCGGCATGGACCTCGGGCTCCACGAAGGCCTGGTCTTTCGGCGCCGAAGCGAGATGGGTGAGCAGCCGTGGGTCGATCACCGAATCTGCAGAGACGGCGAGGAGCGGTGCGCCTTCCGCTTCGCGACGGACCCGCGCGATGTGCCCCCCAGCCGTGCCCGGAGTGCGCGTGAAGTGCAGGGGCAGGGCGCGAGCGAGGTCGGGCCGGAGGTCGGGCTCGGGCGCGTCGGGGGCGAGCGCCACCTCCACACGGCCAACGGCAAGCCCGGATTCGATCACGCCACGCAGCACGCGTTCGAGCAGGCTGAGGCCGAACACCCGGCGTTGCCCCGGCTGGCGGGCATCGATCCAGATCACCGTGTCGTTCAAGAGGGGTCCGCTCCCTAAGCGTCGGCTTCGAAGTGTCCGCGCAGGAAGGCGGCGAGTTCCTGGTGCTGAGCCTCGTCGAGGGGGAGCCGGGCCGTGATGTCGGGCGGGCCCGGCCAGCTGGCATCTTCGAAGCTCGCCCCGCCGAACTCGCGCGCGCCTTCGTAGCGAGGCAGCACGTGAAAGTGGACGTCGGGGTCGACCATCATCAGCATCAGATAGTTGATCTTGTCGTTGGCGAAGGCGCGGGCCAGCGCGCGTTCGATCTGCGCCGTGGCCTGCTGCAACTCGGTGGCGGCCTCGGGGCTGATCCCACCGAACTGGGCGGCGTCGTCGGTGCAGACGAGCACCAGGCTGCCGAGGGTCGGCTGGGCGGGGCGGCGGAGCAGCACGAGCCAATGACTGAAGCGCGTGAGCAGGCTCTCGGGGTAGCCGAACTTCTCGGCGGTGGCGTTCATCCCTGGGGGAGCCCGAGTACGTCGGCCATGCTGTAGAGGCCCGGCTCGCGGCCGAGCAGCCAGCGCGCGGCGCGCACGCTGCCGGCGGCGAAGTGGTCGCGGGTGAAGCTCCGGTGGGCGAGCTCGACGCGCTCGCCGCGACCGATGAAGTGGATCATGTGTTCGCCGGGGTTGTCGCCGCCGCGGAGCGTCTGGATGCCGATGCTGCCCGGCGGCCGCGTGCCCACGTCGCCCTCGCGCGAGAGCACGCCGGCCTTCTCGAGGTTCGTTCCGCGAGCGTTGGCGATGGTTTCCCCAAGCCAGAGCGCGGTGCCGCTCGGGGCGTCGACCTTGGCGGAGTGATGAAGCTCGACGATCTCGGCGTCGAAGTCTTCGCCGAGCAACTCGGCCGCGACCCGCGCCAGGTGCCCGAGCACGTTCACGGAGACCGAGAAGTTGGCCGCCGATACGATGGGGATCTGGCTCGCGTGCCGTTCGAACTCGGCACGCTCGTCGGGCGTGAACCCGGTCGTGCCCGTGGCGTAGGGAAGGCCGGCGTCTGCCGCCGCGGCGAGCCCGGCGAGTGTCGCCGCGGGCACCGAGAAGTCGATCACGGCGTCTGCCGCCGCCATGGCCGCCGCAGGGTCATCGCCCACGACGAGCCCACTCGCTTCGCTCCCGAGCCCCGGGTGCCCCGGCCCCTCGAGCAGCGAGCCGAGCACCACCGCGGGGTCGGCCTCCACGGCCGCACGCACGCGCTCGCCCATGCGGCCGAGGGCGCCGACGACACAGATGCGAGCCGGCTCACTCACAGGAGCCCGAACTCTTTCATCAACAGGCGCAGGCTCTCGCGGCCCTCACTCGAGATCGGCGTGAGGGGGAGCCGGATTCCCTCGGAGATCAGGCCCTGCATCGCGACCGCCGCCTTCACGGGGATCGGGTTCGTCTCGCGGAAGATCGCGTCGATCAGGGGGAGGACGCGGTAGTGCAGGCTGCGGGCCCGATCGAGATCCCCACCCTTATAGGCTTGCACGAGCTCGACCATTTCGGCGGGGACGAGGTTGCCCACGGTCGTGATGACGCCGTGGCCCCCGATGGCGAGCAACGGCAGGGTCATCGCGTCATCACCCGAAAGGAAGGTGAAATCAGGGCTGCTGGCCGCGATCGCCTGGGACATCTGGTGGAGGTCGCCGCAGGCCTCCTTCACGCCGACGATCTGCTCCACGTCGGACAGCCGCGCCATCGTCTCGGGCTCGATGTTCGACGCCGTCCGGCCGGGGATGTTGTAGACGACGAGCGGGAAGCTGCACTCGCGCGCGATGGTCGAGAAGTGCTCGACGATCCCGTGCTGGGTGGGCTTGTTGTAGTAGGGCGAGATCAACAGCGCGCCGTCGGCGCCCGCTTCCTTGGCATGGTGGGTGAGCTCGATGGCCTCGCGCGTGTTGTTCGAGCCGGTCCCGGCGATCACCTGGACCCGGCCGCGAGCCGCCTCGACCACGACCTCCACCACCCGGCGATGCTCGGCGTGGGAAAGCGTCGCGGATTCGCCCGTGCTGCCGCAGGGCACGAGCCCATCGACCCCGGCGGCCACCTGGCGCTCGACGAGGGCGCGGAGTGCAGCCTCGTCCACCGACCCGTCGCCATCGCGGAACGGGGTCACCAGTGCAGTGTGGACACCTTCGAACACGACTAGTCCTCCAGCGGGAAGCGGCCCGTGAAGACCTCGGCCCCAGGCAGCGGGAAGCGGCCCGTGAAGACCTCGGCCGCGGGCCCCGTCATGAAGACATGGGAGTCGCCGCCGGCCCACTCGATCTGGAGCGTACCGCCGCGCAGCACGATTTCGACCTGGTTTTCGACGACGCCCCGCAGCATCGAGGCCACGCCCACCGCGCAGGCGCCGCTGCCGCAGGCCAGGGTCTCGCCCGTGCCGCGCTCCCAGGTCCGCTGGCGGATGCGGCCCCGCGACTCGATGCTCACGAACTCGACGTTCGTACGGTTCGGGAACTCCGGGTGGGTCTCGATCTGCGGCCCGAGGGTCGTGACCGGCGCGGCATCCGGGTCGTCGACGTAGACGACCGCGTGGGGGTTCCCCATGGAGACGCAGGAGACCGAGACCGTCTGGCCGCCGACGGCCAGGGGCACGTCGAGCACCGGGCCATCGCCCGCGCTGAGCCCGGTCGGGATCTTCGCTGCGGCGAGAACGGGCTGGCCCATGTCGACGCGGACCGTGTCGTCGCCCATCCAGCGAGGCCGCACCACGCCGCCGAGTGTCTCGACCGAGATCTCCTCCGCAGTCGTGTGGCCGCGATCGCGCAGGTATTTCAGCACGGCGCGGATGCCGTTGCCGCACATCTCCACGAGCGAGCCGTCCGCGTCATAGATGTCCATCCGGAAGTCCGCGACCTCGGAGGCGCGGATCACGAGGATCTGGTCGCAGCCGACGCCGAGGTGCCGGTCGGCGATGCGCTCGGCCAGCTTCTCGAGGGGCGGGATCTCATGGGCCAGCGCATCGAGGACGACGAAGTCGTTCCCGGCGCCATGCATCTTGGTGAATTCGAGCCAGCGCATCGGCGCTTCCTCTTGCACGGGCGCTAGCCCGTGATCTCCTCGGGGATGCTTTCCCCGCGCACCAGATCTTCGTAGCCCTCGCGTTCGCGCACGAGCGCGGCGCGGTCGCCCTTCACCAGGACCTCGGCCGCCCGCACGCGCCCATTGTAGTTGGACGACATGCTGAACCCATAGGCCCCGGCCGAGTGGACGGCCAGCAGGTCGCCGGTCTCCACCGGCGGGAAGGGCCGATCCTTCGCGAGGAAGTCGCCCGACTCGCAGACCGGCCCGACCACGTCCGCCGCGCGCGCGTCGCCGCGGGCCGGACCCACGGGCTCGATGCGCTGATAGGCCTGATAGAGGGCCGGCCGGATGAGGTCGTTCATGCCGCCGTCGACGATCACGAAGCGCTTCTCGTCGTTCCTCTTTTCGTAAAGGACGCGCGTCAGCATCACGCCGGCGTTCGCGGTGAAAGAGCGCCCGGGCTCGAAGACGAGGTCGCAGCCGAGGCCGCCCACGCTTTCGAGCACGCCGCTGGCGTACTGCTCGAAGCTCGGCGGCGTCTCGTCGTCGTAGGTCACACCCAGGCCGCCGCCCACGTCGATGGTGCGGATCGCGTGGCCCGCGTCGCGCAGCTCGAGCAGGAGATGACGCACGCGGTTGAGCGCGTCCACGAAGGGCTGCACCTCCGTGAGCTGGCTCCCGATGTGGCAGTCGATCCCCACGGCATCCACGTGCTGGAGCGCCTTGGCCTCGGCGTAGGCCTCGCCCGCCTCGCCCCAGGGGATGCCGAACTTGCTCGTGCGCAGGCCTGTCGAGATGTAGGGGTGCGTCTTCGGGTCGACGTCCGGGTTCACGCGGAACGCGACCGGCGCGCGGACGCCCCGGGCCCCCGCCACCGCGTCGATGCGCCGCAGCTCCGCGCGCGACTCGACGTTGAACATCTTGATCCCGGCGGCGAGTGCCTGGTCGATCTCGTCGTCGCGCTTGCCGACGCCCGAGTAGACGATCTTCTCGGGCGAGGCACCCGCACGCAGGGCCCGGAAGAGCTCGCCCCCCGACGTGATGTCGATCCCCGCGCCGCGCGCCACCAGGGTGCGCACGACCGCGAGGTTCATGTTCGTCTTGATCGAGTAGCAGAGCGTGTGGGGCGCATCGCCGAGGGCGCGATCGAGCGCGTCATAGTTGTCGGTGAGCGCCGTCGCGCTGTAGACGAACAGCGGCGTCCCGTGACGCTCGGCGAGCTCGTCCAGCGAGACGTCTTCCACCCACAGCCGGCCATCGCGCCGGGTGAAGGCGTTCACTTCTTCGTCTCCTCGTCGGGCTCCTCGACGCCCGGCGGGTAGGGCTGCGGCGGGCCGTAGCGGCCGCAGGCGACGCCCCCCGAAACGAGGACGCCCAGCAGAGCGAGCCCCGCCGCGGTGCGCGTCAGGAAGTGCGTCATGGTCTGGCCTCGGCTCTGCGTCATCGCGGCTCCTTTGCTCCCGCAACCTCAGCCGCGATCGCCTCGACACGCGCGGCGAGTTCGGCATCCGCCCGGTCGAGGGCCTCGAGCACGTTCGCCCGGGCCGTTCCGCCCGTGAGGCTCCGCTGCTCGAGCGCCCGCTCGAGGTCGAGCAGCTCCGCCGCCCCCGCCGTGAACGAAGGATGGAAGGCAACCAGGTCCCCCCGCGAAAGCGAGGTGAGGCTCACGTCCTTCTCGACGCAGTGCCCGACGACCCGGCCCACCACCTCGTGGGCGTCCCGGAAGGGAACGCCCTCGCGCACCAGCGCTTCGGCGAGATCGGTCGCCAGGAGCATGGGGTCTTCGGCCGCGGCCCGCATCCCGTCAATTTGTACCTGCAGCGTCGAGATCGCCCCGGCCATCACCTCGAGCGAGTCACGCAGGGTGGCGGCCGTGTCGAAGACGGGCTCCTTGTCCTCCTGCAGGTCACGGTTGTAGGTGAGCGGCAGGCCCTTCACGGCGACGAGCAGGGACACGAGGTTGCCCACGGCCCGCCCCGCCTTGCCCCGCACGAGCTCGGGGATGTCGGGGTTCTTCTTCTGGGGCATCAGGCTCGAACCCGTCGAGTAGGCGTCCGACAGCTCGACGAAGCCGAACTCCGCCGACGACCACATCACGAGCTCTTCGGCGAGTCGCGAGAGGTGGACCATGGCGATGGCCCCCGCCGAGAGGAACTCGAGGGCCGCGTCGCGCGCTGCCACGGTGTCGAGGCTGTTGCGGGTCGGCCCCTCGAAGCCGAGCTCGTGCGCCGTCGCCTCGCGATCAAGGGGCAAGGTCGTCCCCGCGAGTGCCCCCGAGCCGAGCGGCGAGAAGCGCACGCGCTGGCGCACGCCGGCGAAGCGCTCGCCGTCGCGCCCGAGCATCTCGACGTAGGCGAGCCAGTGGTGGGCCAGCCGCACGGGCTGGGCGCGCTGGAGGTGGGTGTAGCCGGGGAGGACCGTGTCGATGTGCTCCCGAGCCCGGGCCGCGAGCGTGCCCCGGAGTTCGAGCAAGCCGAGTTCCAAGGCTGCCGCCGTCTCGCGCAGGTAGAGCGCGAGGTCCGTGGCCACGAGGTCGTTGCGGCTGCGCCCCGTGTGGAGGCGCGCCGCGGGCTCACCGATCCGCTCGCGCAGGCGGGTCTCGATGTGCATGTGGATGTCTTCGAGGGCCGGATCCCAGGCAAAGGTGCCGGCCTCGATCTCGGCTTCGAGGGCGTCGAGCCCACCCAGGATGGCATCGCAGTCGCTTTCGGAGATCAGGCGCTGTGCCGCCAGCATGCGGGCATGGGCTCGGGACGCACGGAGGTCGTGCCGGGCGAGTGCCCGGTCGAAGTGGATGGAGGCGCTGAAGCGCTCCGCCGTCGGGTCCGTGGTCTGGGCGAATCGGCCGCCCCAGGGCTTCTTCGTGGCCATCGAGTGCAAATCTCAGGAATCGTTGTGGATTTTCAAGGGCGGGCTTGACGAGGGCAGCCGTCCGCCCCTAGCCTCCCCGCCTCTCCGGAGACATTATCCCATCCGGAACCACGCGGCCTCGCAGCGACTCCAACCCCAAACCTCGCTGCAGACAAACGGGCCGAATGGGGCCCGGACCGGGCCCGAGCCCGGCCCGAAAACCGGCCCAGGAGCCTCCATGATCATCGTGATGAAGGCCGACACACAGCCCGACTCGCCCGAGTTGGCCCAGGTGATCCAGATGGCCGAGGGCTACCCCGGCGTCTCGACCCAGATCCACCGCATCGAGGGCGCGACGCGGAGCGTCACGGAGATCTACCTGCTCGGCTCCACCGGCGTCGTGCCGATCGAGCCGTTCGAGGAGTTCACCAGCGTCGAGCGCGTCGTGCGCGTCACCGAGAAGTTCCGCTCCATCGGTCGCCACGGGGTCGGGCTCGAAGCCCACGGCTTCGACTACAACGGGGTCCACTTCTCCCAGGACAACCTCCACGTCTTCCCCGGCGTCTGCGCCGTCGACGAGCCCCACAACGTGGAGGCGATGTTCGCGGCCCTGAAAGAGCACGGCGTCGTCACCTCCCGGGCGGGTGCGTACAAGCCGCGGACGAGCCCCTACGACTTCCAGGGCAACGGCGCCGACTGCCTGCCCTTCGTCTTCGAGCTGGCGGGCAAGTACGGCATCAAGGTCGTGGCCATGGAGATCACCCACGAGAGCCACATCGACGAGATCCAGGCCGCCCTCGCGAGCTCGGGCCAGGCCACGGGGGTCCTCGTCCAGATCGGAACGCGCAACGCCCAGAATTTCGAGCTGCTGAAGGTCGTCGGCCAGCAGACGGAATTGCCGGTGCTCTTCAAGCGCGGCATGGGGATCACCCTCGAGGAGTCGCTCAACGCCTGCGAGTACGTGGCGAGTGGCGGAAACCGGCGGATCATCTTCGCCCTGCGGGGAATGAAGACCAACCTCGGCGACCCGCACCGCAACTTCGTCGATTTTGCACACGTCCCGGTGGTGAAGCGGCTCTCGCGCCTGCCGGTGTGCATCGACCCCTCTCATTCCGTGGGCAGCCGGGCGATGAGCCCCGAGGGGCTGCTCGACATTTTCAACGTGACGGCTCAGGGGGTGATCGCCGGTGCCAACATGGTGCTGGTCGATTTCCACCCGAACCCGGAGCAGGCGCTATGCGACGGCCCCCAGGCCCTGCTCATGGACGAGTTGCCGCGATACCTCGAGGACGTCCGGATCGTCCGGGCAGCCTACGAGGAGCGCGTCGCGAAGATCGCGACGCCGCCGACCCAAGGGGGCTAGCCGCGACCGGCCAGGGGCCGGAGACATCGCGGACAGTCGGGCACACGGGGGGTGAAGCGTGGCCCGCTCGCACAAGGGACCGACAAAGGGAACGCCCAAGAAGAAGGCGACCGGGAAGAGCAAGGCGACTTCGCGCTCGAAGGGCACCGCTGCGTCCGGCAAGAAATCCGGGTCGAAGGGCACCGCCGCGTCCGGCAAGAAATCCGGGTCGAAGGGCGCCGCCGCCAAGCGCGCAGCGCCGCGCAAGCGTCGCCGGGCCAAGAAGCGCTCCGGTTTCCTCGCCGCCGTGGTGGGGGGCATTGCGGCGGTCGTCCGCCGCCTGCGGCTGCCCCTCGGCATCGCCGCCTTCGCATTCGGCATCTTCCTGGCGGTCTGGCTGATCCGCCTCGACCGCACCGTCATCGAACGCTTCGAGGGTCGGACCTTCCAGGTCCCGTCCCGGGTTCTCTCGGAACCGTCGGTCCTCTACCCGGGCCTCGACTGGAAGACGAGCGACCTGCGCGGAACCTTGGCCCATCTCGGCTACCGACGTGTGCGCGGCGTGCGGCCCGCCGCTGGCCAATATGAATGGGACGGCGATCGCGTGCGCCTCCACCTGCGTGCGTTCGAGCATCCGACCCGCGGTGAGCCCACGCGCAAACTCGAGCTGCGCCTGGCGGGGAATCGGATTCGCTCGCTCACGGACTCGCGCGGCGACCCGCTCGGCGCGGTCCCTCTCGAGCCCGAGCTCGTCGGCCTCTACTACGGCCCCGACCGCGAGCAGCGCGAGCTCGTGCGCCTCGCCGACCTTCCGCCGGCACTCGTCGACGCGATCCTCGCCGTCGAGGACCAACGCTTCCCCTCCCACGCCGGCGTCGATCCGCGCCGTATCGCGGGCGCGCTGCTCGCGAACCTCGAAGCCGGCGGCATCACCCAGGGGGGTTCGACGCTCACGCAGCAGCTCGTGAAGAACTTCTTCCTAAAGCCCGAGCGGACTTACACACGCAAGCTGCAAGAAGCGGCCATGGCGCTGCTCGTCGAGTGGCACTTCGAGAAGCCCGACATCCTCGAGGCCTACCTCAACGAGATCTATCTCGGGGCCAGGCGGCGCGCCTCTACTTCGGGAAGAGCGCCACGGAGCTCGACCTCTCTGAGTGCGCCCTGCTCGCGGCCATCATTCAGAGCCCCAACGCGAACTCGCCCTACCGCAACCCGGAGCGCGCCGTGGAGCGGCGCAACCTCGTGCTCGACCTGATGCATCGCCAAGGCCGGATCGATCGGCCGAGCTGGCGCGAGGCCAAGGCCGAGCCGCTCTCGGTGGCCGAGGTGACGCCCGACCCGCGCGATGCCCGCTACTTCATGGCCGCGCTCAAGCGCCAACTCCCCGAACACTACGACCGCGACGCGCTGGCCAACGAAGGCCTGCGCATTCACGCCACACTCGACCTGCGCCTGCAACTCGCGGCGGCAGCCGCGCTGCGCGAAGGGCTGGAAGGGCTCGAGAAGCGCTACCCGCGCATCCGGCGCGACGACCCGCTCGAGCGCGTTCAGGGTTGTGTCGTCGCGCTGCGGCCCCAGACGGGCGAGGTGCTCGCGCTCGTGGGCGGGCGTGACTTCGGCGTCTCGCAGTTCGATCGCTGCAGCCAGGCGCGGCGCCCCGCGGGCAGCGTCTTCAAGCCCTTCGTCTACATCGCAGCCCTCGAAGATGCGCGCGGAGGGGATGGGATCACACTGGCGAGCTTCCTGTCCGACGATCCCCTCCAGGTGTCGACACCCTCGGGGGTCTGGGCCCCGGAAAACTACGACCACGAGTTCCATGGGCGCGTCCCCGTGCGAGCCGCCCTCGAGCGCTCGCTCAACGTCGCGACGGCGCGGCTCGCACAGCAGGTCGGAATCGACCGTGTCATCGAGGTGGCGCGCCGGCTCGGGATCACGAGCAAGCTCCCCGAGGTTCCGAGCCTGGCCCTGGGGACGGCGGACGTGTCGCCCCTCGAGATGGCGCGGGCCTACGCCACCCTGGCGAACGGAGGGGTGCGACCCGTGGTCCGCACCTTCGATGAGGTCGTGGACTCAGAGGGGGAGCAAGTCGAACGACGCGGGCTCGAGTTCGAGCGCGTCCTCGACGAAGGGACGGCCTACCTCGCCACCTCGCTCCTGGTCGGGGTGATCGAACGTGGCACGGGCCGCTCGCTCGCGGGCCACGGCCTCACGGGCGCCCTGGCCGGCAAGACCGGGACCACGGACGACGAACGCGACGCATGGTTCGTCGGTTTCACGCCCGAGCTGGTGGTGGCGGTGTGGGTCGGCTTCGATGCACCGCAAAGCCTCGGCCTCTCCGGCTCCTCCGCCGCCCTGCCGATCTGGGCGCGCTTCGTCCGCGAGGCCACCGGCGGGGAGATCCGCGGCCACTTCCTTCCGCCCCACGGGGTCGAGCGTATGGCCATCGACCCCGCCACGGGGGCGCGTGCCCTGCGGGGCTGCCCGCGCAAGCGCGATGAATACTTCCTCGCGGGGACGGCGCCCAAGAAGAGCTGTCCCAGTGCTGGGCTCGGCGGATGATGCGAGTGCGCACCTGCCGCATCGTCGTGCTGTCCTTGCTCGCGGGGTTCGCGTTGGTCGCCTGCCCGCGCCGGCCGATGGTTCCCGGACTTGGGGTCCGCGACCAGGCTGCGACTCTGAGTGACGTACGCGACGAGGGCGACGATCGGCGTCGCGCATCGACTCACCTCGTGTTGCAGGGCCTCGACGCCGACGATCTCGGCGAAATCGACCGCGCACTCGACCGCTACCAGCTTTCCCTGCGGGTAGACCCGGGGAACCCGTGGTCGTATCTGGCCTTGGCGCGGCACGAGCTCGACCGGGGCGACCCGGTGCGCTCGCTCGCAGCCCTCGACCGCACGCGTTCGCTCTTCGAACTCGAAGACGCGCTGTCCCCTCGGGTGGAGACGCATCTCCTCGGCCTGCGCGGCGCCGCGCTCGAAGGCCTCGGTCGCTTCGACGAAGCCCACACCGACCTCGACGAGGCGCGCCGCCGGGCGCCCTCGGCCTGGGGGGACGGCTACCTCAGCGCCGGCGAGCTTCGCTGACCCTTCCGCCCGCTTCGCCAATCAAACGAGCACGCTTCGTGGGCCGGGATCGGCACGCTTCGCAGCGCGATGCAGAATCGGTGTGACCGCCTCACGAAGCCCGATGCAGAATCGGTGTGATAGCGTCACGCACCGATGCCGTCGGCCATCTCTCCGAAAACCAAGGCGTTTGTACTCACGGCCAGCGTCGCCCTGGCGCTCGACTTCGCGACGAAGGCTTCCGTTCTGTCGCGCCTCGCCTACGGCGACCGGCATGAGGTGATCGAAGGCTTCTTCTACATCACCCACGTGCGCAACCCGGGCGCGGCGTTCAGCATGTTCGCCGACGCACCCGAGAACATCCGACTGTTCTTCTTCGTCGGGATTTCCCTACTCGCCCTCGCGATCATCTTTTCGTTCTTCCGTCAGCTCGCCCCCGGGGAGCGCTTCCCCGCGTTCGCTTTGGGCTCGATTCTCGGCGGTGCGGCCGGGAATCTGGTGGATCGCGTGTTTCGCGGCGGTGAAGTCGTCGATTTCCTCCACTTTCGGCTGTGGAGCGGCTATTCGTGGCCCGACTTCAACCTGGCCGACACCTTCATCGTGGTGGGAGTCGCCCTTCTGATCCTCGAGTTGCTCGTCACCGAGGGTGAAGACCGCACCGGCGGCGCAGAAACGGACACACCGCCCGCCTAGACGGGTCGATCCACCCGACACACCGCCCGCCCAGGCGGGTCGATCCACCCGACACACCGCCCGCCCAGGCGGGTCGATCCGGTTCGAGCAGCGCGCACGACGCCTGCCCCTTCCATTCGGCATCGTTCGATTTGGTACGGCTGCGAAGTCCGTTCCCGCGGGAACGAATGTTCACGAGCGAGGGGTGAACTCTCATGCTTGGCGCGGTCGGACGTCCACGACGAGGACCGACGTTCCGTTCTTCGGTCGCGGAACTTCTTTTCTCACGCATCGCGAATTGTTTTCCACCGACGGGAAATCGCGTGAGCGCGTCGAAATGTCGACGGATCGACACAGTTCGGTGTTAAAGAACTCTTTCGCTCGTTTTTGTTGGAAGTGTTGTTGACCGTTTTTCGTGACTGGGTTAGAAGGGTCGAGCTGCCACGTGCAGTGCCTCGAAGTTCGACGCTGTGCTGCCATTCTCCGTCGAGCTCACGACCTTCGAGGCCCGGGAAACCCTCCACCCCGGAAGAGCGAGTGAAGTCTTTCGTCGATCGTCACAACGAGAAGAATCCGACCGGCCTCCCCCGAGGTTTCTTCTTCCAGACCGACCATTCGTTCACTCACGAGCTCTCCAAGACTCGTCGAGGGTTGACCGCCGGCTATGGAATCGACGCGCGTGGGCCCAATGCCCGCACGCGGACGGTGAGAGGTGAACGAACCCCCGAACCCCCCGGGGCCGAGTCACTCGGCCTCGTGAGCGTGGAGAGTCTGTCGCAATGACCAAAAAGCCCAAGAGCGACTACGCCATCCAGACCGTGAGCAATGCCCTGCGGCTACTGGAGATGTTCGAAGGCGAAGAGCGCCTCGGTGTGACGGAGCTGTCCCGTCGCTTGGACCTCCACAAGAACAACGTGTTCCGGCTCCTGGCCACTCTGGAGCAGAGCGGATACATCGAGCAGTGTGCCGAGGATGACCAATATCGTCTGGCGGTCGCCTGCTTGGAGCTCGGCCACTCCTATGTGAGCAGCAACTCGCTGCTCGACCGGGCCCGGCCGGCCCTCGAGCGGCTCTCGGCCGAGGTCGGCGAGACGACCCACGTGGGCGTCGCCCGCGGCGATGAGGTGGCCCACCTCGATGGGGTGCTGCCGGATCAGGTGCTCGTGACCTCCCTGCGGCTGGGTTCGCGACTGCCGCTTCACGCCACAGCTCTCGGCAAGACCCTTTTGGGCTTCGCCTCGGAGGAGCGCCGTGAGGCGTTCGACCGCGATCGCATCGCGGCGGGCCTCGAGGCGCGCACCCCGGCCACCCTCGTCGACCGCGCCAAGCTGCTCGACGAGTTGCGCGCGGCCGCGGCCCAGGGCTTTGCGGTGGAGATCGAGGAGTGCGAGCCGGGCATGGTGTGCGCTGCGGCGCCGGTCCATGACGCCTCGGGCGCCGTCGTCGCGGCGATCTCGGTCTCGGCCCCGACGGTTCGCGTGAGCGAGGACGACCTGCACCGCCGCGTGGTGCCGGCCGTCGTTGCTGCGGCTGCGGATCTTTCGCGGCAGATCGGGTTCCAGGCCGCCTAAGGCGGAATTGGAACTGGGGCTCTGCCCCATCCAAAAGGACTGAGTGCCGGCGTCACCCAGGAACGGGTGACGCCGGTGTCATTCCGTCTGTCCTTCTGGATAGGGCAGAGCCCCAGTTCCAGTTCCGCCTTCGGCGGCGCCTGTGGCGGCTTTGGCGGCACTGCGTCAGCTGATCTAGGCTGCCCGCGTTCGCGACCCGAACGCACATCGTTCGCCATCCGACCCACCAAGAACGCATCTGGAGGCGCTGTGGACTTCGCCCTCTCCGACGAACAACTCCTGCTTCAGGACACCGCCCGCAAGTTTGCCGAGGCCGAGATCAAGCCGGCCGCTGCGGCCTTCGACCAGAGCGGCGAGTTCCCGCGCGAGATCATCAAGAAGGCCTGGGAGACCGGCCTCGCGAGCACCGGGATCCCCGAGGAGTACGGCGGCGTCGGCCTCACCCTCATGGACAGCTGCATCGTGACCGAGGCGCTCTCGTGGGGCTGTGCCGGGATGACGACTTCGATCATGGCCAACGACCTCGGCATCATGCCCGTGGTCGTCGGGGGGAACGAGTCCCAGCAGAAGGAGTGGCTCGAGCGCTTCGCCTCGGAGTTCTGCCTCGTGGCATTCTGCCTCTCGGAGCCCAACGCCGGCTCCGACGTCGCGGGCCTCCAGCTCCTCGCCGAGAAAGACGGCGAGGATTACATCCTGACCGGCACCAAGTGCTGGATCACCAACGGCGGCGAGGCCGACTACTACACCGTCTTCGCCACCCTCGACCGTGCGAGCCGCCACAAGGGCATCGTCGCCTTCGTCATTCCCTCCGACCTCGATGGCATCAGCCTCGGGAAGAAGGAGGACAAGATGGGTCAGCGTGCCAGCGACACGCGGACCATCAACTTCGACGGCGTGCGCGTGCCGGCGGCGAACCGCCTGGGCGCCGAGGGCGAAGGCTTCAAGGTCGCCATGCGGACCCTCGATCGAACGCGGCCCTCGATTGGGGCGCTTGCTTGCGGGATCGCCCAACGAGCCCTCGACGAGAGCGTGGCCTACGCCCAGGAGCGGAAGGCCTTCGGCTTCCCGATCGCGGGGTTCCAGGCCGTCCAGTTCATGCTCGCCGACATGGCCAAGAACCTCGAGGCGGCTCGCCTGCTGACCCTCCAGAGCGCTTGGCTCATCGACCAGGGGCAGAACGCTTCGAAGTATTCCTCCTTCGCGAAGTGCTTCTCGACCGACACCGCCATGGAGGTCACCACCGACGCGGTCCAGGTCTTCGGCGGGAACGGCTACACGAAGGAATACCCGGTCGAGAAGTTGATGCGGGACGCCAAGCTGATGCAGATCTATGAAGGGACGAACCAGATCCAGCGTCTGGTCATCGCCCGGGAACTCCTGAAGGAGTAGGGCCCGCCCCGGAGGGCCGGGTCGACGGACAAACCCCAGGGATTCCGGGGGTTTCCCGTCAGCACACGGCATCTCGATCTGATAGACTCGATGGCTCGTGCCGTCACCCCGCGGGGCCGCCGAAGGTGGAACCGACGATTTGTGAACCGTTGTTTGGGGCGCGGACGCGACGGAAGGACGAGCGGTTGAGCACGCGAGAACGGGCACTGTCGTACCACTCCGAAGGGCGGCCCGGGAAGGTGAAGGTGGTGCCCACCAAGCCCACCCTCACGGCCGACGACCTCTCGCTCGCGTACACGCCCGGCGTGGCAGAACCCTGCCGCGAGATCGCCAAAGACCCCGACGCCGTCTTCAAGTACACCGCGCGCGGCAACCTCGTCGGGTGTGTCAGCAACGGCACGGCGGTGCTCGGCCTCGGCAACATCGGTGCTTCGGCCAGCAAGCCCGTGATGGAGGGCAAGGGCGTCCTCTTCAAGCGCTTCGCCGACATCGACGTGTTCGACATCGAGGTTGCCAGCGAGCGGGCCGAGGACGTGATTCGGGTCTGCGAGCTGATCGCGCCGACCTTCGGGGGCATCAACCTCGAAGACATCCGCGCCCCCGAGTGCTTCGTCATCGAGCAGCGGCTCCAGGAGAGCCTCGACATCCCCGTCTTCCACGATGATCAGCACGGGACGGCGATCATCTCGGCGGCGGCGTTCCTGAACGCGCTCGAAGTCACCGGCCGCAAGATCGAGGAGACGCGCGTCGTCTTCTCCGGCGCCGGAGCGTCGGGCCTGGCCTGCGCGCAGCTGTGGCTCGACCTCGGGCTGTTGCGCGAGAACCTCCTCCACGTGGACAGCCGCGGCGTCATCTACGAGGGCCGCACCGAGGGCATGAACGAGTACAAGGCGCGCTTTGCGCGAACGACGGAGTTGCGGACGTTGGCCGAGGCGCTCGAAGGCGTCGACGCGTTCGTCGGGCTCTCGTCTGCGGGGCTCGTGACACCCGAGATGGTGAAGAGCATGGGCCCGAACCCGTTGATCTTCGCCATGGCGAACCCGGACCCCGAGATCACACCCGACGAGGTGACCTCGGTGCGCGCGGACGCCATCATGGCGACGGGTCGTTCCGACTTCCCGAACCAGGTGAACAACGTGCTCGGCTTCCCGTTCATCTTCCGCGGTGCGCTCGACGTGCGCGCGCGCAAGATCAACGAAGAGATGAAGCACGCCGCGGTGCAGGCCTTGGCCGAGCTGGCCCGGCGGCCCGAAGACGAAGTGCCCGACGCCGTGCGCCGCGCCTACCCCGGTGAGCGCTTCGCGTTCGGCCCGGACTACATCATCCCCAAGCCCTTCGACCCCCGGGTGTTGCTCCACGTGGCGCCCGCCGTGGCCCAGGCGGCCATGGATTCCGGGGTCGCCCGGGAGACCATCGACTGCGACGAGTACCGCGAGGTGCTCGAACGTCGCATTCGCGACATCGCATCGCTCTAGGAACACACATGTCCATCGAAGAGAAGATCAAGAAGCTGGATGAGCTGAACGCTGCCGCCTCGCTCGGCGGAGGCGCTGACCGCATCGAGCGGCAGCACAAGGCGGGTCGCTTGACCGCGCGCGAGCGCATCGACCTGCTGGTCGACCCGGGTAGCTTCGTGGAGGTCGACAAGTTCGTCGTCCACCGCTGCAACGACTTCGGCATGGAGCAGCAGAAACTGCCCGGCGACGGCGTCGTCACGGGTTGGGGCACGGTCGACGGCCGACAGATCTTCGTCTTCGCCCAGGATTTCACCGTCTTCGGCGGCAGCCTCTCGGGCGCCTTCGCGGAGAAGATCTGCAAGGTCATGGACCTCGCGGCCAAGGCCGGCGCGCCAGTGATCGGCCTGAACGACGGCGCCGGGGCGCGCATCCAAGAGGGCATCGTCAGCCTCGGCGGCTACGGCGACGTCTTCCTGCGCAACGTCATGCAGAGCGGCGTGATCCCGCAGATCTCGGCGATCATGGGGCCCTGCGCCGGCGGCGCGGTCTACAGCCCTGCGATGACCGACTTCATCATCATGGTGAAGAACACGTCCTACATGTTCATCACCGGGCCGGACGTGATCAAGACCGTGACCCATGAGGAAGTCACCGCCGAGGATCTCGGCGGGGCCAAGGCCCACGCGGGCAAGAGCGGCGTGGCGGAGTTCGCGGCGGAGAGCGAAGAAGAAGCGCTGCAGATGATTCGCACGCTGCTCTCCTACATCCCTCAGAACAATCTGGAAGACCCGCCGTTCGTTCCGACGGACGACGACCCGACCCGCGCCGACCCGGCCCTGCGCACGATCGTGCCCGACAACCCGAACAAGCCCTACGACATCAAGGAGCTGGTGAGGCTCGTGGTGGACGATGGGGTCTTCTTCGAGGTGCACGCGAACTGGGCGAAGAACATCGTCTGCGGCTTCGCGCGCTTCGGCGGGCGCTCGGTGGGCGTGGTCGGCAACCAGCCGAACCACCTGGCGGGCGTGCTCGACATCCAGAGCTCGCAGAAGGCGGCGCGCTTCGTGCGCTTCTGCGATTGCTTCAACATCCCGCTCGTGACCTTCGTGGACGTGCCGGGCTTCCTGCCCGGCACCGACCAGGAGCACAACGGCATCATCAGCCACGGCGCGAAGCTGCTCTACGCCTACTGCGAGGCGACGGTGCCGAAGATCACGATCATCACGCGCAAGGCCTACGGCGGCGCCTACGTCGTCATGGCGAGCAAGCACAGCCGCGCGGACGTGAACCTCGCCTACCCGACGGCGGAGATCGCCGTGATGGGGCCCGACGGCGCGGTGAACATCGTCTTCCGCAACGAGCTGAAGGGCGCCGACGACCCCGAGACGGTCCGCAAGGAACTCGAAGACGACTACCGCGAGCGCTTCGCCAACCCCTACAAGGCGGCGGAGCTCGGTTACATCGACGGCGTGATCAAGCCCGAGGACACGCGGCCGCGCATCATCAACGCCCTCGAGATGCTCCAGAACAAGCGCGACACGACCCCGCCCAAGAAGCACGGGAACATCCCGCTCTAAACAGCCCGCTTCGGGCGGTCAACGACGAACCCGTCTGAAGTCTGGGTGGTCAACGAAAACAGGAATCCCCCCCATGTTCAAGAAGATCCTGATCGCCAACCGCGGGGAGATCGCCGTCCGGGTGATCCGCGCCTGCCACGAGATGGGCATCGAAGCCGTTGCCATCTACTCCGACGTCGACCGAGAAGCCCTGCACGTCCGCTTCGCGGACGAGGCCTACCACGTGGGCGCACCGCCGGCTTCTGAAAGCTACCTCGTGGCCGAGCGCATCATCGAGGTCGCCAAGGCGTGTGGCGCCGAGGCCATCCACCCGGGCTACGGCTTCCTCTCCGAGCGCGCCGTCTTCGTCGAGGCCTGCAAGGAGGCGGGCATCGTCTTCATCGGCCCCGAGGCCGAGGTGATGATGAAGATGGGCGACAAGGTCAGGGCGCGGCAGACCATGCAGGCGGCGGGCGTCCCGATCGTGCCCGGCACCACCGAGGCCCTGACCGACGAGCAGGCCATCGCCTTCTCGAAGGAGATCGGCCTGCCCGTGATGGTGAAGGCCAGCGCCGGCGGTGGCGGCAAGGGCATGCGGCTCGTGAAGGAAGAGAGCGCGCTCCAGAGCTCGATCGAACGCGCGCGCAGCGAGGCCATGGCGAGCTTCGGCGACGACACGATCTACGTCGAGAAGTTCGTCGAAGAGCCGCGCCACATCGAGATCCAGATCCTGGCCGACCAGCACGGCAACGTCATCCATCTTGCCGAGCGCGAGTGCTCGATCCAGCGCCGCCACCAGAAGGTGATCGAGGAGGCGCCGGCCAACCGCATGACGCCCGAGCTGCGCGAGGCCATGGGCCAGGCGGCGGTCGCGGCGGCCAAGGCCGTCCACTACCACGGCGCCGGGACTTGCGAGTTCCTCGTCGACAAGAACATGGATTTCTACTTCCTCGAGATGAACACGCGCGTGCAGGTCGAGCACGCCATCACCGAGGAGATCACGGGCGTCGACATCGTGAAGGCGATGATCCGCGTCGCCGCGGGCGAGCCGCTCGGGATCGAGCAGAACGAGGTCCAGATCAGCGGCCACGCCATCGAGGCGCGCATCTACGCCGAGGACCCGGAGAAGGGCTTCGTGCCGTCGCCCGGCGAACTCGTCGTCTACCGCCCGCCTGGGGGCATCGGCGTGCGCGTGGATAGCGGCGTCTATCTCGGCGCGAAGGTGACGGTCTTTTACGACCCGATGGTCGCCAAGCTCGTCGCCACTGGGCGCGATCGCCCGGAAGCGATCGACCGCATGCGCCGCGCGCTGCGCGAGTTCGCGGTGAAGGGGATCAAGACCTCGATCCCGTTCCACGAAGCCGTCATGAAGCATCCGAAGTTCATCGAGGGCCACTACGACACGGGCTTCATCGAGGAGCACATGGGCGGGGCCTTCGACCCCGGCGAAGATGAAGAGGCCGAGCGCGTGGCGAACATCATGGCCGCGATCGCGGCCTACCGGTCTGCGAAGGCGAGGGCCGCGGGCGCGGCTTCGTCGACCCAAGGTGGCGGCGCGAGCGAGGGCCAATGGCGCAACGCTGGACGTAGGGGCCAGATGCGAGGAGGCCTCCGATGATCTACGAGATCTCCCAGAAGAAGTCGAAGAAGCCCGCACGCAAGGTCGAGCTGCGTGAGCTCGAAGAGGGGCAGTACGAGATCGAGATCGACGGCGAGACGGTCCACGTCGACGCGGCGAAGAGCGGGCGCACGATCTACTCGGTCATCGAGGGTGGGCGCCAGTTCGAAGTCTCCGTTGACGAGAAGGGCCCGCGCGACTTCGACATCCTGCTGCGAGGGCGGCTCTTCCACCTCGAGGCCGTCGACGAGCGCAGCCGGCTGCTCGCCGCGAGCTCGAAGATGGCGTCCTCCGGGCCCCAGACCGTCGAGGCCGAGATGCCCGGCAAGGTCATGCTCGTGAAGGCGGCGGTGGGCGACACCGTGGCCGAGGGGCAGGGCGTCGTGGTGATCGAGGCCATGAAGATGGAAAACGAGATCGAGTCACCGATCGATGGCGTCATCACGGAGCTTCCGGCCGAGGCTGGCCAGACCGTGGAAAACGGCGACGTCCTCTTCGTGGTCGAACCCACCCCTGATGAAGGGGACGGTTCTAAACGCTGACGAAAGCGGCCGTCGCGGAGGAATGTTGCCTCCGGCGAATGGCTCGCGCCGGATTACGGCGAGCTGGGGTTTACATCGAGCGGCGCTGCGCTTTATTTCGCCGGAGGCAACATTCCTCCGCGACGGCCTACTCGCCGCGCGAAACTTGGTGAAGCATGGCTCCCCGAAAAATCATCTTTGATACGGACATCGGCAGCGACGTCGACGATGCGGTGGCGTTGGCGTTGATCCTGGCTTGCCCCGAGGCGTTGGAGCTGGTCGGGGTCACCACGGTTTCGCAGGATACGGAGCTGCGGGCTCGGGTTGCGGCCCGGATGCTCGGGCTTCGGGGTGCGGGCGATGTGCCGGTGTTCGAGGGGGAGCGCAAGCCGCGCAACGCGGCGCAGGAGCGCTTTGCCTGGTACGGGCACGAGGCGCAGGTGGCCGACGGCGAGGGCAACGCCGCCGAGATCCATGCCGAGACCGCCGCCGAGGCGATCGTCAGTCTTGCGAAGGAGCACGACGATCTCGAGATCGTTGCCGTTGGGCCGATGACCAACGTCGCGGCAGCCCTGGCTCTCGACCCCGAGCTGCCGAAGCGCGTCGCTGGCCTGACGGTCATGGGCGGCCACATTCGCGAGGTGAAGATCGGCGACTTCGTCTGCAAGCCAGGCATCGATTACAACCTGTGCAGCGACCCCGAGGCCACCTGCGCCGTGCTCGGCGCGGGCTTCCGCACGACGCTCGTCACCGCGGACGTGACGCTCTCGACCTGGATGCGCGAGGCCGACCTCGCGCGCCTCGACGCCGGGGGCCCGCTCGCCCGCGACGTCGCCGCGCAGGTCCGCGTGTGGGCACCCGTGCAGTACAAGCTTTTCACCGGTCTCGGCGGCCAGGTCGAAGCCGACAACGTGAGCTACCTGCACGACCCTCTCGCCGTCTGGTCGCTCGTCGACCCGAGCGCGATCCACTTCGACGAGCTTCAGATCGTCACCACCATCGAGAACGGAACGCTGCGTACCCACGAGGTCGATCCCGGCCTCGGCATCGGCGCACCCATGAAGGTTGCGACGTCCGTCGACGCCGGCGCGGCTGAGCGTGCCATCGTGGGTCGCCTGGCGACGCTCTAACCGCGCGTTTCCAACTCCGCGATCAGCCGCTTCCCTGCCCCGTCGCCAGGAATGTTCGAGGAGTTCCGCGAGCTGGGCTTCGTGGACCCGGGTGAGTCGGACCAATGCCATCTCCGACGCACCGTAGTGCTCGGTGTAGTGGAAGACGTCGGGGTCGCCCTCCACGAACCGCTCGCGATCGTCGAAACTCATGCGCAGGACGAGGTCTTCTCCCTCGGGGCGCAAACGCGCGAAGAGTTTCTTGCGAACCTTGAAGGCGGCGGTGTCGTAGGAAGTGTCTTCTTCCGCGCCGGGGAGCCGCAGGGCGATGCGACGGACGGCGGCCCAGTCGACGCCGCGCTTTCCGCGCGGCACTAGACGTGATCCGGTGGGTTCGCCGTTGGCAGGTCGCGCTTCGCGGGCTTGCCGGGGTTCACGAAGAAGGCCACTCCCACGCCAAGCAGGTAGAGGATGAGCAGCGGGCCGGCCAGCAGGACCTGGCTGATGACGTCGGGCGGCGTGAGGATGGCGCCGAGCAGGAAGCAGATGAGCACGGCGTACTTGAAGCCGGCGAGGAGCTGTCGGGCGTTCATCAATCCCGAGAGTGCGAGGAAGAACACGACCACTGGCATTTCGAAGCCCGTGCCGAAGGCGAGGTAGAGCCGCGTCGTGAAGCCGAAGACTTCGCGCATGGTCCAGGCGTTCTGGACGAAGTCGTTGTTGAAGCCGAGGAAGAAGTCGAAGACCAGCGGGAAGACCATCACGTAGCCGAAGGTCGCGCCGCCGGCGAAGAGGAACGTCGAGACGGCCACGAAGGGGACGGCGTAGCGCCGCTCCTGGTCGTAGAGGCCGGGGGCGATGAAGGCCCAGAGCTGCCAGAAGATGACGGGCAGGCCGACGATCAGGCCCGCCAACGCCGCGCACTTCAAGTAGGTGAAGAAGATCTCGGGCGGCGACAACGCCTGGAGTTGCGTGCCCTCGCCGCCGAGCGCCGTGATGGCGGGGGCGAGCAGGAACTCGAAGACGTCCTCGCGGAAGCTCCACATGATGAGGAAGCCCACGAGCCAACCGAGGAGCGCCCGGCCGAGGCGGGTGCGGAGCTCGGCGAGGTGGTCGAGGAGGGGGAGCTTGGTCTCGTCCATCTAGAGTTATGACGGGACTTTGGGTTCGGATTTGGATGGGGCAGGGCCCACTTCGGATTCCGCCTTCGGCGGCGGCGCGTCCGGCGGTGGCGGCGTGATCGCCTGATCAGGCCGCTGAGGGGCTGCGGCCTCGGGCGCCGGGTTGCTCGGCGGCTCGTCGGTGACTTCCATCAGGGATTGGCGCAGGTCGTAGCTCGCCCGGCGGAATTCTCCGAAGCCCTTGCCGAGCGAGCGCGCCAGCTCGGGGAGCTTGTTGGGGCCGAAGATCAGGAGAGCGATCACGAGGATCACGACGATTTCGGTCATGCCGATGCCAAACATGAAGGGGAGAGTAGCCCGCCCACCACCACCCCCCCAGATCGTGGCGAGCGGGCTCTCTCAGAAATCAAAATTGGCCGCTAGGGAACCTCAGAGGTTCCCTAGGCCGTCCTCCCCAGCGGTGTGGCGGCCGAACGCGGCACCCGGGCCAGGCCGCGGCGCACCCCGGCCACGAGCACGAGGCCGAGCCAGGAGGCCGGCGCCCCAGGCGCCCCGTCGTGGCTCTCACGGCCCCAGGCCACGCGCGCCACGGCGTCGAAGTCGGGCTTCCCGTCGACGCTCTGGACGATGACCCGCACGAGCGACCCCACGGGCAAGGCTTCGTCGACGCCGAGCGCCATGCCCGAGGGCGAGACGTTGCGCGTGAACCCGACGCGGGTGAGCGTGTCGGTCCCGACCCGCGGGAAGGACGTGTACTCGACCCGTCGGACGGCCTCTTCACGCGCCTCCATGCGGCTTTCGACGCGGAGCGTCTTCTGCGGCAAGCCGAGCGTGAGCTGTGTGTTCGGTGCGGCCTGCGTCATATCCGTACTCCCTGCTGCATGATCTGCGTCATGTCTGTGCTCCCTGCTGCATGATCTGCGTCATGTCCGTGCCCCTTGCTGCATGATCTGCGTCATGTCCGTGCCCCTTGCTGCGCGGGATGCGCAGGGTTCGAAATCTCTCGCAGCCGTCGCTGTGCCACGGTCTGTCGGGCTGCGCGTGAGACGAGGTCGGAGAGGCGCTGCCGCAACGGCGGGCTCTCCATGACCTCGCGCAGGATGTGTTTCACCTGGCGCTGCTTGCCGACGACCTGGCCGAGCGCACTGAGGAAGGCCACGAGCCGCGCGCGCTGGCGCTGGGCCCCGACGGCACGCGCCACCGAGGCGCCAACCTGGATCACGTCGAAGGGCTTCTGGAGCAAGTCGGAGACGCCGGCCCGCAGCGCAGCCGATGCTTCTTGCAACGACACCGAGCCCGCCAAGACGACCACGGCGACCTCCGGGAACTCGCGGCGCAGGCCCTCGAGCAGATCGGTGGCATGGCCACCCGGTAGCCGCAGGTCGAGCACGACGGCATGGACCCGGCCGCGCACGAGCAGGTCGAAGAGCGCGTCGGCACACGACGCGGTGTAGACCCGGTGATGGGGCGCCAGGATCATGCGCAGGGATTCGCGCACGCCGGCGTCGCGGTCGGCGACCACGATGGTGGTGCGCCCGATGGGTACGGTCCCGGCGGAGGGCTCCATGCCCTCCTGCATCGCAACCTGCGTGCCAACTCGAGGTGGCGTCGAAGCGCTCCTGGACTGCGCGGCGGCAGGTGTGCAACCAGCCGTCTACGCGCCGTTTTTCCGAATCCGATTCGGGGAACGTCGTTATGCGGGTATCGCCCCTCGCTGTTCCGCCACGTACGGTCGTGGCTCAGCGGGTGGTTGAACTCATTGATTCAACAAGGAAATCGCGAATCGTTCCGATCCGAACGGAACGCGCATGGAACGTCACGGTGCTGCGAAGCCGTAGCGATCCATGCGGATCTTCAGGGTCCGCCGGGTCACGCCCAGCCGCTCCGCCGCGCGAGTCTGATTCCATCCCTCCCGGATCAACGCCTCGCGCACGAGCTCGGCTTCGAATTGCTCCACCGCCGCCTCGAGTTCGAGGCGCCCCTCGCGCACGCCATCGCGAAGGTGTTCCACCTGAGTGCCGCGCACGATGGCCTCCGAGAGGTCGCCGGTGTCGACGCGTTCGCCGTCGCCGAGCACGACCGCGCGTTCGATGGCGTTGCGCAGCTCGCGCACGTTGCCCGGCCAGGCGTAGCGTTCGAGGGTGGCGAGGGCCGCGCGGGTGATGCGCGCGGGGCCGCGCCCGGCCGCATCGCGCGCACGCGCCAGAAAATGTTCGGCCAGGGGGCGGATGTCTTCGCGCCGATCGGCCAAGGGCGGCAGATCGATCGGCACGACGTGGATGCGGTAGTAGAGGTCCTCGCGGAAACGCCCGGCCGCGACCTCCGCTTCGAGCTCGCGGTTGGTGGCGCAGACGAGCCGCGCACGCACCGCGATCGATTGCTCGCCGCCCACGCGCTGGATGCAGCGCGCCTCGAGAGCCCGCAAGAGCTTCGCTTGGAGATGCGGCGACAGCTCGCCGATCTCGTCCAGGAAGAGTGTCCCCGCGCCGGCCTGTTCGAACTTCCCCACCCGTCTCGTGGCCGAACAGTTCGCTTTCGATCAACGCCTCGGGAAGCGCAGCGCAGTTTACGGCGACGAAGGGCTCGGCCTTGCGCGGCCCCTGTTCGTGGAGGGCCTGGGCGACGAGTTCCTTGCCCGTCCCACTGGCACCCCGTAGGAGGACGCTCGCCTCGGACGGCGCGGCGCGCTCGACGTTGCGGAAGACCTCCTGCATCACGTCGCTCTTGCCGATCATCCCGGCGTAGCTCTCGCGCGCATCGACCTGGGCGCGCAATCGCGTCACCTCTTCGGTGAGCCGCTGGTGTTCGAGGAGCTGCCGAACCTTCATGCGCAGCGCTTCGATCTCGAAGGGCTTGATCACGTAGTCGGCGGCGCCGCGCTTCATCGCTTCCACCGCCGTGGCAACGGTGCGCGTGGCCGTCAGGACGATCACCGGCGGCCGCGGCTCCGGAAGCTCCGCCAACACGTCGAGCCCACTCCGCCCCGGCATCACGAGGTCGAGCAGGATGAGGTCCGGCGGCGCCGCAGCAACACGGGCCAACGCTTCGTCCGCGTTGGAGGCGACGTCTACGTCGCACTCCAACTTGAAGAGCATTCGCAGCGACTCTTGGACTGACCGTTCGTCGTCGACGACGAGAATCCGGGGCATGGAAAGAATCTACCCAACACCCAAGCAAGGCGGGCGGCGAGAGTCCCTGCGGCGCCGCCGAAGGCGGAATTGGAGGTGGCCAGGCCATCTAGATCCGGCCTTCTTTGAGCTTCGGGAGCGGCGCTGTCCCGCAGGCACTCTGCCCGCCCCCTCCCGGCTTGTTCTCAGGACGGGGCGGGAAGGTCGATCACGACGACCGTTTCGCGGGCGTCGCCGGGGCTGACGGTCATTCGGCCGCCGTGGCCTCGGATGATGCTGCGGGCGACGGTCATCTCGAGGGAGCTTTCGCCGATCGAGACGCCCGGCAGGTCCGCGGTCTCGGCGATGTCGCCGGGGCTTCGGAAGCGCACGAGCACGCGGAGGGCCGGGGAGCCGTCGAGCCCATCGGCGTGGTAGCGCGAGGCGAAGTAGAGGTCGCCGCGGTCGGGCACGAGTTCGAGCGCCTTGTCGAGAAGCGACTCGAAGGCGAAGCGCAGCTGCTCCGGGTCGCCGAGGGCGTGGGGTGCGCGGCGGTCGAGCTCGGTCAGCACGACGAGGCGCCGGCGCTGAATCGTCTCGCGCTGGGCCTCGAGAGCGGTTTCGAGGAGGCTCGCCACGTCGACAGCCTTGCTTTCGGGGGTGCCGAGTTCGGCGAGGCGAACGAGCCGCTCCACCACGCTCTCGATGCGCCGAACGTCGGCGCCCACGATGTCGGCGGCCTTGCGACGGAACTCTGGGTCGTCGAACCGCTCGGGAAGGAGCTGGGCGAAGGTTCGCACCGCGACGAGCGGGTTGCGGATCTCGTGAGCGATCGAGCCGACGAGTTCGCGCAGACGTTCGGCCCCGTCGGGGTCGCTCGCGGGAGTGGGGAGAGGCTCGGGTTGCGGGGGAGCTGGAATTGGCTCGAGCTGAGCCTCCGAGGGTTCGGGCGATTCTGGCTCCGATCTTGGCTCCGAGCCTGGGAGCGCATCGAGGAAGACGGAGTTGGGTTCGGCAGAGCCAATCTCCGATTCCGCGCTCTGCGCGGCGATGACGAGGTCCGCTTCCCCGATCGGGTCTTCCCCATGGCTCGCGAGGGTGCGCGCGACCGTGGCCTCGACCTCGCGCACGTTGCCGAGCCACAGCACTTCGCGCAGGGCGGCCATGGCCTCCGGCGTGAAGCTGCGCATGCGCTGGCCGTGCTGCTGACACCACGAAGCCGCAGCCGACGCGACCATGGCGTCGAGCGCCTCCATGCGGTCGCGCAGGGGCGGGATGCGGATCACGATGCCGGCGAGCGCGTCCTCGAGGGTCGCGTCGAGTTCGCCGCCGCCGCTCCACAGGTCTTCCTCCCGCGCTGTTGCGATCCAGCGCACGCGTTCGGCCCGCACGGTGCCGGGCGGCAAGCCGTTCTCGATCCAGATTCGCAGCTGGCGTTGCACGAGGGGCGCGAGGGCATCGACGTCTTCGAGGCAGATAGTCAGGGCCTCGCCGCCGCTCGTCGCGCCCCGGATCAACTCGAGCACTGCGGGCGCCGTGCCCGAGATACCGCGACAGGGCAGGTGCACGAAGATCCCGCCCGTCGAGCCGCCGAAGATGTGGATGTATTGCGCGATGACCGTGCGCCCGGTGCCCGCCTCGCCGCGGATCAGGACGGGGACGGTCGCGAGGTGCGGGTCGACGGCGCGCAGCAGCTCGGGCAGCTCGAGATCGCTGAACCAGCGGCGGAAGCGGTCGGCCAGGGCGTCGCGGACGCGGCGCTCCGAGAGCGAGTCGTGGCGGCGGCGGCCCGCGGCGGCCGCGCGGATGCGGCGGCGCAGGCGGGTCGGCTCGGGTGGGAAGGGGAGGATCTCGGCCGAAAGCGCGTCGAAGAGTTGGCGCGCATCTTCACCTGCGCCGGCTTCGGGGAGCAGGATCCAGCTCGCGCCCGGCTGACGCTGGGCGTAGCGATGGGCGAACTCGAGCTCCGCCTCGAAGTCACCCGACGGGCCGAGCAGGACGACGTCGGGTTCGGGCGCGACCTCGAAGCCACGATCGCCCGGCGAGCCCACCACGACGTCGGCGCGGGCACCCGTGAGGCGCGCGAGGGTGCGACGGGCGGCAGGGTCGCGATGGACGATCCAAAGGGTAGGCATGGCGTCTTGGCTCTCGGAACCCTACCGCGAACCGGCGGCCACCCGTGTGGGTTCCACGTCGGAACGGGCCGAATTCTGCGTTTCATTCCGGTGAGATGGGCCTCAGAGGGCCCCCTGGCCTGGCAACCCGTCGGCAGGAAGCGCCGCAAACGTCGACCGGGCTTTCGGATTCCGCGCGCCGGCCGAACCCGAGGGGGCCGTTGAAGCGCCCACTCTCCTCTGCAAGAGTAGCCGCGAAGGCCCGGTCGGTGACGCGATTCTCGCCGCGCAGCGACGCGAATCTCCGCACCGGCCCCTTCGTCCAATCCCCACGCAGGCGTGGGCCCGTGCCCCGCGCGGGGCACCCGTGTTGCGACCCGGAGGCATCATGCAGCGCTCGCTGACCACGCTCCTTCTCCTTGCTGGGCTCACGTTCCTCGCGCCGCCGCGCGCCCAAGCGATCGAGCCGGAAGATCTCGTCGGCACCTGGCACGTGCTCGCGCACTACAAGGACGGGGGCACGGACCATCCCGACCGCGAGCGCTGGGTCGACCGGGTCTGGAAGTTCGAGTGGGAAAACGGCCAGATCAAGTGGACCGACTACCCGATCGTCGTCTTCGTGGATGAGACGGGCCGCTTCGAGCGCCTGGGGACGAACCGCCAATCGCGCATGCTCAACTTCTGGGAGCCGAACGCGGCGCAGCTGGCCGACATCGCCAACGGGCTCGAGGTGAACAAGCGCGGGGCCAAGACGAAGACCCTGAAGCCCACGGACGAGGGGGGCTGGTCGTCGGCGGGTCGTGCGCGGCCGCAGTCGATGAAGTTCATCTCCTACGTGGAGACGTGGACCATCACGGGCCTCGCAGAGGGTGCGCCCGTCTTCGCGCGCTCCGACTCCATGTCGTCGGGCATGACCGAGACCCTCGAAGGGGTCACCCGTTACACCACTACGGAGGTCGGTGGTGGGCTGCTGCGGGGCGACTATGTTCGCGACGGCACGCAGGTCGGGACGTTCCAGCTGCGCCCGAGCGAGCCGGCCGAGTGGGTGAAGGGGTCGGGCAAGACGCAGAACCAGCGATTCCGCGAGATGGCGATGTCGCAGTATTCCGCCAACGACCCGGACATCCAGAAACAGATCCAGGCCACCTTCGAGAAGGGCCTCGCGGACAACGGCATCAACCTCCCGTCCGCCGAACTCGACAAGCTCTCGAAGCAGGTCGTCGCCCTCTACGCCTCAGGCAAGAGCCCGAAGGAGATCCAGGCGATCATCGACGAGGATCTCGTCGCCGCCGTCGTTGGCTCGCACTACGCCTTTGCGCCCAAGGGTGCGGTGCACGACGCCGCCGCTCGCTACACGATCCCCTTCGAATCGAAGGCGCCGCGGCAGCTGAGCCAGGGGAACCGCGGCAAGTTCAGCCACTACGGGAAGCATCGCTACGCCTTCGACTTCCGGACGCCCGTCGGCGAGCCGGTCCTGGCCGCCCGCGCCGGCAAGGTTGCCGCCGTGGTCGACGAGTACGACCGCGGGGGGCCGACCAAGAGCCTGATGGGCCAGGCCAACGTCGTGCTCGTGCTCCACGACGATGGGAGCTTTGCCAGCTACGTCCACCTCTCGAAGGGCGCCTCGGTCGCCGAGGGCGATGGGGTCGCCGCCGGCGACGTGCTCGGAAAGAGCGGGAACACGGGCTACACGACCGCCCCGCATCTCCACTTCGCGGTCTGGGTGCTCGACGAGGCCGGCGAGGCGATGACCGTGCCGGTCCGATTTGCCGGCAAAAGTGATGCGGGCTTCGTCCCCACCCAGGGGGCGTACTACGGAGGGCCGGGGTGGAAGGCGGGAAGCGAGTAGCCCCCGTCGTTCGTCGCGCAGGGGTGGCCGAGCTCGACGCCCTCGTCGAGCTGTGGCTCGAGGTGGCGCGCCATCATCAGGATCTCGACCCCTACTTCCGGCTGCGGCCCGACGCGCGCGATGAGGCGCGTCAGCTCTTGGCCCGAGAGCTCGCCGACCCCGATGCGGCAGCCTTCGTGGCCGGAGACCCGGCTGCGGGCTTCTGTATCGTGCGCGTCGACCAGGCACCGCCCATCCACGAGGAGACCGGACGAGCCGAGATCACCGACCTCGGCGTCCGCCCCGGTGCCCGCCGCGCGGGCCTCGGGCGTGCACTCGTGGGCGAGGCCATGGCCTGGGCCCGCGAGCGCGGAGTCGAGCGCGTCGAGATCCGGGTCGCGGCGGCCAACTCCGAAGGGCAGGCGTTCTGGCGGGCCGTCGGCTTCGGCGACTTCATGGACGTGCTCCATCGTCGGCTGTAACCTCGCCAGCGTTCGTCCGCGTCCATCCCCCATCCGTGACACGAGGTCGAGAATCGTGAGTGCGCGCATCAACCCGCTCGCCGCAGGGCTGAACGCCGACCTGGAGAAGGCCGCCCCCGAGGTGTTGGCCATGCTCTCCGAGCGCGGAAAACGGCTCTACTTCCCGAAGGGCATCCTTTCCCAGGGCGCCGAGGCCAAGGCCAAGGCCAAGCGCTTCAACGCCACGATCGGCATCGCCACCGAGGGTGACGAGCCCATGAATCTGCCGTCGCTGATGTCGCACTTCGAAGGCCTCAACGCGTCCGAGGCGCTCGACTACGCGCCGCCGGCGGGCATCCCCGTCTTGCGTGAGCGCTGGCGCGAGAAGCTGCTGGCCGAGAACCCCTCACTCGCAGACAAGAGCTTCGGCGACCCGATCGTGACGGCGGCCATCACCCACGGGCTCTCGCTCGTGGGTGACCTCTTCATCGACCCGGGCGACAAGATCCTCCTGCCCGACAAGCTCTGGGGCAACTACCGCTTGATCTACGAAGTCCGGCTCGAAGCGGAGATCGCGACCTTTCCGTTCTATGACGGCGAAGGTTTCGATGTCGCGGGTTTCGAAGCCGCGCTCGCGCGTGAGGCGGAGGGCTGCGAGAAGCTCGTCGTCCTGTTGAACTTCCCGAACAACCCCACGGGCTACATGCCGACCGTCGCCGAGGGCGACGCCATGGCGAAGGCCCTGCTCGCCCAGGCCGAGCGCGGCACGAAGCTCGTGGTCGTGACCGACGACGCCTACTTCGGGCTTTTCTACCACCTGGGCGGCGAGTCCATGCGCGAGTCGCTCTTCGGCCAGCTCATCGGCGCGCATCCGAACCTGCTCGCCGTGAAGCTCGACGGCGCGACCAAGGAGTTGTTCGTCTGGGGCCTGCGCTGCGGCTTCATCACGCTCGGCCCCGGCCGCGCGGCCACCGCCGACACCGTGATCGCCGCCCTCGAGGCCAAGATCAAGGGCGCCATCCGCGGCGCCATTTCGAACTCCCCGAAGTTCTCGCAGTCCCTCGTCGCCAAGGCCCTCGCCAGCCCGACCATCGCCAAGGAGCGAGAACAGAAGTCCGAGACGTTGCGGCTGCGAGCCCAGAAGGTCTACGACGTTGCGAACGAGCCCCGCTACGCCGAGAGCTTCGAGGTCTACCCCTTCAACAGCGGCTACTTCATGTGCCTGAACGTCACAGGAGTCGACGCCGAAGACGTGCGAGTGCGCCTGCTCAACGAATACGAAACGGGCCTCGTCGCCACGTCGAAGACGGACCTACGCGTCGCGTTCTCGTGCCTCGAGGTCGACGACATCGAGCCCCTCTTCGAGCTGATCCACCGCGCCATCCAGGAACTCCGTAAAGACTGAAACGGCTCGGAGGGCGGGTCGAGCGTCCGGGAGTCCTTCCGCGAATGGCTCGTCCGCCGTCGAGGCGGGTTGGCTGTTGGGACGGGTCGCTGGGGCGTTGGGCCGCGGCCGTCGGGGCGTGCGTGGCGGCCTGCGCTTTATTTCGCTCCAGGAACTCCCGGACGCTCGACCCGCTCGGTGCTGGCAGGGTTCACCGTTGATCCAAGGCCTCGAGGATCTGAACCAAGGTGTTGGTGCCCTTTCGCAGGTTGGCGATGGAGATCTTTTCGTTGGGGCCGTGGATGCCGCGGGTTTCGCTGGGCGGGAGCCAGCGGGGGACGAAGCCGTAGGCGACGATGCCGAGGTCTCGGAAGTAGTGGGCGTCGGTGAAGCCGGCGATGACTCTCGGGACGACTGGCGCGCCGGGGTCGACCTTTGACGCGACGCGCTGGATGGCACGGAACAGGGGCGTGTTCACGGGGGAGCTACTCGTCGTGAAGGCGAGGAAGGGTTCTACCCGGATCGAATCGTCGGCGATCGTTCGCTCGATCTCTTCGACGAAGTCTGCGCAGTGTTGGCCGGGCAGAAGCCTTGCGTCGAGTTGGGCGTGGGCGCGGCCGGGTAGGACGTTGGTCTGGCTGCTGCCTTCGAGGACCGTGATCGCCACGGTGTTTCGAACCAGCGCCGCACGGCCGGGCTTCGACAGGAAGCGTCGGCGGAAGTCGGCGTCGGTCTCGAGGGCGACGGCGAGGTTGCGGAAGCCCGTGCGGTCTTCCGCGGGGGCGAGCTGGGCGACCGAGCGAAACATGCGCGCGACTTCCGGGACCACGGCGACCGGGGTCTCGAGTCGGCGGATCCGCTCGAGGGCGTCGAGCAGCCGGGTCACCGCGGTTACGGGCGGCGCGACCGAACTGTGTCCGGGTGTGCCCTCGGCCACGATGTCCATCCAGCACGGCGCCTTCTCGGTGACGGTCACGCCCCAGACGGGCGACGTTCCGCCCTCGCCCACCTGGATGCCGCCGCCTTCGGTGAGTAGGAGCTCGGCGTCGTAGAGCAGCGAGCGCCGCTCGCGCACCAGGTAGCCCGCACCCCGCTGGCCGCCCGTCTCTTCGTCGGGCGTGGCGAGAAAGATCACGTCCCGATCGAGGGGCTCGCTGCGGCGCGCGATGGTCAGGGTGGTGAGCAGGTGCACCACCGAAACGCCCTTGGCGTCGAGAGCCCCGCGACCCACCACCGAGCCCGCCCCGACGGCACCCTCGAAGGGCGCGATGGCCCAACCCTTCGGGTCCGCCGGCACCGTGTCGAGGTGGGAGAGCAGCACGATCGGCCGACGCGAGCCGTTGCCCTTCACCCGGCCCCAGGCCGCCGCGCGGCCCTCCTTGGAGCCGTTGCGGGGCGTGTCGATCACCCGGGCCTCGACGCCGGCGTCCTTCAGCATGTCGACGAAGAGCTTCGCCAGGGGCTTCTCCCCGCCCGGCGGGTTTACGGTCGGAATGCGGATGGCCTGGGAGAGGACCCGCGCCGCCGCCTCCCCCGGGTCCTCGCCGACCTTGGGCGTGGCGGGGCCGAAGGGCCAGGCGGCCCAGGCGGAGGGCGCAGGGAGCGCCAAGGCCGCGATGAGCCCAATAGAGGCAAAAACACTACACTTTAGGCTTCGAGTCACGGAGTCTCTTGGGTTCCTGGAATGCCCCGCGGGGGCGTTCCGTCTGCGAAGGATGGCTTTGCCAGGGGAGGCTCCCCCGGCTCTGGCCGGCCCGTTTCGGCGTGCGTTCTCGCCCTGCGATGACTACGCTACGCGCGCTCACCGAGCAACCGTCGGAGCCAAAGCGCGCCCGACGGCCGGCCAGCGAGCACAACCGGTTCTGGGGAAGATGAACGAACGCCAGTCTTCAAGATGGTTCGGCCAGCCCGCTCTGGGCTACGGCGTCGCCCTCGTTTTCGGGGCGATTCTGGCTGCGGTCGCCTTGGGTGCGCTCGACTCGGGCACTGCGCGCGCCGAAGCGCCCGACCCGTTCGTCGCCTCGGTCGCTTCGCCCGATGGCGACGGCACGCCGCTCGGCCCGCCGCGCCCGCCCGACCATCTCGACGTCGTCCGGGGTGAGTTGCGCAGCGGCGAGACGCTCCACTCGACCCTCACTCGCATGGGTGTGCCCGGTTCCACGGTGCACGAGATCGCCATCGAGATGCGGCCGGTCTTCGACTTCCGCTTCGCCCGGCCCGGCGATCGCTTCCGCCTCGCCCGCAAGGCCGACGGCGCCGTGGTCGACTTCGAATACCGGACGTCGGCCATCGACGGCTATCGCCTCTACCGCGTGGGCGAAGAACTGATCGCCACGGCCCTGAGCGTCAACCTCGTCGCTCGGATCGAGACCCTCGTCGGCGTCGTCACCAACAACGTCTACAACGCGGTGCGAAACCTCGGGGAGAGCGGCCAGCTCGCCTACCAGTTCTCGGAGCTCTTCGCGTGGGAGGTCGACTTCACTCGCGAAGTCCGGCCCGGCGACGAGTTCCGCATCCGCTACGAGCGGATCTACCAGGAGGACGGCGACGGCAACGAGGTCTACGTCCGGCCCGGGCGGATCCTCGCCGCGCAATACCGCGGCGCGAGCAAGGTGGACACGGCCATCCTCTACGAATCCGAAGACGGCGACTCGGGCTACTACCGGCCCGATGGCACCGCGCTCGAGCGCCAGTTTCTGCGCTCACCGCTCAAGTACACGCGCGTGACGTCGCCCTTCAGCTGGTCGCGCCTGCACCCCATCCTGCGCGTGAAGCGCCCGCACCTGGGCATCGACTACGGCGCGGCCTACGGGACACCCATCTGGTCGATCGCCGATGGTGAGGTGGTGCACGTCTCGCGGATGGGCGGCATGGGCAAGACGGTGAAGGTCAAGCACGCCAATGGCTACGTCTCGACGTACGGCCATCTCCAGCGCTACGCCGACCGCCTCAAGGTCGGCGCGCGAGTGAGCCGCAAGCAGGTCGTCGGCTACGTCGGTTCCACCGGCCTCGCCACGGGCCCCCACGTCCACTATGACCTTCGCAAGGACGGCAAGGCCGTGAACCCGAACAAGGTCCAGACGCCGCCGGCACCGCCGATTCCGAGCGCCCAGCTTCCGGCCTTCCAGGTCGCCCGTGACGCGACCCTCGCGGAGCTCGACCCGACCCCCATCGCCGCCCTCGGAGAGGCGCTTTAAGGCACCCCTGTGCGGTGGGCGACGCTGAGGAAGCGGAATCTGGAGCGGGCCGAGCCCCATCTCCAATTCCGCGCTCCGCGCGGTGTGCGACGATGAACCCATGAGCGACCACGAATTCGATACCGCGGCCCTGCACGACCGACTCTCCGGCCTCGGCCGCAAGCTGGCCGAGCGCGAAGCGGGCGAAGCCGACGGCCTCGACCAGGCGCGCCGCAACGTCGAGGCGCTGCGCTCTGTGGTGGCCGAGGGTGTGAAGGGCTTCAACGAGGCCGTCGTCGCCGCGGGTGCGGGGCAGCTCGCCGTCGAGGTGTCCGAGCCGCGGGCCGACGACAAGCACCTGCGCTCGATCCAATTTGATCTCAAGCGGGGCCGCTACGCGGCGATCGTCACGGTGAAGAGCCGCGGCGAAGTCACGCTGGTCGGCCCCTTCCGCGCGGGGAAGAACGAGGGCCCCTGTCTGTCGTTCCCCTTCGGTGCCGAGGCCGAACTCGAGAAGGCCCTCGGCGACTTCCTGGAGCAGTTCCTCGAGGAGGCGGCGACGCCGTGAACGCCGCCAGGGGGCATCGGCACGAGCCGAGCGACGGCCCCGTTCCGCGCGGCCTCGGTTGGGTGCGGAGCGTTCGCGTGGGCACCCTGAACCGGCCGAAGCTCGGCGCCGTACGGGCCGCCCTGCGGCCCTACGCCCCCCAGGCGCGCGTGCTCGGCACCGAGGTGGACTCCGGCGTTTCCGAACAACCCGTGGGCTTCGACGAGATCCTGCGCGGGGCGGAAACCCGCGCGCGGGCTGCCCTCGCAGCCGGCGCCGACCTCGGGATCGGGATCGAGGACGGCCTCGTTCCCCTCGACGTGACCGCAGACGAGCCCCGACATCTGAACCTCGGCTGCGCGGTGGTGACCGACGGGTCGCGCCTGGGCGTCGGGCTCTCTTCGGGCTTCGCCTATCCCCCCGATCTCACCGGGCCGGCCACGGAACGCCGGGAGCCGATCGGGCCACTGTTCGATCGCTTCTGGACGCAGCACCGCGGCGCGCGCCGCGCGGGGGCCGCCGAAGTGAGCGGACGGAGCATCGGCAACGTGGGCAAACTGACCGGCGGTGTCCTGACGCGCCAGGAGTACGGGCGGCATGCTGTCGTCTGCGCGCTCGTTCGCTTCCTGCACCCCGATCTGTATGGCGATCTTGGGAGCTCCGCGTGACGCAATACACTGAGCAGCCCGAACTCCTCGAACCGATCGGCTCCATCGACGACCTCGTGGGGTTGTTCCGCAGCGGGGAGAAGCCGCGCGAGGCGTTCCGCATTGGCACCGAGCACGAGAAAATTGGCCTCCACGAGGCGACGCTGCGCCCCATCCCCTACGAGGGCGAGGGCGGCATCGAGGCCCTGCTCGAACGCCTCGCCGAAGAGCACGAGATGACGCGCGTCCAGGAGGCCGGGCGCACCATCGCGTTGAAGCAGGGCAAGGCGAGCCTGACCCTCGAACCCGGCGGGCAACTCGAACTCTCCGGCGCGCCCCTCGAGACCATCCACGAGACCTGCAAGGAGTTCCACGACCACCTGGAGCTGCTGCGGCCCCACGCCGAGGCCCTCGGCATCGTGTGGCTCGGCCTCGGCATCCACCCCTTCCACGGCGTCGACGAGATCCCGCGCATGCCCAAGGCGCGCTACGACGTGATGCGGTCCTACCTGCCGACGCGCGGTGGGCTCGCCCTCGACATGATGCACTGCACCGCCACGGTCCAGGTGAATCTCGACTTCACCGACGAGGCCGACATGGCGCGCAAGATGCGCGTCGGTCTGGCCCTCACGCCGATCATCTCGTCCGTGTTCGCGAACTCGAGCCTCGCCGCGGGCAAGGACAGCGGCTTCGCTTCGCGCCGGCTGAACATCTGGCGCGACACCGACCCCGATCGCACGGGCCCGCTGCCCTTCGCCCAGGTCGAAGGCTTCGGCTACCGCGACTACGTGGAGTGGGCGCTCGACGCGCCGGTGTTCTTCATCCTGCGCGGCGAGCGGATGCTCCCCCTCGGTCGCAAGACCTTCCGCCGCTTCATGGCCGAGGGCCACGAGGGCGAGCACGCGACGCTGGCCGACTTCGATCTCCACCTGACCACGGTCTTCCCGGACGTCCGGCTGAAGCGTTTCATCGAAGTGCGGGGTGCCGACGCGGTGCCGCCGGGCCTGACCTGCTCTTTGCCGGCGCTGTGGAAGGGCCTCTACTACGACCCCTCCGCCCTCGACGCCGCCTTCGAAATGGTGCGCCCCTGGACACCGGCCCAGGTGGAGGCGGGCCTCGACGACGTCGCCCGCCGCGGTCTCGCAGCCGAGCTCGCCGGCCGGCCCGTCGCCGAGTGGCTGAACGAGGTCACCGACCTCGCCGCCGAGGGCCTCCGCCAGATCGACGACCAAAACGCCAGCGGCGAGGACGAGCGACGCTTCCTCGAGCCGGTTCGTGAGCAATTGGCCCTCGGCAAGAGCCCCGGCGAGGCGGTGATCGAACGCTGGGAAGGCGAGTGGCGAAGGTCGCCCGAGCGGTTGATCGACTACGCGCGTTACTGATAGAGTTCCGCCGTCGCGGGGCTTCTGAGTGATAGAGTCCCGCGGGTCGCGAGCCCGGACCCAAAAGCGACCCAAGCCGGGAGGCACCCCCAGAATGGCCACCAAGCCGATCAGGATCGTTTTCGACCTCGACAAGCACGACGTCGAGTACTTCAAGAAGCTCTTCGAGAAGGCGAAGCGCAACGTGTCGAAGCTCGATCCCGACGCGGTGCTCTCCGAGGGCAAGGCCCTGGTGAAGAAGATCCGGCGGTCGAAGCGGGTCCCGCCGTTCGTGCTCCAGGCCATCGAGCCCCTCGACGACCTGATCAGCATGCTCGAGGACAAGGACTACGAGGTCCCGAAGCCGATCTACAAGGAGATCCTGGCGACGCTCGCCTACTTCTCCGACCCGGACGACTTGATTCCCGACTCGATCCCGGGGCTCGGTTACCTCGACGATGCGATCATGACGCGCATCATGGAGGAACAGTTCGAAGCGGAGCTCTGGGGCTATCGGAAGTTCGTCACCTTCCGCGAGCGCTCCGAGCAGCGGCCGTGGGCGAGCCCGGCGCGTTCGCGGCTCTCGGAACGCCTGGGCCAGGAGTGCGCGAAGATCCGCGAGCAGATCACGGAACGCCGCACCAAACGCAAGGGGAGGGGCCGCTTCGGCCTCGACTGGTAGGAGGCAACCCTCCGCCGATGTCTGACCCGGCACGCGACCGACTCCTGATCGTCGACGACGAGGACGCCATCCTCGAGACGATGACGTTCACCTTCGAGGACGACTACGACGTCCTGACGGCGGGGAGCGCCGAAGCGGGCCTCGCGCTCCTCGAGGAGACGGGCCCCGTCTCGGTGGTGATCTCCGATCAGCGCATGCCCGGCACCACCGGGGTCGAGTTCCTGAGCCAGGTCTATGGGCTGCATCCCGCGACGGCGCGAATCATCCTGACCGGCTTCGCCGACATGGACGCCACCATCAAGGCGATCAACGACGGCCACGTCTACGCCTACGTCACCAAGCCGTGGGAGCAGGACGACCTGCGCCAGGTCGTGCGCCGCGCGGTCGATTTCTACCGGCTGCGCATCGAGAACGAGGCGCTGCTCGCCGACCTCGGCCGCAGCAAGATCTTCCTCGAAGCGGTGATGGATCAGCTCGATACGGGCGCCCTCGCCTTGAACCCGGAGGGCATCGTGCAGGCGGCCAACCGTGCCGTGCTCGACTACCTCGGCATCGACCACGACCCGCGCGGCCACCCGCTGAAGGACGTGCTCTCCGACGAGTCGGGCAACATGATCTACGAGATCGCCGTGCAACTCGCGGGCGAAGACAGCTACGAAGAAGTGAACATCACGCGCGGGGAGTCGGCGCTTCATCTGCGCGTGAGTCAGAACCGCTTGAAAGACGCCGAGGGCCAGCAGATCGGCACCGTCATCCTGCTGCGCGAGATCTCCCACGAGCCGCTCCGACGGCAGTTCGAGGACGCGGTGCAGGAGCTCGCTGCCCAGAATGAGGGGATGCGGGCTCATCTCGAACGCTCGGTGGAGGAGCTTTCGAAGCTGGCGAGCCAGGCGCGGGGTGCGAGCGTGCGCTCATCGGGCATGGCCGAGCTCGAAGAACGCGCGACCCGCACCATCACGGCGATGCAGAACTGGCTCGATGTCGAAGACACCATCGCGCGCGAGGAGTACCCCGACGCGCAGCTGCTGATGGATCGCATGCGCGTGGCCCAGGCGCGATGGCCCTTGCCCGAGGCCGTGCCCGCGCCCGTCACCGAGCTCGCGAAACGAGTCGAGGCCTACTACGAGTCTGGAGAGAACCCGAGGCAGCGTGTCCTCTGAGCCCGCGCCCGGCCCGGGCGGAGGCGGCCCGGGTGGAGGCGGCCCGGGTGCCGGGATCGAGCGGCTCGAATACCGGGTCGAACGACTCGATACCACGGTTCGCTTCACCTACGCCTTCCATACGCGCGAAGTCCGCTTCGAACGCAATCAGGGTACGGGCTTCGAGCGGACCTTCCCCGAGACGTTCGCTTTCCGCGCCGACCGCCACGACCCGGCGGAGCTCTACCTCCAGCTCGAAGACCTGTGGACGAAGCCCCAGCTGATCGCGCCCGGAGCGAACCGGCGCGATGCCGAGGCCTTGATGGCGCGCCTCGTCGAAGCGCTGCCCGGCTATCTCGAGCGCGTGATGGATCGCCTCGAAGTGCAGTCGCCTTCGGGCCCGATCCTCTCCCAGGCCTACGAGGACACCGGGATCCTCGCCCTGGTCGTCGGCCGCTTCATGGAGGACAAGCCCTTCGAGACCGAGCGCCAGCGGAGCGCCGCCTTCCATCTACGCAAGGTCGCGTTGCGGGCCTTCCGCTCGCTCGTCGAGCGGAGGGTCGAACCGGATTACCTTGCCGGCTACGTCGCCGGGGAAGTCGACCCGGTCGACCCGAGCGACGACCCGAGCGAGATCGGTATCTTCTACACGCTGCAGCGCGGCGAGCCCGAGGCCGTCAATCGCGCCGTCGTCCGTGCCGCCGAGCGCAGCTTCCGTCGTTGGCTCGAGGACGTGTGTCTCGACGAGTCGAACCGGGCCTTCGAGACCGAGACGAGCCCCTTTGGCGACCGTGAGGCGGAGGTCCTCTCCGCGGTCTGCGTCGCCGGGAGCACGAGGCTCGTGCGCAGCCGCGACCTCGTGCCCTTCTTGCGGCGGCCGGGCAACCGCGACTGCCTGCGCATCCTCGGAAAGCTCGAGCGTTGGTTCCTGCGCCAGTACGACGTGCCAAACGGCGCGGCGGTGATCCACCACGAGGCGGACCTCCTGCGGGGCGGCAAGGGCTCCGACCGCCACCTCTCGATCCACGGCACGCGCAACTACCTGATGGCTCTCGCGGCGGTGGCGACACCCTTCGTCGGCGCGGCCTTCTTCTACGAGCGGGCACCCCTGCTCTTCGACGGGGTCGCGGCCGCGATGGTGCTGGTCGGCATCATCGCCACGTTCTGGTTCTTCCTCTACCGCTTCGTCTGGAAGCGCGACCTCACGTTCTTCCACGCTTCGGTGCCTCGCATCACGGCGGGCATCATCGTCGGCTACGCGCCCGTGTTCCTGATCGACGAGGTGTGGGACCTCGCGCGCAGCCCGTGGCCCCAGCTGACCGTGGTGATGGGGCTTCTCGGCTTCATCACCCTGCTCTACCTCTACGTGGAGGTGAAGAGCCGGATTGCCGACCCGAGCGAGGCCTTCGCGCGGGCGCGTGGGATCTTCCTGCTCGGCGCGCTTCAAGGCGTCGGCATCGGCATGGTGATCACCAGCCTGCTCGGCCCCTTCATGGCGGTTCGCAACTGGGCGGCCGAAGACGCCAGCATGTCGGTGGAGTGGGTCCAGGCCACGGCCGCACCCATCGTCGGGCAACTCCCGCCCGTCCTCGGGATCGGGCCCTTCTATGCCTTCCCGTCGGCGGTGATGCTGTTCACATTCCTTTCGTTCTTCATCGGGACTTTCTTGCAGCTGCTCTGGGAGGATCTCCCGATCACCGAGCCGATGTAGACGGCTCGGCGAGGCCAGAAGCGCGCGTGGGATGAGGTAACTTTCGGCCCATGGCGGAGATCCTGATCTACAGCAAACCCGACTGCCCCTACTGCGACATGGCCAAGCGGCTACTCGTCGCAAAGGGCCAGACCTGGACCGAGATCGACATCGAGGCGGAGGCCGGCAAGCGCGACGAGATGGTCGAGCGCTCGGGCCGCCGCACCGTGCCGCAGATCTGGATCGGCGAGCGCCACGTGGGTGGCTTCGACGCCCTTGCCGCCCTCGACGGCGAGGGCGAACTCGACTCGCTGCTCGGCGTCTCGCACCAGGAGGTTGGCGTGGAGCACAGCAAGATCGTGATCGTGGGCAGCGGCCCGGCCGGCTATACCGCCGCGGTCTACAGCGCGCGGGCCGAGCTCGAGCCCATCGTCGTCGCTGGCCTCGAGGCGGGCGGCCAGCTCATGCTGACGACGGAGGTCGAGAACTACCCGGGCTTCCCCGAGGGCGTGACCGGCCCGGACATGATGGATCTCTTCGAAGCTCAGGCCGCACGTTTCGGTACGAAGATCTACAAGGAGAACGCCACGCGGATCGATCTCTCGAAGCGGCCCTTCCGCATCGAGACGACCGAGCGCGTGGTGACGGCAGACGCCGTGATCCTGGCAACGGGCGCTTCCGCCCGCTGGCTCGGGCTCCCTTCCGAGAAGCGGCTCACCAACCGTGGCGTCTCGGCCTGCGCCACCTGCGACGGCGCGCTCTATCGCGGCAAGCCCATGGCGGTGGTGGGCGGCGGCGACACGGCGCTCGAAGAGGCGCTCTTCCTCACGCGCTTTGCGAGCAAGGTTTCGCTCGTGCATCGGCGCGACGAGCTGCGCGGCTCGAAGATCATGCAAGACCGCGCGAAGAAGAACGAGAAGATCGAGTTCGTGTGGAATTCCGAGGTGGACGAGATCCTCGGCGACGACTTCGTGACGGCGATGCGGGTCAAGGACGTGAAGACGGGCGAGACGCGCGAGCTTCCGGTGGAAGCCGTCTTCATCGCCATCGGGCACAGCCCGAACACGGAACTCCTGAAGGGCCAGATCGAGCTCGACTCGGTCGGCTACATCAAAAACGAGCCCGGCGGCACGCGCACCTCGATCGAGGGCGTCTTTGCCAGTGGCGATGCCATGGACCCGACCTATCGGCAGGCCATCACCGCGGCCGGTACGGGCTGCATGGCGGCCATCGACGCGGAGCGCTGGCTGGCCGAGCAGGAAGCCGAGTAGCGGCGGAAGCGATGGATCTTTCCCGAGAGCGCCTCGAGCGCCTGATCGCGCGCTCCACCGACATCGTGGTGGCCACGGACCGCGACGGCGCGGTTTCGTTCTACAACGACGGCGCCTCGCTGAGCCTCGGCTACTCCGGAAGCGAGACCCTCGGCCAGCACGCCGCGAAGCTCTACCCGACCCTCGATGAGGCGAAGCGCGTGATGCGGGCCATGCGCGGCGAGGGGCACGGCGGGCCCGGTGTGTGCGACGCCTTCCAGACCACCTTCATCGCGAAGTCGGGTGAGGAGATCCCCGTCGCCATCTCGGGCGCGATCCTCTACGACGACGACGGCGATGAGGATGGCACCATCGGGTTTGCGAAGGATCTGCGCGAGATCCTGCGCAAGGATCAGCTCGCGACCCTTGGCGAGGTCGCGGTGGGCCTCTCCCACGAGATCAACAACCCACTGGCGGTGGTGCTGAACCAGATCGAGCTGCTCGAGAGCGACGTGTGCGAACTCGCGGGGGAGGGCGACGTCTCGGTCGAGGTGGAACGCATCGATGCGATCCGTCGCGAGGTGGCGCGCATTTCGGAGATCCTCGAACGGGTGAGCGAGATGGCTCGGGGCGACGAGTACACGACGGTCGAGTACATCGGGCCTGCGCGGATGATCGACCTGCGGCCGCGCGGCGAGCATCGCCACAAGGCGGACGAGCGCATGAAGGGGTTGCGCATCCTCGTCGTCGACGACGACCTCGGGTTGTGCCGCAGCATGAGCGAGATGCTCGAGCGCGAGGGCTGCATCGTCGAGACGGCGGGCGACGGCAACGAGGCCCTGGCCAAGCTCGAGGCCGCGCGCTTCGACCTCGTGCTCTCCGATGTCGTGATGCCCGGTATGGACGGCTACGAGCTCTACCGCGCCGTCCACCAGCGCTTCACCGACCTGCCGGTGTTGATGATGACCGCGTTCCACTACGACAAGGACCACATCATCAAGCGCAGCCGGATCGAGGGGCTCCGCGGCGTGGTGTTCAAGAAGCCCGTGCAGCGCGAGCGCCTGGTCGAGGCCATCGCCGAAGCGGTGGGCCGGGGCTAGACCCATCTCAATAACCCCTTGGTCGTCAGGCATCTGCCTTCGACCTCAGGCCCTGCCGGATGGGGACGGTTCTATTCGCTGACGAGACGACTGGATACGCAAGGCCAAACCCCGATTCCGCCTTCGGCGGCGCTAGCCGCGACGTTCCGTCGCCGCGGCGCAGACCCCGAAGACCTCGCGAACCCCCGCCGCGTGCAACGCACGCGCCGCAGCCCCGAGCGTGGCCCCGGTCGTGACCACGTCGTCCACGAGCCACACTCGCTTGGGCGTCGTCCCAGCACGAACCCAGCGAAAGGCACGTGCGACGTTCCGCCGCCGCGCGCGGGCGTCGAGGCCGGTCTGGCTCGGCGTATCGCGCAGCCGAACCAGCGCGACGGGGTCGAAGGGGACCTCCATGCGTTTCGCCATCTGCCGTGCGAGGAGACCCGCCGGATTGAAGCCGCGGCTTCGCAGCCGGCGAGGGTGGAGCGGGACGGGCACGACGAGCGCGGGCTCGGGCAGCGACCGCGCGGCGCGATCGAGCAGAGCCCCGAGCATGGCCTCAGGCGCAGGGTCTGGCAGCAACGTCGCCGGCGGGTACTTGAACGCCCGCACCCAAGCCTCGACCTCGCCCGTGTAGCCCGCCCCTGCGGCGCAGGCGTCGAGGTTCGGAATGGCCGGTGGCTCGGGAGCCGGCTGGCCGGCGAGGCAACGGCGACACAGGGCGGCGCTTTCCTCGGGCGTTCGTTGGCAGCGGAAGCAAACCCGCGGACAGAGAAGGTCGAGGGCGGAGGCGATGGCTTCAAACACGGGATGTCCCCGGGACCGGGGCGCTGCCAACATATCCCGCCCGCCCGATCTCGCCAGCCACTAGACTGGCCGTCGATGAGACGCATCGGGATCGTGTTCGTCGCTGCGTTCGCGCTGGCCTGTGGGCCGGACGCGCACTGGGAAGACACGATCGAGGGCCCGCAACGCGATCCCGCGCAGCGAGCCGCCGCCGCGGAGGCCCAGGCGCGAGACTACGAGGCGCTCGTTCGCGCGCCGGCCATCAAGCCGAAGGCGATCCTCTTCGGCGACCTCCACGTCCACAGCTCCTACTCCTGGGATGGCTTTTTGTTCACGTTGCCGATGGTCGGGGGCAACGGGGCACATCCGCCCGCCGACGCCTGCGACTTCGCCCGCCACTGCGCCAACCTCGACTTCTTCGCTCTGACCGACCACGCCGAGACGCTTCTGCCCGAGCATTGGGATGCGTCCCGCGAAAGCCTGCGGCAGTGCAACGCCCTGGCGGGGGACGAAGCCGACCCCGACCTCGTTGCCTTCACCGGCTTCGAGTGGAGCCAGGCGGGCACGTCGGCCGAGGAGCATTGGGGGCACCGCTGTCTCGTCTTCCGTGGCGGCGAGGATGGCGAGCTGCCCGCGCGGCCGATCAGCTCCGGCGCCAAGCGCAGCATCCATGGCGAGCTCGGCCAGATGATGAGTGCGGTCCGCTGGGTGCAACCCGGAAGCTTCGGCGCCTACACCTCGTTCGCGGACTACGTCGACCGCTTGAACGCCCGCAAAGTCTGCCCAGAGGGCGTGGACACGCGCGAGCTCCCGCTCGCCTGCGAAGAGGTGGCGCCGACGCCGGCGGAGCTTCACGAGAAACTCGACCAGTGGGGCTTCGACGTGCTCGAGATCCCGCATGGCACGACCTGGGGCACCTACACGCCGGTGGGGAGCGACGTGGCCCGACACCTCGAGCCCGAGGTCTACGACGGGACCCGCATGCGCCTCGTCGAGGTCATGTCGGGCCACGGCGACTCCGAGCCCTATCGCGAGTGGCGACCCGTCGAGTTCGGGGAGGAGGGGGAGCGGGTCTGCCCGGAGCCCACGGTCGACTTCTTGCCCTGTTGTTGGCAGGCCGGCGAGATCATGCGCTCGCGTTGCGGTGATCTGCCCGAGGCCGAGTGCGAACGCCGCGTCGCGCTGGCGCGAACCCGTGCGGCCCAGGCGAACCTTCGGCCCCATCAGGTCTTCCCGGACGCGGCGATGGAGGAATGGCTCGATTGCGACCAATGTCGCGACTGCGCCAAGCCGTCCTTCAGCTACCGCCCACGCGAGAGCGTTCAGTACGCCATGGCGCTCTCGCGCTCGGAGGGCGAACCCGCCGGCGAGCCTCGCCGCTTCCGCTACGGATTCGTGGCTTCGAGCGACGGCCACGACGCACGACCCGGGACCGGCTACAAGCAGGTCGACCGCGCCCTCATGACCGACTCGGTGGCCGAAGCGCCCATGGACGAGCCCGACATGCCGCTTTCACCCAAGAGGGGACGGGTCGGCGTCATGGGTTCGGATCTGCGGGTGCAGAGCTTTCTCTACCCCGGAGGGCTCGCCGCGGTCCACGCCGAGGGACGGAGCCGCGAAGCGATCTGGCAAGCGATGCAACGGCGCGAGGTCTACGGCACGAGCGGGCCGCGCATCCTGCTGTGGTTCGACATCCTGAACGCCGGGGACGTGCCGCTGCCCATGGGCTCCGAGGTGCGAATGAACCGCGCGCCGCGGTTCTCCGTGCGAGCGCTCGGCTCCTTCGAGCCGAAGCCCGGCTGCCCCGAGTCGAGCCTGGGCGCGCTGTCCGAGGAACGACTCGATCGGCTCTGCCACGGCGAGTGCTACCACCCCTCGGACACCCGTCGCGCG
>JAFDDA010000156.1 GCA_019311105.1 Deltaproteobacteria bacterium
AAGCTCCCCGAAGCGAATGCGTTCTTGCGCGACCCGAGCGTCGCCGAGGGCGACATGGGCAAGATGGGGCAGGCCTTTCAATCCCTGCGCGGGCGGGAGCTCTGGCGGAAGACCATCGGCCTGGTGGGGCTCGGCGCGGTCGGGCGCGGCGTCGCCTGCCGCCTCGCGGGCTTCGGCGCCCGCGTGCGGGTCTTCGACCCGTTCCTTTCGGACGAAGCCATCGTTCGGGCTGGCGCCGAGCCGGCGAGCCTGACAACGGTGCTTTCCGAGAGCGACTTCGTCAGCCTGCACGCGCCAGTCACTCCCGAGACCGAGGGGATGATCGGTGCGGCCGAGTTCGCGCAGATGAAGGATGGGGCTTCGCTCGTGAACTCCGCACGCGCTGCGCTGGTGGACGAGGCCGCGCTGCTCGAGGCCCTCTCCAGCGGCGTTGGCCTTCGATCAGGTCGTGGCGACGCCCCACATTGGCGGCAACACGATCGAGGTGGCGGCGCACCAGGGCGCCCTCATCGCCGCCGATCTCGCACGCCTCCTCACGGGTGAGGGCCCGCACTATGCACTGAACGCAGCCGTCTGCGATGGCTTCGCCCTCGACCGCGAGCGGGCGCAGGTCTCTGCGGAACGGCTCGACGCCCTGGCGTCCCGGCCCGGCCCGGCGGTGACCGACATCCAGAGGAAGAAAGGCAAGAAGACGAACGTGGCGGCAGCTCCGACGCCGTCTTCCGAGCCCGGGCCTGTCGTCGCCGCGCCGGCGGAGGTGGTCGAGGCCATGGCCAAGATCGTTTCTGGCTTCGTCGAGGGCATCGTCACGGACGAAGCGCTCGTGCGGTTCTCGGCCGACAAGGACGTGACACTCCACTTCCTGCTGACCGATCTCCCCCTCGAGTTCCACTTCCGGTTGCAAGACGGTGCGGTCACCGGCGATGTGACGGCGCCGGCCGAGACACCGGAGTTGGAGCTGCGTCTGCGGGCCGACGTGCTCGACGGGATGTTCACCGGCCGCGTGAACCCGATGCAGGAGGCCATGAGCGGTGGGCTCTCCTTCAGCGGTGACACGGCCAAGGCCATGACGCTGCAGCAGATCCAGGGTGATCTCTCTCGCGTCTACGCAGCGGTTCGCGATGCGGCGGGCGACCCGGGCGACCTCGCATCGCTCCCTCGGCCTGGCGGCGTGGGCACGGCGCCTGCGAGCCATGCCGGGGATGGCGATGTTCGTCACGCGCTCGTCGCCGCCGTCGGGGAGCTCTACGGCCAGGAACTGATCACCGCCACGGGCGGGAACGTTTCGGCGCGGGTTCCGGGCACCGAGAACGAGATCTGGATCACGCCGAGCCAGCTCTTCAAGGGCGACCTGCGCCCCGAGCTGCTGGTGAGGATCGATCTCGATGGCAAACGCCTCGAAGGCGAGCTCTCTCCGTCGAGTGAGTGGATGATGCACTGCGCGGTGTACAAGGCGAAGCCAGAAGCCCAAGCCGTGGTTCATGCCCACGCGCCCCACGCGACGATCCTTGCCAACGCGGAGCTTCCGTTCCTGCCGGTCTCCACCGAGGCCGCCTTCTTCGGCGACATCCCGCGGATCCCGTTCATCATGCCGGGCACCCACGAGCTGGCGGACGCCATCGGCACCGCGATCGGGGACGGTTGGGCGGTCTTGATGAAGAACCACGGCCTGTTGATAGGGGGGCGGACTCTCCGCCGTGCCGCCGACATGGTGGAGATCGTCGATCGTTCCGCCGAGGTGATGCTCGGTTGCTGGGCCGTCGGCAAGGAGCCGCCCTCGTTGCCGGACGACGTGGTCGCGATGCTGCGCACCATGGGCGACCTCGTCGCCTGACGCCTCCACCTGAAAGGATCGACATGCTCCCGAACTTCCACCCCAGCGAGATCCCGCACCACGCCCAAGCGGAGCGCGAGTTGCTCGCGAGCGACGGCCCGTTCGCCGTTGCCGAGGAGGACGTGCTCGGCGTGCCGACGCCGGTCTTCCAGGAGCGGAAGGCGTCGTTGCGGGAGCTGCTCGCCGGGTCTGCTGCATTCGGCGATGCCGAGTTCATGGTCTACGACGGTCGGCGCATCACCTTCGCCGAACACCACCAGATGGTGGCCTCCGTGGCGAAGGCGTTGCGCGAAAAGTTCGCCGTCGGGCGCGGCGACCGGGTGGCGATCCTGGCGGCAAACTGTCCCGAGTGGGTGATCACGTGGTGGGCGACGGTCAGCCTGGGCGCGGTCGCCGTCGGACTGAACGGGTGGTGGGTGCGCGACGAGATCGTCTACGGCCTGGAGGATTCTGGAGCGAAGGTCCTCGTCGGGGACCAGAAGCGACTGGCCCGCCTTAAGGCGGGCGACACCGAGATCCCCGTCGTCGTGATCGAAGACGACTTCGAGGTGCTGACCCGCTACGACCAAGGCGTCGGTCTGCCCGAAGACCCAATCGACGAGGACGACCCCGCGTGCATCCTCTACACGAGCGGCACGACGGGCCGGCCCAAGGGGGCGGTCAACACCCATCGCAACATCGTCGCCGTGAACCGCATCCAGGTCTGGCACGGTTTGCGCCTGATGAAGATCCAGGGCCCAGCGCCGGCCGATGCGCCGCCGCCGCCGCCGCGCTGCATGCTGGTGACTGCGCCGCTCTTCCACGTTTCGGGTCTCTACGCCGGCGCAGTCACGTTGCTCGCCGGGGGCGTGAAGACCGTCTGGCTGAAGGGCCGCTTCGATCCGGCCGAGACGATGGCCACCATCGAGCGCGAACGGGTCACGAGCTGGGCGCCCATGGGGAACATGCTTCATCGCTGCATGGACCACCCGGATGCGGGTCGCTACGACCTGTCGAGCATCACCCAGTGTGGTTCGGGGGGCGCGCCGGTCTCGCCCAAGGTACAGGCACAGATGCGCGCGTTCTTCCCGAACGCCCGGCGCCAGATGGGCCTCGGCTACGGCCTCACCGAGAACACCGGGCTCGCCACCATCCACTTCGGCCCGGAGCTGGAAGCGCACCCCCATTCGGTCGGTCGCGTGATGCCGACGATCGGATGCGAGATCCGCGACCCCGACACGGGGCGGGCGCTCGAAGCGGGGAACGAGGGCGAGATCTTCCTCTCGGGCGCGCTCGTGATGCGGGAGTATCACGGGAAGCCCGAGGCCACGGCCGAGGCCATCCGCGAGGGTCGTTGGCTTCGCACCGGCGACTGGGGAAGCCTCGATGAAGCTGGCTATCTCTACGTCAACTCGCGTCGCCGCGATCTGATCCTGCGGGCTGGGGAGAACGTCAACCCCGTCGAGATCGAGCAGCGGATCGAGGCCCATCCGGATGTCGCGGAGGTGGCGGTGGTCGGCATCGACCACCCGGAGCTGGGCCAGGAGGTGAAGGCCGTGGTCGTGCCCCACAAGGGCGCGAGCCTCGACCACGAAGAGCTCTCGACCTGGGTGGGCGAGACCCTCGCCTACTACAAAGTGCCGAGCCAGTGGGAGACGCGCAGCGAGCTGCTGCCGCGCAACGCGGCCGGCAAGGTCCTGAAGGACGTGGTGCTCGGCGAATCAGAGAACGCGTTCGTCGAAGAGTAGGCGCCGCCGCCGCCGAAGGCGGAATTGGATCTGGCCCTGCGTATCCAATCGTCTCGTGGGGGCTTCGAACCGTCCCCTTCGTCAGCGCTCTGGGCGAGACGGGTTCTACAAGTAGAGCGGCCAGATTGCGCCGACGAGCAGCCCCGCCACGAACATTCCGCCCGCGAAGCGCGTGAAGAGGAACGCCCAAGCGACGTACCAGAGGGGCCAGATCGGGAAGTTGTCGGGCGCCTCGCTCGGGCGCGGCTCGCCGAAGACCTTCCACACGGCCATCATTCGAGGGAAGGCGACCCAGACCGCGAGGGTCCAGACGGGCAGGGTGCCGACCAGGACGAGGCAGGTGACCAAGGCGAAGAAGGTCACCATCAGGAACTGGTTCAAGAAGAGCGAACGCTCGCGACCGAGGATGACGGGCAGGGTCTTGATGCCCTTGGCCGAGTCGGCGTCGAACTTGTCGCAGTGCTTCCCGATCAAGACCGTCATCACGAGCAGCGCGTAGGGCAGGCTCGCGACCAGGACCCACGGCGCGAAGCTGCCGGCGGTGACGTAGTAGGTGCCGCCGATCATCAGCGGGCCCCACACGATGAAGACGCCCGGCTCGCCGAGGCCGTGATGCTTCAGCTTGAAGGGCGGCGCTACGTAGAAGACGCTGATGAAGAGCCCCGCGAGGGCGAAGGCCACGACGCCCATCCCCAGGGTCTTGCCGAAGTAGACGAGGATCGCGAGGTCGATGAGGTTGGTGGCGACGATGGCCGCGATGAGGCCGCCTTTGGAGATCAGCCCCGAGAGGATCGGGTGGGGCGCGTACTGGGTTCGGACGTAGCCCTCGCTGTCGACGCCGCCCGCGAGGTCGAAGTAGTCGTTGATCATGTTGTTGGCGGCGTGGGCGAGGACGAGGCCGACCAGAGCCAAGACGAAGTGGAAGCCGTTCGCGTCGGCGACGTTCCGGTCGCCCCAGGCGAGCAGCCCGCCGACGGCGGCGCTCGTGATGGTCATGGGGAAGACGCTGGCACGGATGATGAGGAGCCACTTCGAGCCGAGATCCATCTCCTTGTCGTCGGAGAGGTTCTGGGTGCGGAGGACTTCGGACCAGTTGTCGAGGACGGATGCCATGGGCGCGGAGGCTAGCACGGGGGGCGCCGGGCGACGGGGTGTGGGCTCCGGCGAATGGCTCGGGCGCGGACTCTCTCGGGGGTGGGTCGAAACTTCGAGCGCGCCCTGCGCTTTATTTCGCCGGAGCCCACACCCCGTGGCCCGGCTTGGGGCCGACGGGGCGTGGGTGGTAGGCTTTGCGCGATGCGGATTCGGGCGGCGACTGTGGATGACGTTCCGTTCTTGACCTGGGTGGTCTTGGAGGCTTCGCGGTCGCACGTCGAGCGCGGGGCCTGGGATCTGATGGCTCCCGAGTCGGAAGAGGAGCGGCGGAAGCTCGTTGCGGCGGTGTTGGTCGCGCGGCCGAGCTGGTGCCACCACGGCTTCTTTCGCATCGCCGAGGTGAAGGGCGAGCCGGCGGCGGCGCTCGCTGCGTTTCCGGTGGCGGGTGCCGGGCTTGCGCCGCCTGCCGAGATCCTTTCCGAGGTGGTGCGGGCCGAGGGTTGGTCGGACGATCGTCTCGGCGCGGCGTTCACGGCGATGGGGCCCTTCCTCGGCTGCGTTCCCGCGGACAACGAAGAGGCCTGGGCGGTCGAATGGGTGGCGACCGATCCGGGCTTTCGCCGGCGCGGACTTGTCGGCCACCTGCTCGACGACGTGCTCGACGAGGGCCGCCGCCGCGGTCACAACGCGGCGCAGCTCTTGATTCTGGTCGGCAATACGCCGGCGCAGAAGGCTTATGAGAAGGTGGGCTTTCGCATCGTGGATGAGAAGCGATCCCCTGAGCTCGAAGCGCTCATCGGGAGCCCGGGCATGGCCCGGATGGAAGTGTCTCTCTAGAGAAGGAGCCGAGTCATGGACGCCAGCGAGCGAGAGTTCGACGTCATCGTCTGGGGGGCCACGGGGTTCACCGGGCGCCTCGTCGCGGAGTATCTGCTCGGGCGCTACGGCGTGGGCGGCGAACTCCGCTGGGCCATGGCGGGGCGGAATTCCGAGAAGCTCGCGGCCGTGCGCGCCGATCTCGGCCGCGACGCCGGCAAGGACGTCGACGCCCTGCCGATCCTGACCGGCGACTCCGCCGATCAGGGTTCCCTGGAAGCCCTGGCCGCAAAGACACGAGTCGTCTGCACCACCGTCGGCCCCTATGCGACCTACGGCTCGGGCCTCGTGGAAGCGTGCGCGAAGCTCGGGACCGACTACTGCGACCTCGCCGGCGAAGTCCAGTGGATGCGTCGCATGATCGACGCCCACGAAGCCACGGCCACCGCCAGCGGCGCACGCATCGTCCACGCCTGTGGCTTCGACAGCATCCCGTCGGATCTCGGCACGTTCTTTCTGCAGCGCGAGATGCGGGCACGCCACGGCACGCCGGCCCGCCACGTGAAGCTCCGCGTGAAGGCCTCACAGGGTGGGGCGAGCGGGGGCACGATCGCGAGCATGCTCCACATGTTGGACGAGGTCGAGAAGGACCCGTCGATCCGCGGCATCCTCGCTGACCCGTACGCTCTGAACCCGGCCGACCGGCGCTCGGGGCCCGATCGCAACGAAGCCCTCGCCCCCACGAAGGACGACGACTTCGACGGCTGGGTGGGGATGTTCGTGATGGCCGGGATCAACACGCGCGTGGTGAGACGCAGCAATGTCCTGCTCGGCGACCTCTACGGTGCCGACTTCCGCTACGACGAGGCCATCCTCACGGGCGGCGGGCCACTCGGGTACGCCAAGGCGCTCGGCCTCGGTGCTGGAACCGGCGGGGTGATGGCATTGATGTCGGTCGGCCCGATCCGGCGCGGGCTCTCGCGCTTCCTGCCTAAACCAGGGGAAGGCCCTTCGAAGGCGCAGCGCGAAGCGGGATTCTTCGACCTCGAATTCCATGGCGAACATCCGGACGATCGCGGCAAGAGCCTGCGCGCGCGAGTCACCGGCGATCGCGACCCGGGCTACGGCTCGACGTCCAAGATGTTGGCGGAGGCGGCGGTCTGCCTGGCGAAGGATGAGCCCGCGACGGGTGGTGGCTTCTGGACCCCCGCCTCAGCCATGAGCGACGCGCTCATCACCCGACTCGTCGAGCGGGCTGGGCTCACCTTCACGATCGAAGGCGAGTAGGCCCTTCGTTCTTCGTCACTCCGGCGGTTCTCCCGCCAGCTCGCGGGCGATCCGCGCGGCGTGCCCTGTCGCTTCGCACGCGACGAAGGCCGCGCGAGCCGCTTCGAGGCGTGTGTTCACGTCCGAGTCCCCGACCAGCGAAGCCAGCCGCGCGCGCTCTTCTAGTACGAAGGGTGTGTAGGCCCGCGCGCCGGTCGTTTCGATCAGCGCCTCCATGTCGGTCAGCGCCTGTTCGATGGCCTCACGCCCCTTGGCGCCGTCCAGGGCTCGGACGATCCGAGCCTTGGCGAGATGGGCGCGGATCTCCCACGCCCGCAGGCCTCCCTCGCGCCCGAAGCGGATCCCATCGTCGGCGCTCGACCGCGCGCGCTCCTCGTCGCCGCTCGCGAGGCAGGCCTCGGCGAGCACACCGAGGGTGAAGGGGCGCACCTGTCGACTCACGCGCCGGTCTTGCATCAAGGCGACGGCTTCGTCCAAGGGCTCGACGGCTTCGGCCGCCTTGCCCTCAGCCACCAGCGCTCGGCCGATGGCGGCCAGGGCGATCACCCGGCCCAGCGGGCTGCCCAGGCGGTCGACGATCTCGAGGGCCTGGTGGGCGAGTCGAAGCGCCTGATGATCGTTCCCGGTGAACTCCTCGAGGTTGGGGTAGAAGCTGAAACAGAAGGACAGGGGCTCGCCCTGATCGAGTTCGCGAAACACT
>JAFDDA010000243.1 GCA_019311105.1 Deltaproteobacteria bacterium
ACGACGAGGGCGACGCCGCCGTCGGTTTCCTGGCAGCAGTCGAGGAGGTGGAGCGGCTCGCAGATCCAGCGCGACGCTTGATGCTCCTCCAGGGTGATCGGCACCTCGTAGAACCAGGCCTCGGGATTCGTCGCGGCGTGCTTGCGGTCTGCCACGGCCACGCGCCCGAAGTCTTCGCTGGTGGCGCCGTAGAGGTGCATGTAGCGACGGGCGAACATCGCGACCCAGGCCGCGGGGGTGGCGAGCCCGAAGGGCACGTTCCAGTTGGTCGGGGCTTCCACGGCGCCGAGGCTTCCCTGGGCACGCCCGAACCGCCGGCCCGAGCGTTCGTTGAAAGCGCGGTAGCAGACGACCACGTCGGCGACCCCGGCCGACACCGCGAGGGCCGCTTGTTGCACCGTGCCGCAGGCCGCGCCGCCGCCATAGTGGACGCGACCGAAGAACTTCAGCTCGTCGATGCCGAGGAAGCGTTGGACCGCGATCTCCTCGTTCTCTTCCATGGTGAAGGTCGCCAGGCCATCGACATCGGCAGGCGTGAGCCCGGCATCGTCGAGGGCGGCCTTCACGCACTCGAGTGCGAGTTGGAGCGGGGTGCGGCCCGAAGCCTTGGAGAACTCGGTGGCGCCAATCCCGGCAATGGCCGTCTTCCCGGCAAAGCTCACGAGCGCGGCCGCCAGCGCGGCACGACCCAGCCCGGGTCGTCCTCCACGGCTTCGACGCGATGGAACTCGACCTCGACCGGGAGCCCGACCTCGACTTCTTCGGGCGCGATGCCGTCGAGGTTGGCCAGGAGTCGCGTCCCCTCCTCGAGTTCGACGAGCGCGATCGTGCAGGGCGGGTCGAGGCCAGGGATCGGCGGGTGGTGATGCACGACGAAGCTGAACACTTCGCCGCGCCCGGACGAAACGACCCAGTCCCAATCGAGGGCGTTGCAGCCCGGGCACATGGGGCCGGGGGGGTGGCGCAGGGCCTCGCATTCGGAGCAGCGTTGGACGCGCAGCTCGCCCGCCTCGAGACCCTCCCAGAAGAAGGCCGAGTCGCGGTCCCAGGTGGGGCGCGGCGGGCGAGCCATGGCGTTCGTTCGGCCCGAGCTAGCTTTCGAAGGTGCAGCGTCCCTGGTCGATGACCACGTCGCCGTTCTGGTTCTTCGTCTGGTAGATGCACTCGTTCCCGTCCACCCACATCGCGATCGTGAGCGCGTCGCCGGGCATCACCGGCTTCGAGAAACGGCCGTACATCGACTTGAACTTCGCCGGGTCGCCGCCACAGAGCGTGCGAAGCAGCGCGCGCCCGGTGAATCCGTAGGTGCAGAGCCCATGCAGGATCGGTCGATCGAAGCCACCGATGGCCGCGAACGAGGGGTCCGAGTGCAACGGGTTGCGGTCGCCCGAGAGGCGATAGGTCAGAGCCTGATCCTCGCGGGTCTCGTAGGTGACTTCGTGGTCGGCCGCGCGATCGGGCACCGCGAACTTGACGCTCGGCCCACGCTCGCCGTCGAAGCCACCTTCGCCGCGGATGAAGACGCTCATCATGGTCTTCATGATGGGGTTGCCTGCCTTGTCGACCGACTCGCACTCCATCTCGACGACGGCGCCCTTGCCCTTGTCCCAGATGTTGGCGACGCGGCCCGTGGTCTGGATCTCGCCGTCCACGGGGATCGGGCCCATCAGCTCGATGCGCTGCTCGCCGTGCACCAGCATGGCGGGGTTGAAGCTGCCGATCTTGTCGAAGGGGATGCCGCCACCGCCGACGATGACGGCGAAGGTCGGGAGGACCTGCTGGGGCGTGTCCTTCGTGTTCTCGGTGGTGAAGGGCAGCTCGTCGGTGCCGGCGCCCACGCCGACGGCGTAGAGCAGGGCATCCTTGGAGTTCCAGGTTCGGGTGACGGGGCCGCCCGTCTGTCCGACGGCACTGGGATCGATCGGCATCTTGAATCCTTTCTCGAGGCTTGGAAGGCCCCGCAGAAAGGAGGGGCCGGTCGTGGATGGGTAGGAACCCGAGGGCGGACGGCAGTATACGAGCGGCCTTCGTCGGCGTCGACTAGCGAGTCGATCTGGGAGGGCTCCGGCGTTCCCCACGGGGCTATTCGGCTTCGAGGATCTCGAGCAAGGCCTTGCGGTCGACCTTGCCGTTGGAGTTGAGCGGGAAGCTCTCGACCTGCAGGACCTCACGGGGCGCCATGTAGTTTGGCAGGCGCTCCTTCAGGCGCACCTGCAGCTCGGCACCATCCACGCGCCCGTCCGAGATGAAGACCACCACCGAGTCGGCGCCCGCGGCCTCGGGCTCCGGCCTGCCGGCAGAGGCTGGGTGCCGGATGGCCGACGGAGACGAAACGCGAGAGTTCGAGACCGCGCACGAGGCCCTCGCCACCGCGATCGCCGCAGAGTCCGGCGAGGCGGTGGAACTCGCGCGCTGGATGGCGCGCCACCCCGAGCTCTCGCTCGAGGAGCGGGAGACGTCGCGCCGATACCAAGCCTGTCTGGGGTCGCGCGGCTTCGAAGTAGAGGCGGGCTTGGCCGGCATGGAGACTGCATTCCGCGCGAGTTGGGGCCACGGTTCTGACTTCTCGGCCGCGCTCCTGGCCGAGATGGACGCGCTTCCGGAGATCGGCCACGCCTGCGGCCACAACCTATCGGGCCCGGCGTCGCTGCTCGCCGCCGCGGCACTCGTCCGCGTGCTCGACCCCGCGGTCGGACGCCTCGTGGTGGTCGGCTGCCCGGCTGAGGAGACCGGCCTGGGCAAGCGCCGGCTCGTGGAAGGGGGCGTCTTCGAGGGCATCGACGTCGCGATGATGGCCCATGCCTC
>JAFDDA010000065.1 GCA_019311105.1 Deltaproteobacteria bacterium
GCCGGAGATCAAGACCCCGCTCGTCGACGTCCTCGAAGTCTCGCCGGAAACCGTTGGCCTCTGGGTCGCGGCCCAGGGGACCGTCGAGCCGCGCACCGAAAGCGACCTTGTCGCTGAGGTGGCAGGCCGCATCGTCTGGGTTTCTCAGGAACTCGCTTCCGGTGGCTTCTTCGACGCGGGCGAGGCGCTCGTTCGAATCGACCCGCGTGACTACGAGGTGGCGCTCGAAGGGGCCAAGGCCGCGCTGGTCCGCGCGCAGAGCCAGCTCACCCTCACGAGTTCGACCCTCGAACGCCAGCGCTCGATGCACGAGCGCGGCATCTCGAGCCAGGCGCGGATGGACGACGCGATCCACGCCGTCGCGAATGCCGAAGCCGGTGTGCGCGAGGCGCGCGTCTCGGTGCGGCGGGCGGAACTCGATCTCGGGCGAACCCGGATCCGAGCGCCGTTCGGAGGCCGGGTGCGCGAGAAGCACGTCGACCTCGGCCAGTTCGTGAACCGCGGCAGCCCCGTGGCCCGGGTCTACTCCATCGACTACGCCGAGGTCCGCCTCCCGATCCGCGATGCCGACCTCGCTCACCTCGAACTCCCGACCGGCTTCGACGACGCGGGGGAGGGCGATCTGCCGGGGCCGGTCGTCCATCTCTCTGCGACCGTTGCGGGCGTGCCGAGCATCTGGCGAGGCGAGTTGGTTCGCAGCGAGGGCGCACGCGACGCGCGAACCCAGATGCTGAGCCTCGTGGCCCAGGTTCGCGACCCCTACGTCCGCGATGGCGACCCCGACCGGGTGCCGCTGCCGATCGGAATCTTCGTCGAAGCCTCCATCGAGGGGCGCCGGGTCGCCGGCGTCTTCGCCGTGCCTCGTTCCGCGCTGCGCCGAGGCGATCAGGTGCTCGTCGTGGACGAGGAGAGCCGCGTGCGGATCCGGTCGGTCGAGGTCGTCCGGTCGGACCATGAAAACAGCTGGCTTCGTGCCGGCGTCGTCGCCGGCGACCGGGTCGTGGTGTCGCCTCTCGAACTGGCCACCGACGGCATGCCCGTCCGGGTGCGCACCGGCAAGCCCGGAGCCCTCGACACGGTCGATACCGGCGAAACAGTCGACACGGCCCAGGTGCCGACCCCGTGAAGCGCGCGATCGCCTGGTGCGCGGAGAATCCCGTCGCCGCCAACCTCGCCATGGTGGTGATCCTGGCCGCAGGCCTCGGGACGCTCCCGACACTGCGCCAAGAGCTCCTTCCGTCGATGGATCTCGAGATGATCCACGTTTCCATCCCGTACCCCGGCGCTTCGCCCGAGGAGGTGGAGTCCTCCATCACGAACCGGGTCGAGGAGGAGCTGCGCGGCCGCCCCGGCTTCAAACGCATCCGCTCGACGTCCGCCGAGGGCGCCAGCTTGGTGACTGTCGAGCTCCAGGGCGGCGAAGACGTCCGCCGCCGGCTCGACGACGTGCGGGCCGCCGTCGATGGCATCACGACCTTCCCGCGCGACGCCGAGGAGCCCGTCATCCGGCAGCTCGAGGTCGAGAATCGGGTGCTGAACGTGGCGCTCTCGGGTGATGTCGACGAGTGGACTCTCACGGCCCTTGGCCAGAAGGTGCGCGACGAGATCGCCGCCCTCCCCGGTGTGAGTGACGCCCGCCTCGCGATGGCGCGCCCCTACGAGATCAGCATCGAGGTCTCCGAGGCCGCGCTCCAGCGCTACGACCTGCGTTTCGACGACGTGCTCCAGGCGGTGCGGACCTCGTCTCTCGATCTTCCCGGTGGCGCCGTGAAGACCGAGTCGGGCGAGATCCTGCTGCGCGCCCGAGGGCAGGCGTACCAAGGCCGAGACTTCGAGCGCATCGCCCTCGTCTCCCGCCGCGACGGCACCCGGCTCCTCCTCGGCGACGTCGCAACGGTCGTCGATGGGTTCGCCGAGACCGACCAGAGCGCACGCTTCGATGGCGAGGCATCGCTTCTCATCCAGGTCTATCGCCAGGGAAATCAGAAGTCGCTCGGGATTTCGCGCACGGTCCGTGCCTACACGGAAGAGAGCCAAGACCGCCTGCCCACCGGTGTCTCGCTCACGGTCTGGAACGACGATTCCCGGGTCCTCGCTGATCGACTCGACTCCATGGTTCGCAACGGACGCGGCGGGTTCATCCTCGTCCTGATCATCCTGGCGCTCTTCCTGCGCCTGCGTCTCGCACTCTGGGTGAGCCTCGGCATCCCGATCTCGTTTCTCGGCGCGGTGGCCCTGTTGCCGGCCCTCGATGTCTCGATCAACTTCATCTCGCTGCTCGGCTTCATCATCGTGCTCGGCATCGTCGTCGACGATGCCATCGTGGTCGGCGAGAACACCCACGTGCATCAGACCCGCACGGGCAACAACCTGACCGGCGCGATCCTCGGTGCCCAGACGATCGTCGTGCCCGTGGCCTTCGGCGTGCTGACCACGATCGTGGCCTTCATACCGCTGGCGTTGCTGCCTGGCGCCATCGGTCGCATGTCGCGGGTGCTGCCGGTCGTGGTGATCGCCTGCCTGGTCTTCTCGGTACTCGAGGCCATGTTCATCCTGCCGGCCCACCTCGGGCACGGTCGCGTCTCGGAGGGCGAGGGAAGCAACCCGGTGTCGCGTGGGTGGCGCCGCTTCCAGGCTCGAATCGCCGCGGGCCTCGAATGGGTCATCGCAGAGCTCTATCGCCCGGCGCTCGAGTGGGCGATGGACTGGCGCTATCTGGTGAGCGCCGTCGCATTGTCGATGTTGCTCGTGACCGTGGGCCTGCTCGGGGGCGGCTGGCTCAAGTTCGTCTTCCAGGAGGAGGTGAAGGCCGACTTCATCATCGCAAGCCTGACCCTCGCCCCCGGAACGCCGGCCTACGTCACGTCGGACGCCGTCTTCCAGCTCGAGCAGGCCGCCATCGCGGTGCGCGACGAAGTGAACGCGGCCAATCCCGACCGCCCGAGTGTCTTCCCGCACCTTCTCGCCTCGGTGGGCGATCAGCCCATGCAGGCGCGTCGCAGCCAGATGAATGGAGCACTCGGCGCAGCTGGCACGTCGAAGAGCAACGTCGGCGAGATTCAGGTGGAGGTCGTGGGCTTCCGCGAGCGCGACATCGAGGTCGACGAGCTCGCTCGACGTTGGCGAGAGAAGACCGGCGAGTTTCCCGGCGTCGAAGAGTTGACCTTCGAGTCGTCTCTCATCAGCGTGGGCGCGCCGATCGAGATCGAGCTGAGCGGCCCGGACCTCATGTCCCTGCGCGAGGCCGCCAAGGACGTGAAGGATCATCTGACCGCCTATCCCGGCGTGTTCGACATCTCCGATTCGTTCCGCGGCGGGAAGCAGGAGCTGGAGTACCAGATCCTCCCGTCCGCGGAAGCGCTCGGCCTCACCTTGGACGACCTCGCGCGGCAACTGCGCCAGGCCTTCTACGGTGCCGAGGCTCAGACCCTTCAGCGTGGACGCGACGAAGTGAAGGTGATGGTTCGCTATCCCGCGTCGGAGCGACGCTCGCTCGGCGATGTCGAGCAGATGCGGATCCGCAGCGCCGATGGCAGTGAGGTCCCGTTCGAGAGCGTCGCGCGCGCCGAGTTGAAGACCGGCTTCTCCACGATCCGGCACGTCGATGGCCGTCGCGTGGTCAGCGTCACCGCCGATGTCGATGTCGCCGTCGCCAATGCCAACGAGATCGTGAGAGAGCTGCGCACTGGCGCCCTCGACGCCGTGCTTGATCCTCACTTCGGCGTGCAGTACAGCTTCGAGGGCGAGCAGGCTGAGCAGCGCGAGTTCCTGCGCGCCATGGCCTTCGGCTACGCGATCGCATTGCTTGTGATCTACACGCTGCTGGCGGTGCCACTCGGTTCCTACCTCCAACCCGTGATCATCATGACCGCAATCCCCTTCGGTCTGGTGGGTGCGGCTTGGGCGCACTTCCTGCTCGGTTTCATTTTCTCCATGTATTCCGTGCTCGGCCTCGTCGCGCTCTCGGGCGTCGTGGTCAACGCGAGCCTCGTGCTCGTCGACTATGTGAACCGGCGCGTCGCCGATGGGGCGAGCCTGCGCCAGGCGGTGCGCGACGCGAGCCGAGCGCGTTTCCGGCCGATCCTGCTGACCTCACTCACCACCTTTGCCGGGCTGACCCCGCTGATGATGGAGACGAGTATGCAGGGGCGCTTCATGATCCCCATGGCGATCTCGATCGCCTTTGGCGTGCTGTTCGCAGCCGTGATCACGCTCTTCCTCGTGCCGTGTTCGTATCTGATCCTCGAAGACCTGATCGGTCTCGTCCGTCGGAGCGAAGCCCCGCCGACCCGTCCGCGCGCGGTGCGCGACCACCACGAGGCGGCGTAGGCCTAGAGCTGGCTGCGCAGGATCTTGCCGGTCGGGCTGGTCGGGAGTTCGTCGCGGAACTCCACCTTCGCCGGGATCTTGAAGTCGGCGATGCGGGGACGGCAGTGTTCGACCACCGCTTCCGCGTCGAGGTCGCCGTTGGGGACGACGACCGCGCGGACGACCTCGTCCCCGTGGGCCGAGGGCGCCCCGAGCACGACGACCGCGGCAACCCGAGGGTGGGAGAGGATCGCGCGCTCCACCTCGAGCGGATTCACCTTGTAGCCACCCCGGTTGATCATGAACTTCTTACGGCCGGTGAGGGTGAGCTGCCCGTCGGAATCCTTGCGCCCGAGATCCCCCGAGAGGTAGAGCCCGTCGCGAAAGCTCGTGGCGGTGGCCTCGGGGTTCCCGTCGTAGGCCGTGATCGCGCAGGGGCTCGCGATGGCGACCTCGCCCTCGCTGCCGTCGCTCGCCGGCTGGCCCGCTTCGTCGAGGACTTCGACGCGGACGCCGTCCAGAGGAAGGCCGACGGATTCCGGGTTCTCCTCTGGTCGCTCGCTGCGGTTTACGCTGATCGTTCCCGTCTCGGTAGAGCCGTAGAGCTGTCGGATCGAGACGCCATAGTGCTCGAGGAAGAGCCTCTGGTGTTCCGGGAGGAGCGGTGCGCTGGAAGAGAAGGCGACGCGCAGGCTCCCGAGATCAGAGTGCCCACGCGTCTCGGCAAGTAGCGCGAACATCGTCGGAACGCCGCCGAAGTAGGTGAGGCGCTCCTCGCCGATGAGGCCGAGGACGCGCCCGCGTTGGAAGTCGGGGACGGGGTAGAGCGTCCCGCCCACAAACATCGAGGTCAGCATCGTTCGCACGAGCCCGTTCACGTGGGTGAAGGGCGCGGCGCCGAGGAAGCGATCGTCCGGGTCGAGTTCGAACGTCGAAGCGAGCCGGCCGAGTTCCCAGAGGAGTTGGCCGTGCGTGCGCACGATCCGTTTTGGCGCGCCCGTGGAGCCCGACGTGTACTGATGGAGGAGCGGGGCGTCGGCGCCGCTCGCCTGCACGGCCTCGCTACTCCCGCGCTCGCGTCGACGGACGTCGCAGCGCCCGTCCCCGGTGACCACTACCAGAGAGGGCGGCTTCTCCATCCGCCCGAGTACGTCCCCTGCCATCCCCGTCAGGTCCGGGGACAAGACGAGGACGTCCGCGCCCGAGGCCTCGAGGTAGTAGTCGATCTCCTGCTCGCGGTAGCGGGGGTTGAAGGGTGCAATCGTTCCGCCGGCCGCGGCGACACCGAAGAAGGCCGCGACGTAGGCGGCAGAGTTCGGAAGCATGAGCGCCACTCGCGCTCCGCGAGCGAGGCCGAGGTCGCGCAAGCACTCGGCCACTTCCTCGGACCACTCGTGAAGCTCGCCGTAGTGGAAGTCGCCGCCACCGTCGCGAACGGCCACCTGATCAGCGCCGGCTTCGGCCTGGTGGGCGAGCAGCGCGCCGAGGGAATCGATCTCCGGCAGCGTCAAGTGATCTGGCCTTCGATGAAGCCGACGAGGCTCCCCACAGCTCGGAAGTGTTCGGCATCGAGGGCTTCGCCGATGCAGGCGACGATCCGGCTGCGAAGAGCTGCGTCCATCCAGGCGAGATTGTGCCAGATCAGAGACGAGGCCGGGTCGCAGCGAGTTTCCGCTTCTATCAATCGACCTGAAGCCAAAACAACGCCTTTCTGATGCGCCCGGCGCAGCGGCTGGGTAGCCTCCCCCTTGGGCCCTTAGCTCAGGGGTTAGAGCACCCGGCTCATAACCGGAGGGTCCCTGGTTCGAACCCAGGAGGGCCCACCACCCGCGCTCCGGCCGGTCGTTTCCGACCGCCGGACTCTGACGGGCCCCCTTCAGCCGAAGAAGAACTCGCTTGCAGCCGAACACCGGTCGAGGATCTCCGCTTGGAGCTCCGAGGTCAGATTCTTGCGGTAGTCGTCGACGACGGAGTCATCGAGACGGTGTCGCACCTTCTGCTCGAGCACACCCACATCGCCAAGCGTCTGCTCGGGCACCGGGAGCCCGAGGATGCCGAAGATCCGACGTCTTTCCTCGTGCAGGTGGACGACGATCTCCTCCAGCTTGAAGAGGTGGACGCGTTCCGGGAAGGCGTTGGCCGCGCTCGTGATGTTGCGATGAATCGCGCGATACTCACTAGCCATTCGAGAAAGTCGGGTGCTCGGGTGCGCCGCGTCGATCGGGCGCACCCCGTCCCAGGACCCCGGGTCCTTCTGGTAGATCCTTCTCTGACGCGACCAGAACACCGCGCGAGGGTCCCGGGCGATGAAGAAGACCGGGCCGTTGTATGCGTCGAGCACGCGGCGCAGGCAACGGGTGTAGTCAGGAAACTTGTCGACGAGCCTCACCGACCCGCCCAGAACGCCACTCTGTCGAACGAGTTCCCGATAGACCTGCGGGAAGTCGCTGCAGCCGGCAAGTCGCGCCACCCCATCCACCGGCAGCTTCCAGGATCGGACCAGATTCTCGAGGACGGCCGGCCGGATCGAGGCGATCTCTGCCGGAGTCGGAGCTTGCAGCAGGCCACATTCGAACCGGCTCGCCAGGCCGGGAGCGGCTGCGATGAGCGAGGAGAGAAATGTCGTCCCTCCCTGCTTGTAGCCGCAGACGACCGCAGCGACCTGGCCCGTCGTCAACGGACTAGACACGTCGTGGGGTTGTTTTAAGGGCAGCAGGGCGCCGGTGCACGTCATGTCTCCAGGTTCCGGCGATCTGGACGACCGAGACGCTCGCGGTACGAATCATAGGAGACCCGAGGCGAGAGACGAGCCCGATCGGACGACCCACTCGCGCTGTGGCTCGTCCAGTGGCATCCTCCGCCGCATGACGAAATCAGCCAAGCTCGTACTCGACGGTAAGGAAACGGATCTGCCGGTCACGGTGGGCAGCGAGGGGGAGGTCGGCGTCGACATCTCGAAGCTGCGTGGGCAGACGGGTGCCATCACGCTCGACCCGTCCTTCGCCAACACGGGGGCCTGCGAGAGCGCCATCACTTTCATCGATGGCGAGAAGGGCATCCTTCGCTACCGCGGATACGACATCGCAGACCTCGCGGAACACGCGAGCTTCCCCGAGGTGTGTCATCTGCTGATCTACGGCCACCTGCCGTCGCAAGCGGAGCGGGCCGAATTCCGCACGCGGCTCGCGCTCCATTCGCTGGTGCACGAGGACATGAAGAAGTTCTTCGAGGGTTTCGCGCCCGTAGCGCACCCGATGGGAATCCTCTCGGCGATGATCGCGTCGCTGTCGGCCTTCTACCCGGAGGACGACACGCTCGAAGAGATCGATCTCAACATCATTCGGCTGCTCTCGAAGGCCAAGACGCTGGCGGCGTTCTCCTACAAGAAGTCGATCGGGCAGCCGTTCATGTACCCGGAGAACGATCGGACGTACCTCGAGAACTTCATCTACATGATGTTCGCGGTGCCCTCCGAACCCTACGAAGTGAAGGAAGTGGTTCGGAGTGCGCTCGAAAAGCTGATGATCCTCCATGCCGACCACGAACAGAATTGCAGCACGACCACCGTTCGTGTCGTCGGGAGCGGAGGCGCAAACCTGTTCGCGTCGATTTCTGCAGGCGTCAGCGCGCTCTGGGGGCCGCTGCACGGCGGGGCGAACCAGGCCGTGATCGAGATGTTGGAGGTCATTCGCAAGGACGGCTCGAACTTCCAGAAGTACGTCGATCTGACGAAGTCGAAGGACTCCGACTTCAAGCTCATGGGCTTCGGCCACCGCGTCTACAAGAACTTCGATCCGAGGGCTCGCATCCTGAAGCAGTCGGCGGACGAGGTGCTCGAAGACCTCGGCGTTGACGACCCGCTGCTCGAGATCGCCATGCGGCTCGAGGAGGTCGCGCTCGCCGACGAATACTTCATCGAGCGCAACCTCTACCCGAACGTCGACTTCTACAGCGGCATCCTGTATCGCGCGATGGGCATCCCCACGGACATGTTCACGGTCATGTTCGCTCTCGGGCGTCTGCCTGGCTGGATCGCACATTGGCTCGAGCAGCGGAACGCGCCCGGAGGCCGCATCAATCGACCGCGCCAGATCTACACCGGCGAGACGTCGCGCCCGTGGGAGCCGCTCGAAGAGCGCTGAGCTTCCACCGCGGCCAGGCTGCGCGCGGGTGACGCCGCTCTGCGGTCGGCTCGGCACCAACGCGCCCAGGCTACTGGCTCCTTCGCGGCCCGCGGTGCTGCGCCATGCTGCCGTGCTGCGGTAGCGTCGGCGGCGGAGGTCGGCGGCATGAAGGATTTCACGGGGAAGATCGCCGTCGTCACGGGCGGCGGGACGGGAATGGGGCGCGAGCTGGTCAAACAGCTCGCCGCGGAAGGTTGCCACGTGGCCATGTGCGACGTCTCCGTCGAGCACATGGAGGAGACGGCGACTGAGGCGCGCAACGTCGCGCCGGACGGCACGCGCATCACGTCCCACGAGTGCGACGTCTCGGACGAGGCCCAGGTGCTGGCCTTCCGCGACGCGGTGGCCGCCGCGCACGAAACCGACTGTGTGCACCTGGTCTTCAACAACGCCGGCATCGGTGCTGGCGGTAGCCTCCTGCACGACGACCGCGACGACTGGGAGCGGACCTTCAACGTCTGCTGGTACGGCGTCTACTTCTGCACGCGCGCGTTCTTGCCGCTGCTCGTCGCGAGCGAAGCCGGCCACCTCGTCAACACCAGCAGCGTGAACGGGTTCTGGGCCAGCATCGGCCCCATGACGCCGCACACCGCCTACAGCGCCGCGAAGTTCGCGGTCAAGGGCTTCACCGAGGCACTCATCACCGACCTGCGCCTGAACGCGCCGCACGTCAAGGTGTCCGTAGTCATGCCGGGGCACGTCGGGACTTCGATCATCATGAACAGCGCCAGCTTGCTCGGTCGGCCCGCCCCCAAGGAGATGACCTCCGAGGATCTCGAACCCGCCCGCGACAACATGGAGCGGATGGGGATGCCGCGCGATGGGCTCACCGACGATCAGCTCCGCCAGATGCTCGACTACATGGGCAAGGCCTTCCGCGACCTCGCGCCGCTCTCGGCCGCCGACGCCTCGACCCAGATTCTCGATGGCGTGCGCGAGGAGCGTTGGCGCATCCTCGTCGGCGAGGACGCAAAGCTCCTCGACCGTTTCGTGCGCGAGACGCCCGAGGACGCCTACGAACTCGCCTTCATGGAGAAGCTGCGGGAGAACGGGGCGTTTGCAGGCATCGGGATGCTGACCCCGCCGGGGGCCGAGTAGCGCCAGGCCGGCGACCCCTGCCGAACATCCATCTCAGTCCGTGTACTGCGGCGGCCGCTTCTCCAGGAAAGCCCTCATCCCCTCGAGCACGTCCGGAGACTGGGCGCAGAGGGTTTGGTTGCGATCTTCCATCGCGATCACCTGCTCGAGGCTTCCGGCGTCGAGGCTCATGGCCAGTGCTTCCTTGGTCAGCTTTACGCCAAGCGGGGAGTTGCCCAGGATCTCTCGCGCGAGCGTCTCGCCCGCAGCGTCGAGTTGATCGTCCGGAACCACATCGGAAACGAGGCCCCGCGCGAGAGCCCGTTCGGCGTCGATGAATTTGCCCGTCAGCAGCAGCTCCGACGCCAGCGACGCGCCGACCAAGCGGGGTAGGAAGTAGCTCACTCCAATATCGCAGGCGGATAGGCCGATGCGGATGAAGGCTGCATTCATCCGTGCGGATTCACCTGCGATTCGGATGTCGGAAGCGAGCGCGAGAGCGAAGCCCCCGCCGCTGGCCGGGCCGTGAACGCAGGCGATGAAGGGTTGGGGCGCCCGCCGCATGGCGATCACCAACTCCGAGATGCGGCGCTGCCCGCGCAGGCCTGCCGCGACGCGGTTGCCCTGGCTCGAGTCGCCTCCGCCGCTACGCGATGCGGCGGCCTCCTTGAGGTCGAGGCCCGCGCAGAAGGCTCGGCCGGCGCCGCGCAGGATGACGACGCGGATGTCGTGTCGATCCGGGAGCTTGGCGAGGAAGTCCCTCAGATCCGTCACGAGCTGACGGCTCATGGCATTGAGTGACTTCGGCCGGTCGAGGGTCAGCCAGCACAGGTGATCCTCGACTCGGATGTCGAGGGTCTCGTAGGAATCGGAGTCGGACACGGGGCGCTCCTTGCGAGGAGGGGCTAGCTCGCGATCTGGTAGCGCACGGGCAGGCGCTTCAGGCCCACGACGAAGCTGGCCGCGATCCACTCGGGGTCGGCGGCGAGCTCCCAGCCTTCGACTCGCGTGACGAGCTCGCGGACGATCGCGGCCAGCGAGCGGCGTGCGAAGTGGGCGCCCATGCAGAAGTGCTCGCCGTAGCCGAAGGCGACGTGCGGGTTGGGCTTGCGCGTGATGTCGAAGCGGAAGGGGTCGTCGAAGACGTCTTCGTCCCGGTTTCCCGACAGGTAGAACAACACCAACGCGTCGCCCTTCGGGATCTTCTGGCCGTTCACGACCACGTCTTCGGCGGCGGTGCGCTTCATGTAGTTCACCGACGAGGTCCAGCGCAGGATCTCCTCGACGGCCTGGGGCACGAGCGAGGGGTCACGGCGCAGCATCTCGAACTGGTCCGGGTTCTCCACGAGCGCGCGGATGCCGCCGGCCAGGGCATTCTTCGTGGTGTCGTGGCCGGCGTTGAAGACGATCAGGTAGTAGCCGAGCGTCTCCATCGGGCCCATCGGCTCGCCATCGACCTGGCCGTTGGCGAGCACGCTGGCGAGATCCTCGGTGGGGTTGTCTCGCCGGTTCTGGATGATGGGCAGGAAGAGTTGGACGAACTCCGCACCGAGCTTCGCGAAATCCTCGGGCGTGTTTCCGCCGCCGAGTTCCTCGTCGTCCGGTGCAAAGATCCGGTTGGAGAGGTTGAGGATCGTCTCCTCCTGCTCCTCGGGGAGGCCGAGAGCCGTGGCGAGGATGCGCAGCGGGTGCTTCACGGCGATCTCGGTGGCGAAATCCGCCTGGCGTTCGGGGTTTGCAGCGAGCGCGTCGACGAGTTGCTTCGCGCTCAGGTTCACCGCGTGGTCGATGCGCTTCACAGAGCGCGGAGTAAACCAGGGGCTCGCCACCTTTCGCACCTTTCGGTGCTCGGGCGGGTCCATGTTGATGACGACCCGCATCTCGCTGAAACCAGGGACGTCGAGCCCGTCGGCATCGCGCGGCGCCAAGGTGATCCCGGGCCCGCTCAGGAACTTGTCGGGCTGCTTCGAGATCGAGGTGATGTTCGCGTGCTTTGTGATGGCCCAGAAGGGTTCCACCTTGTCGATCTCGAAGCGCGAGACCGGGGCGGTGTGACGCAGCTCGGTGAGGAGCTCGTGGGGCGGGCCGCTGCGGGCCCACATCTGGGGGTCGAGCAGGAGCATTCCGTCGGTGGTCGTCATGGATTTCGTCCCAGTAGTTCGGAAGGGGTTGCCCCGTTCTAGCGCGGGCCCTGTCCGTCGTCGACTTTGATGACGGAGCCCGTGACGCATTCCGAGGAGGGGGCGCACAGATAGAGCAACGTGCTGTCGAGCTGGGCGGGGTCGCCCAGCCGCTGGCGCGGGGTGTTTTTGTAGAATTCGCCGATCCGTTCGACCATGCCGTCCATCATCTCGGACGAGAAGGCCCCGGGCGCGATGCAGTTGACGTTGATGTGGTAGCGCGCCCATTCCACGGCCAGCACCTCGCTCATCCGGGCGATCCCGGCCTTGGTGATCGAATAGAGTGCCGCGCCGCCCCCGGCGTAGTGGAAGGCGCCGACCGAGGAGATGTTCACCATCCGTCCCGGCAGCTTGGCCGCGATCAGTCGGCGAGCGACCTCGCAAGAGAGCACGTACGGCCCACGCAGATTGGTGTCGAACACGGCGTCGATCAGAGCCTGGTCCATCTTGTGGGCGCGCTGGGCGTCGGGGATTCCGGCGTTGTTCACGAGGATGGTCACCGGGCCGAGTTCGTCTTCGACCTTGCCCACGACGCCGATGACGTCGTCCATGTCAGTCATGTCGAGGCGGAACGGGGCGCACTGGCCCCCCTCCGCTCGGATCTCCTTGGCCAGCTGGTCGAGGCGCTCGGTCCGCCTACCGGTCAGGGCGACCTTTGCGCCGGCGCTGGCCAGCACGCGGGCAAATCGCGCGCCCAGGCCAGAGGTCGTGCCCGTGACCAAGGCGACCTGGCCATCGAGCTCCCAGGCGTTGTTGGGTGTGGGATAGTCAGACATCCGGCAGCCTCTCCGTTGGGAATCGGAAAAAACTATGATACTAGTTCATCGATCGCAAGCGGGCTGAAAGCGGCTGCGATCGAAGCGTGCGCGAGCCCTCCAGGGCACGGGAGGAGAATCGATGTCGTCCTCGGATCAGGTGGTGTTCATCACGGGTGGCGGAAGTGGCATGGGGCGGCTCGCCGCCCAGCGCATGGCCGACGCCGGTGCGAAGGTCGCCGCCGTCGACATCAACGAGGCGGGCCTCGCCGAGACCGCCGAGGGGCGCGAAGCCATCCACACCTGGCGCCTCGACGTCACCGACAACGCGGCGGTGCTCGCAACGGTGAAGGAGGTCGAGGACCGCCTCGGCCCCATCGATCGCGTCTACAACGCGGCCGCCATCATGCCCACCGGGCTCCTGATGGAGCAGGACACCGAGACGATCATCCGCATCATGGAGATCGACTACAACGGCCTGGTCCACGTGGCGAAGGCGACCCTTCCGGGGATGCTCGAGCGCGGGCGCGGCGACCTGATCAACTTCGCTTCGATCGCCGGCTGGGGCCCGACCATGCACTTCGGCGCCTACAACGCGGCGAAGTTCGCGGTGGTGGCTTTCAGCGAGGTCCTCTACCACGAGAATCGCGGCAAGGGCGTGCGCATCATCGCCGTCTGTCCGCCGCCGGTGGCCACGCCGCTACTCGACCAGGCGACCTCGAAGCCCAAGGTCCTCGAGATGGGCAAGCCGATCCCGCCGGGCAGTGTGCTCGACGCCATCGAGCGGGATCTCGCGAAGGGCAAGCCCTTCTGCTTTCCGACCGCCCAGACGAAGATCGCGCAGGTCATGCGCCGGTTCGTCCCGGGGCTCGTGTGGTCGATGGTGCATCGGGTCGAGGGGCACTGAGGAAGCGCCCTCCGGCGCGGTGCTGCGACGCTACGGAAGCACCAAAACCCTCGGACGGGTCGCTTGTTTGCGGCTCAGTCCGAGCCTTCCTGCGGAGCCTCGAGCAGGCCCGGCTCGAAATGGTCGAGGGGGAGGCGAGCGAAACGATAGAGCGTGGCGCGCGCTTCGGTGCGGTCGTCGACATCCGGATTCCAGAACTCCCAGACCGTGTCGCCGCTGCGCGTGACCTCGAACGCGCGCCCACGGTTCGATTCCGACACGAGCACGTTGCCATTCGGCAGGGCGTAGCTGCTGCCGCGAGTCCACGAATAGAACGATTCGGGCGGGTCGCCGCGGTACTCCCAGACGATCTCCCGGCGCCGCGGGTCGAGCTCGATCACGCGTGAGGCGTTTTCGTCCCAGCGGTTGTCGAAGATCAAGAGGTTGCCGTTCGGCAAGAAGGACGGGTGGTGCTGTCTCTTCAGGTCGCCCGGGCCCCATTCCCACACGATGCGCCGCGCCTCGAGGTCGAGGATCACGACGAGGTCGAGCTCGCGCACCGAGAGCAGGACGTTGCCCGCTCGTGCCACACCCGGGACGGTCCGCTTCACGACCTCGATGCTGTTCGCATGGAAGACGTCGTAAGCGTCATGGCGCCGAGCCTTGTTCGAGTCGACCCACGCGCGTTCGACCCTCGACCCGAAGAAGGGCGAGAGCCGAACCCGCGCGAGGATGTGACCGTTGTCGGGGTCGAGGATCACGATCTCCTCGTCGAGGATCGGGATCGTCTCTCCGTCGGCGAGCGTGAGTTGGCCCTGTACTTCGGCGAGGGTGTAGATGCGCCCCTCGGAATCGAAGTCGAGGTCATGGTGCACGGCGAGCGAAGTGCGCCAAAGCGGCCTCGAATCCCAATCGATCCGCACGATGTGATCCCACGTCGCCAGGCCGATGAGGTCGCCGTTGGGAAGGACTTCGAACCAGTGCCAGGAGTGAGCCTTGTCTGACTTCCACCCCCCCGCCCTGCGGATCCACGAACGGGGGTCCAGCCATTCGATCCAGCTGGGGCGACTCACCACGTCGGGTTCGGATCGATCGCCGAACCAGGTGTGGAGGGTCTCGCCCGACATTCCCGTCAGGAGCGCCGCCCGTTGCCCGTGGCTCTTGAAGACGTTGAGACCAGCGAACGCTCGGCCCGGATCATGTCGTGTCACACCCGCTCGCTCGAGCTCGCCCGCCTCGCCCGGGGCGGTCCACTCGGAGTAGCCGAGAGCGGCGAGCTCCTTCTGGGTCGCCCCGTTGACCTCGAGAGGCGACGGGGGTGCTTCCTCGCTCGAGCAGGCGGCGAGGAACAAGGCAGCGGCGGCACGCAGGGCTCGAATCACGAGCGGCAGCATGGCCGGGAGCCCTGGCGTCTGCAACCGCGGCGGTGACTTGCGCCTGGAATGACGGGTGCGACCCTCCCGACCGAGATGGCCAACGTGAAGCCCGTCGTTCTTCATGAGCAGGATGTTTCGCTCGAGAGCTGGGGCGAAACCACGCGATCCCTCGTCGAGTGGCGCACGCTGCTGAGTGCGGAGCGGACACCGACCGCGGGTCTCACGTTGGGTGTCGCGGAGCTTCCGCCCGGCAAGCGCAGCGAGTTCCTGCCGCATCGCCACGACCCGATCGAGGTCTACTATGTGCTCTCTGGAGAGGGCGTCGTGTACGTCGACGGCGTCGAGCACGCGGTGCGCGCCGGGTCGGTGGCGTACCTGCCGAGCGATGTCGAACACGGGGCGTTCAACACGGGCACGGAAACGATGCGGCTTCTCTATGTCTTTGCCGCGGATTCCTTCGATGATGTCGAATACCGGTTCTCGCAACCCGAGGAGTGATGGAATGACGACCGAGATTGGAAAGCTGGGTGTGTGGACGCCCCTCGATGCCAACACGCCCGAAGAGAGTGTCGAGTTCGCTCAGCAGCTCGAAGCCTGGGGCTACTCGGCGCTCTGGATCCCCGAAGCCGTGGGGATCGACCCGTTCTGCACGCTCGCCTATCTCGCGGCACGAACCGAGAAGATCGTGCTGGCCACCGGGATCGCCAACATCTACGCGCGGGACCCGATGACGCTCAAGGCGATCCACAAGACGATGGCGACCCTGGCGCCGGGCCGGTTCGTGCTCGGGATCGGTGTGTCGCACTCCCATCTGGTCGAGGGTGTGCGAGGCCACGAATACAAGAAGCCCGTCCCGGCCATGCGCGAAACGCTCGATGCCATGGAGAAGGCGCTCTTCATGGCGCGTGGTCCCGTCGAGGAGGCGCCGATCGTTCTGGCCGCGCTACGACCCCTGATGTTGAAGCTCGCCGCCACCCGCACACGCGGCGCGCACCCCTACTTCGTCACCCCCGAACACACGAAACGCGCGCGCGAGCGCATGGGCCCCGACGCGTGGCTCTGCCCGGAGCAGAAGGTTCTGCTCGAGACCGACGCCGAGAAGGCACGCGAGGTCGGGCGCGCGGCGATGAAGATCTATCTGCGCGCGCCGAACTACCAGAACAACCTGCGCGACCTCGGCTTCGACGATTCGGATTGGGAGGGGGCCCGAGCGAGCGATCGGCTCGTTGATGCCATCGTCGCTTGGGGCGATGCCGCGGCCCTGCGGGAGCGCATCGCGGCGCACCATGACGCCGGTGCGACTCACGTGTGCATCCAACCACTGCGGGCCGATGGCGGTGTGGGCGCCGACCTGGCCGCCTTGGAGGCCCTGGCTCCGGCCGCAGAGGTCAGCGATTGAGATCGTTGTTTCGGCGCCGCCGCAGTGCAGCCGAAAAACGGGAGCGCCGGCTGCGCAGTCGGCTTCGCCGGATCAGGACCCGTTTCGGCGTCGTGCTGCCGGACGACGCCGGCGCCCGTGCCCATCGTCGGGAGGTCGAGGCCTACTGGGAGCGTCACTTCGGTCGGCGGGTCGACGCGAGCTGGCATCTGCTCTTCTCGGAACTCGGGGCCGAACGCGACGTTCGCTACGTCCCGAGCCACGAGTGGTGGGAGGACGTCCTTCCTTTCTTCAACGACCGCTCGATGAGGCCCGCGTTCTCGGACAAGAATCTGAGCGACCAGCTGCTCGCCCCCAAGCGTGCACCCGTGACGCGGGTGAAACGGATTCGGGGGCGGTACTACGGGCCGGAAGATGCCGCCGTCTCGTCGGGGGAGGCGGCGCGGCTCGTCTGCGGTGAACCGTCGGACCTGGTGATCAAGCCCAGCCGCCAGGGCAACGGCGATGGCGTGCGGCAGTTCGAAAGCGATGGTCGGGTGCTTTCCGCAGAGGGTCGAGCCTGGAGCCTCGAAGACCTCGAGGCCGAGTACGGCGACGACTTCATCGTTCAGGAACGGATCATCCAACATGCCGAGATGGCGGCGGTGCACCCGGCGTCGGTGAACACGGTCCGGGTGCTCACTTTGCGCTTTGGCGGGGACGTACGCGTGGAGACCTGCATCGCCCGCTTCGGTACGGCGGGCCGCGTCACCGACAACGCGGGGACCGGCGGGCTGCTCGTGGGCATCGACTCGCGCGGCCGCCTCCACCCCCGTGCCATGGATCTCTCCGGACGTCTCCACGAGAAGCACCCCGACACCGGTCATGCCTTCTCGGAGGGCTTCGACGTCCCGGGGTATGACTCCATCTGCCGTGAGGCCTTGCGACTGCATGCCCGCCTTCACCACCTCGATCTGGTCTCCTGGGATTTCGCGGTGGCGGAGGATGGCGAGCCCATCTTCGTCGAGGTCAACTTTCGAGGCATGGGAGATGCCTACCAGTTCGTCCCACGGCGCCCGATCCTCGGAGATCGGACACCGGAGATCCTGGAAGCGATCCGCGCCGGGCGCCGGTGATGCGTCGCCGAGCGCGCGTGACGCGAGTGCGGCGCCTGGCGAACGTCCGAGTGGAGGCGTGGCAGGCCGACCGAGCGAAGCCGGTGGCGGCGGGAACGAAGTTCCGTCCCTGACCCAGCAGCCTAGCGGTACCTCCGCGCTTTGAGGATGCGCCGCTTCTGCTCCAGCCAACGCAAGAAGCGCCTTCGAGTGAAGCGTCCAGCGCGCGCGAGCCGCTCTTTCTTGGCGGTCAACGTCGGGTTCACGGGGTAGCGAGCGAGCTCGGGCCAAAGCCGCTCGATCAGGGCGAAGGAGAGCTGCGAGCCGTTCGGCTTGTCGCGTGCCGGCTCGGGGGCTGCGAGCAACAGCTCGATCAACGCCCGACAATTGAACGGGGTGAAGGTCTCGCCCGAGATGTCGTATTGGTTCTGGCTGCTCGCCGCCCAACGCCCCATGCGGGACTCCCAGTAGTGGAGGTCACGCACCGTGTAGCCGGTGCGGTCCGACAGCTCTCGGCAGTCGTCGTACCACGGGCCGAGCGCACGAGTCGCCGCGCGCACACTCGACGGGTGATGGCGTCGAACCAGTCGACGCAGCGAAGTGTCGATCCTCGGCGAGAAGGTCGCACGAGCCGTCTCGCCGACGTGGCCCGAGACGCGGACGCGGTCAGCGGGCACCCGGCGCGCCAGATCCAAGGCCTCTTCCCAGCGTTTCGGAGAGGGTGTGGCAGTCGATGCCTGGAAGGCCGCATGCAGAGCCGGGTCGTCGGGGGCGTCGCATTCGAGGATGTGATGCTCGAGGCCTGCGTCGGCGAGGATCGCAGCCGGGATCTGGACCTCGTCGTGGGTGCCTCGCGTTGAACGATGCCGACAGAAAGTGAAGTAGAAGACGCTCTCCCGCTGCTCCCGCAACGCGGCCAACAGCATCCGCGAGTCGATCCCGGCGGTGAGGCCGAGGGCAAGAGGGAAGCGTTGCGCGCCGGCCACGACGATTCGTCTCAACAGCTCGGCCCCTTTGTCGGCGACCTCCGCGAGGCCCCGGTCGACGCGCGGGTGGACCGGCCAGAAGCGATGCTGTTCGCCGGTCTCGAGATCGAGGACGTGGTTCGGGATCAACGCCCGGCAGTCGGGGTGGAGGGTTTCGCGCAGGGGGATCCAGATGATGGATCGGCCCGACGCTCCGATCCATTGTCGCCGTCGTTCGGGGTCTTCTGCGAGGCCGAGCTGTGCCGCGAGCAGGGGCGTATCCGAAGCGCACCACGACTCTTCGATTCCCGGAACCGTGTGGACGACCGTGCGTAGGCCCGCAGCGTCGTGAAGGATGCGGTCGCCCTCCGGCCGCCGGTGGAGCAACACCCATCGGCCTGCGGCGGAGTGGACGATCTCGAAGAGGTCGTCACCGCGAGCCAGGCGGTCGAGCCACGACGCGATGACCTCGCGGTCCGTGGCAGCGGGCCGCTCGGGGTCGAGCGCGTAGCCGAGCAGGGTGAGAGAGGTGTCACCGGACTCGACGTGGTGGACCGGAAGGTCTGGATGCGCGGCCAGGTGATGGCGGCCCAGGGCAAGGCGCTGCCAGCCCTCGAGCCCGTAACAGCGAAGGTGGGCCTGGCCGTCGGCGCGACAGCTCGGTGGCTTCGCGGCCAACCCGAGGGAGGCGCCCGCCTGGGCGATGGCACCGGCGTCCCATCGGAAGCGCCCGCTCGGGCTCACCCGGCGGCACGGCGTCGAGCTCCAGACCCAACGCTCGTCGGTGTTGCACCCGCTGGCTCGAGCTTCGTCCGCCGCCAGCTCGAAGTGGCTGCACAGCCGCGCGCCCCGGGCATGGCAAGCATCACGAGCGGCCTCGAAGCCAAGCGGCTCACCGCAGCGGGCCTCGCCCGTCGGGCCCGCACAGACACTCCCGTCGCGGTCGAAGGACGTGCGCGTGGGCCAGTCGAGCTCGCTGCAGTGACGCACCCGTAGCCCGCTCCCGGTTCGAGCGAGATCCGCCGCAGCACGTCGTTGTCGGTGTCCGTGACGAACGCCGCCGAGCCGTCGTCGGCAAGGGCCAGATCGTGGGGATGGCTGAAGCGGGCGCGTTCGCCGCAAGAGTCGATGAAGCCCTTCTCGGTCGGATGCCCCGCGACGATCGCGCACGAAGCCAGCGGTTCGCCATGGCGTGCGCCGGGAGTGAGCGCCAGGACGGAGCGGTGGTTGAGGGCATAGAGGGTGCCCGTGGCCGCGTTGCGCACGGCAGCGCGCAGCGGACCCCGGTTCTCCACGTTGTAACGGCAAGCCTTCGCGAGGTCCCAATCGTCGAGGACTCGGCCCTCGAAGTCGGCCCACAGGAGATGGTCGTCTTGGGTCACGATGAGCAACCCGCCGCCGTCGGGCAGATGGGTCACGTTGTAGGGAGACTCGACTTCGAGGAGGGCACGCTCGCTCCGGATCGCAGGGGCGCCCGGGTCGAGGCGAAACTCACGGATCTGATTGCCGCGCATGTCCGCAGCCCAGGCCCGCGTGCCGTCCTCGGCAAGGGCAAGGTTCTTCCACTGCGAACTCTTCGTCGTGGCCTTCAGTTCGACGGACGTGCCGTTCCGGGAGAGCCCGTGGATCGACGTCCTGTTGCGCTGGCTCACGATGAAGAGGGTCAGCGAGCCATCGCCGCCAGTCGCGACCGCCTTCATCTTGGCTCCGGGTTCGGGCGCAGCATGGACGAGGGCCGGCGACTCCCGATGCTGGAGGTCGATGTGGTGGATGGCTGCGCCAAACGCCACCCAGGCGTTCTCGCCAGCGATGTGAATGCCGACGGGCCCGGGCTCGGACGCCCACGCCGGCCCGCTCCCCGCGAGGAGCCCGATCGAGAGCAAGAGCAACGTCGGAAGCGTGGGCCGAGGGAGAGGCCGTGACATGGACGGGTCACCAGGGGGGAGGCGTGTTCGGTTAGTATCGCCACGCGTCGGATTCCGGGCAAGCACGCTGTACCGATGGATCCGGAGCGGAGTGGGTCGATGAGCACGCTGCAGTACCGAGAAGTGGAGGCATGGCCGCCGCTCGCCTGGCTCGCGGTCTGCGAATCCGCGCACGACGACGTCCTGGTCCTTCACGGCACCCAGGTCGAAGCGCACCCCGAATGGTTCTGCGAGGCCGTCTGGGACGGTGAGTTCGAAGAGGGCGGATTCGATCAGAACGATCGTGTCTACGGGAGCGGAGGTCGGCTGCGCGAGGGCCGCCTGCGTTTCGTCTCGTGCGGCGTGACGTTCGATCGCCTCCATCATGTCGTGCGCGGAGGTCGGACCTTCGTGTCGAACTCCCTGGCATGCCTTGCTACGGGCACCGAGCTCGAACTCGATGTGACCCATCCGCACTATCTGAAGGACTTCATGTCGATCAAACGCGGCTACCGCGGCTGTGTTCGGCAGATCGTCACCAGCGAGGAGCCCATCGAACTCACCTACTACGATGACCTCGTGTGGGTCGACGGCCGACTCGAAGCGGAGCCAAAGCAGCGCGAGAAGGCAGACCTCGGAAGCTACGACTCGTACCGGCGCTTCATGGCATCGGCCCTCGAGGGCCTGTTTGCGAATGCCCGCTCGGCGGCGCGGCGCCACCGTTACGAGCCACTCGTCGCGATCTCCTCGGGGATGGATTCGGGGACGGCCGCAGCACTATCCGTTCCCCACGGGCTTCGGGAGGGCTTCACGTTTCGAACCGCACGGCGGGGCAAGGAGGACAGTGGCCAGTCGATGGCGAAGGCCCTCGGCATCGAAGTTGAGACCTTCGAGCGCGACGATTGGCACCGATACGATCTGCCCGAGGTTCCCTTTCTGCTCGGTGACGCGCGTGGGCCCGACGTCTTCTATCGCTCGGCGGAGAACCTCATTGCGGGGCGCCTGCTCCTCACGGGTTACACCGGGGGTGGCCTCTGGACCACGCGCAAGCGTCTGTCGGCCGATACGATGCCGCGCGTCGACACCTCGGGGCTTTCCCTCGCCGAGTACCGGCTCTGGGTGGGCGCCCTCCACCTGCCGGTGCCGGCCATCGGCTACGCCCAGATGGCCGAGGTCGAAGCCATCAGCTTCCAACCCGAGATGGAGAGATGGCGCGTGCCCCGGAGCTATGACAAACCGATCGCGCGCCGTGTTCTGGTCGAGGCGGGCGTCGAGCCCGATTCGGTCGCCCGCTATAACCGCGCCTCGACCGTGCTGTGGGTGGGTGAGTCGACCTTCCTGTCGGATGCGTCACGCGAGGATTTCGCCGGCTGGCTGCGGCGGAACGAAGAGCGCCTCGTGCAGGCCCACGGCGGCCCGCCGGTGGCGGACCTTCCGCGCGGCGGGCCCGACGTTGCCGTTGGACGTCGACTGGCAGAGTTCGCTCGGAGCGCTCCGGGTCGTCAACACGGCATGAAGGCAATCGCGCGATGGCTGCTGCGCGGCGCCGACCCGACGCCGCTGATGCGTTACTTCCTTCCCTGGGCCATGGAGCACGGTCGACGTCGCTACGGCTCGCCCGACCTGTCGCGCTAGCCGATCCCGACGAGCCCTAGAGGCTCCCGATCACCCGCTTCTCGAGGAAGCGCACCAGGGTTTCGAGCTGGGCGTCCGGGTTGAGGTCTGCGCGCTCGCAGTTCGCGCGCGCGCGCTCGGCGAGGGCATCGTGCAGCTCGGGGTCGCGTTCGAGCCGTTGCAGCGCCGCGACGTAGGCGCCCGCGTCATGCTTCGGCGCGACGACGATGCCGCCGTCTCCCATCGTGTAGGGGATGCCACCGACCTTGGCGCCGACGACCGGGATGCCGTTGGTCTGAGCCTCGAGGATCACGCGCCCGAAGGTCTCGATGAATTGGGAAGGCACGAGCAGCGTGCGCGTCGCAGCGTAGACCCGGCGCATGTCGTCCTGGTACTCCCAGACGTCCACGTTCGGCAGCTCGTGGGCCGGCTTGACCAGCGCTTCCAGCTGCCGGCCCTCGAACGTCGACCAGCGACCCTTCACGAAGAGGAAGCGTGTTTCGGGCATCCGCCGCACCACTTCCAGGGCAACGCCGAGCCCCTTGTGCGGGATCGGGTTCACGAGGGTGACGTAGCGCGGCGACCGCTCTTCGGCGGGCACGCGGTAGGCCTCGTGGGAGACCATGGGCCGCACGATCTCGACCTCCTCGTCCACGATCGCCTCGAGCACTCGGGCCGCGTAGGGCGAGTTGCCGAGGAAGTGGAGGCCCGGGGGGAGGATGCTCGGCGTCCCGATCACCGGGACTGAGCGCGCGAGATAGACCGCGGGAACGCCGTGGACCAGGGGCCGTAGCAGCATCGGGCAGCGGGCCAGGGAGTCGCCGAGCACCACGTCGGGCTCGAACTCGCCCACGATCCGGTCCATCAAGCGGTTGCCGAGCTGGAGGTCGAGGCGTGCCGCCCCCGGGATCCGGCCGATCTGGATGCGCCGCCAGGTGGGGAAGCCCAGGGCTTCGTCGTAGATCATTGCGCCCGGCATTCGCCCCGCGGCCAGGCTGCGCCCGACTCCGGCGCGGTACAGCTCGCCCGTGATGGAGGTCAGGGAGGCGACTGCGACCTCCCAGCCGCGGGCCTTCAAGCGGTTCAGGATCTCGAGGGTCGAACGCTGTGCGCCGCCGGCCGACTCCGGATAGAAGTTCTTCCGGGTGGCGTAGAGCAGGCGCGGCATCGGGTCTCCCGCTGGGCTCGAACCCCGTTCGAGCGGGGGGCTGATGGCTGCCGAGCCGACAGGGCCCTGGAGCGGATCCACAGCCCCCGTGCGCTCCAAGTCGAGCTTACCCCAGCCCGGCTCTCATCGGAGCGAGTCGGGGTGCGGCCGCACGCTCCAGCCCTGTAGAATGGGCTCCGATCAACGGGATCCTCGGGGGAGCATCCGTCGAAATGTCCAAGCTCGAATCGGGCGCGGAGATCCATCAGCGGGTCTTCGGGATCGGCATGAACAAGACCGGAACGACCTCCCTGAAGCGCTGCTTCGGGGCGCTCGACCTGTATCCGATCGCGCCCAACGCCCTCGAGAGCGCAGAGATGAAAGAGGCCGTCCGCGGCCTCTTCGAGCAGGGCGACTACGAGCCCATCCTCAAGCTCGCCGCCAACTACCGCTCGTTCGAAGACCGGCCCTGGAACGTGTGGGAGATGTACCAGCGCCTCGACGAGCGGTTCCCGGACAGCCGGTTCATCCTGACGGTCCGCGAGCCCGAAAGCTGGTGGCGATCCACCGGGCGCTGGATCACGGTCGTGAAGCCGCGCATGGCGAAGAAGTATCTGCGCCACCTCGGCGCGGCGAGCCTCGCGAAGGCCGACATGATTGCGGCCTACGAACAATACAACGAAGGCGTGATCGAGCACTTCGCCGGGACCGACAAGCTGCTGGTGATCGACTTCGAGAAGGGGCAGGGCTGGCCCGAGCTCTGTGGCTTCCTGGGCCTACCGGTGCCCGAAGCCGCCTTCCCCCACGTGAATCGCCAATCCTACGACGAGCGGGATCTCGAGCGGCGACGGCGCGACCGACAGCGGAGTGTCGAATCCTTCCTGCGCTACTCGCGGTTCGCGCGGCGCAGTGCGAACCGCGAGCCCGAGTTTCCGTGCGGCGGCTGCGGCCACCCCGTCCTGTGGCGTGACACCGAATACAACCCGATGGCCTCGGCAACGCCCGATTGGGTGCGCAAGGTGTTGCTGCAAGGCCATCGCTGGCAGTTGCGGCGCGACGAAGCGAAGCGTGCGCCGATCGAAACCCGGGTCGCGGCGATTCGCGATCGGGGCGTTCGGATCGACGACATGGCCGTCGTGTGTTGTTACTTCAACCCCTGCGGCTACCGAGCCCGGCTCGAGAACTTCCGCCGCTTCCACGAGGGCATCTGCAAGGCGCCGGTCCCGCTGCTGACCGTGGAGCTTGCCTTCGGCGACGAGCCGCACCAACTCGGCGACGAGTTCGGCGAGGTCCTGCGCCTGCGAACGCCCGACGTGATGTGGCAGAAAGAGCGCCTGATCAACCTCGGGATCCAGGCCCTGCTCGACCGCGGCGTCGAGAAGATCGCGTGGCTCGACGCGGACATCGCCTTCGACGAGCCGGGGTTGTGGCCCTGGTTGGTGGCGGACGAGCTCGACCGCAGCGCGCTCTGCCAGGTCTTCAGCCACGTTCGGATCGAAGAAGCCAAGGGCGCCGGCCGCGCTGGGATCTCGGCGCTCAAATACTTCGAGGACGAAGGCGAACTGTTGAGACAGACGGCTTCGCTTCCGAGTCGCACACGCCCCGTGGGTCAGCCCATCGGGCTGAGCGGCTACGGCTGGGCCGCCCGCGCCGAGGTGCTGCGCGAGACGAAGCTCTACGACTCGGCGGTCGTCGGCGGCGGCGACAAGCTCGTGCTGGCCGGAAGCCTCGGCATGTCGGACCAATGGCGGCGCGACGTGGTCGGTCTGACCCGCTCCCCGCTGCGCCGATGCACCCACTGCGGGTACCGCGGGATGTCACGCGACTACACGAACCACTTCCGAGCCTGGGGTCGCAGCTGGGATGCTGCCGTGCGCGGACGCGTCGGGTTCGTCGACCAGTCGATCCGCACGTTCTACCACGGCGAGGCGACGCGAAGGCTCTACGTGGCCCGGCGCGACATCCTGCTTCGCCACGAGTACTCTCCTGCGACCGACCTGGCGCTCTCGCCCGACGGCACCTGGCGCTGGGTGAGCGACAAGTCGGCCCTCCACCAAGAGGTCCGCTCGTACTTCGCCGAGCGCAAAGAAGACGATTGAGGCCACCATGGCCACGCTCCCGATCAAGAGCCAGGGCTTCCGCGAGGAGGCCGGCGTCGTCCGTGAGTCGCTCCGGCTGATGGAGGTCGCGCCCCGGAGCTTCCTGCTTCCGTCGGCGCTCGGCGTGCTGTCGACGATCCTGCGCCTGCTCACGCTGTCGCTCTTCCTGCCGCTCGTTCACGGGCTCCTGAAGGGCGACTTCAGTCGGCTCGACCGGATCGTCCCGATGAGTCGCGTGCTGGGGGAGCGAACCGACGGCGAGATGTTCGCGATCCTCGGGGCGGCCGTCGTCACCGTGGCGCTCGTCCGAGTGGCTTGTGCCTATTCCGCAAGCCAGATCGTTGCGCGCCGCGTCGAGGCCGCGCAGATCCGGCTCAGCCGGATCGTGTTGCGTCGCTATCTGGCGTTCGGCCAGCAGTACTACGACCTGAAACGGTCTGGCGCGATGGTGCGGTGGATCCATCGCTTGCGGAATCGCGCGGGCCTGGTCCTCTCCTTCCTCGACGGTGCCTTCAACGCGATCGCATCGATCTCGCTCTATATGGTCGCCCTGGCCATCATCTCGTGGCCCCTGACTCTCGGCGCCCTCGTCGTGCTCGGTGGGTACATCTTCGTGTTTGGTCGGCTCGTCGACCGCGCGGACGATGCCACCGAGCGCATCGACGAAGCCGAAGACCAGCTCTATGCCTCGGTCCAGGACATGATCCTCAACCTGCCCCTGGTGAAGCTCGCGGGCCAGCAGGAAGCCGAGATCGCAGACTTCGAACAGTTGAACGCCGACGCATCGAAGATCCGTCTCGAAGAGGGCCGGATCGGCGGGTTCGTCGAACCCTTGCGGGACTTCTTCGACATCTTCGTGCTGCTTTTCTTCGTCGCGATCTGCGCCGTCGTGGTGCGCGGCCTCGAGGTCGAGGCCATCCCGAAGTATCTCGTCTTCTTCCTGATCTTCCGGCGGGCAATGTCGAGCTTTTCGACGATCCAGAAACTTCCGGTCAACTGGAAGAAGCTCGTCTACCGCCTCGAGATCATGTTCAGCGCCCTAGAAGAGGAAGACAAGTTCGTCCTGCCGGATGGGGAGCGGGAGTTCAACGGGCTGCGTCGGGAGGTCGAGGTTCGCAATCTCGACTTCTCCTACCTGAAGAAGGGCCGGGTGCTCGATGGGGTGAATCTCGTGTTGCCGCGGGGGCGGCGCACCTTCGTCGTGGGCTCGACCGGATCCGGCAAGAGTACGCTCTTCCGAATCTTGCTGCGTCTCTACGATTGCGAGCCCGGCGCGGTCCTGATCGATGGGGTGGACATTCGAGAGTTCCGGATCCATTCGCTGCTCGAAAAGGTCGCGTTCGCGGGCTCCGACCCGTTCTTCTTCAACGCGTCGATTCGACACAACGTGACCTACGGCGTCGGGGATGTGAGCGACGAGCAGCTGCGCGAAGCCGCCCGCAAGGCCGAGGCCCTCGAGTTCATCGAAGCCCTCGAGGTAGGCTTCGACGAAGGCATCGGCGACCGCGGGACGCTGCTCTCCTCCGGCGAGAAGCAGCGCCTCGCGCTCATCCGCGTGTTCCTGTCGGACCCCGAGCTGATCCTGTTGGATGAGGGCACCTCGGCCCTCGATGGGGCCACCGAGGCGAGCGTGCTCGCTTCGCTCGAGACCTTCGCCGCCGACCGCACGCTGGTGGTGATCGCTCATCGGCTGTCGAACCTGCGACCCGACGACCGAGTTGTCGTGTTCGACAAAGGGCGGGTGGTCGAGGAAGGGTGGCGCGACGAGCTGCTCGCCTCGGGCGGCGTCCTGGCCCGACTCTGGGACGCGCAGAACCTCCCGGCGGAGCAGCACGATGCGGAGACCCAGCGAGCGCATCGCTAGCCGTCGCCGACCCCAGGGCTAGTCGGTGAGGTCGATCTCGATCTCGGCAAGGCCGATGCCCGACTCCCCGGCGATCGCATAGAAGAGCCAGGTTCGGCCGGCTTCCTCGTAGACGTCCGGGTCGCGGAGTTCGTGCGCCCGTTGGGTCGGGCCTCTCCGCGAGGCGACGAGCGGCAGGTCGGCCCCCTCGTGGGCCCCCTCGGGCCGCAGCACCTCGCGGGGCGGCGAGAGCACCGGGCCCTTCGCCAGATCTAGGGACGAAACCAGGATCCGCTCGGGGGCATCGCCCTTGCGACTGAAGAAGACCAGGGCGCGGTCGCCCCGGACCAACACGGCCGCGTGTCGCATGCGAGGCAGCAGGAAACCAACTTGCGAGAACGGGAGCCGCCCACCGGCGGAGTGCAGCAGCGCGCCGTGGAAGACCGCGCCGCTGGGTGTGGCTCGATAGCCGCCCGCCGAGATCGCCCAGGATTCGCCGCTCCATTCGAAGCGTCGCAGGTAGGACGGGCCCATCCGTCCCTCGACGGGTGTGAAGTGCAGGCCGTCACTCGAGACCGCGAGTGCTGATTCCTGGCCCCTCGAGGGCCGGCGACCGTGGACGTAGAGCAGGATCTCGCGGTTCTCTTCGTCGACGTGGACGTCCGGTGATGCCACGTGATGCCTGAGCCCGGGCAGGGCGCCGAGCGGCAGGACGCCCGGCTCGTAGATCGTCCACGCACCGCACAGCTCGTCCGCGTAGGCGAGGCGGATGAACTTCCCGCGGTGGTGGCCGAAGTAGAGGTAGTAGCGGCCGAGCGGGGCGGGCACCCAGTCGGGGACACGCAGCAGGGACGGGCCGTTGATGTTGCCGCCGAGGCTCGGGCTCGAAGCGGGCGTGATCAAGGGATTGTGTTCGCAACGTTGCGCCGTCACCCGCGCGACCGGGTTCTCGGGCGGCGCGGTGTCGGGATCGGAGTGGAGCGCATTCGAGGCAAGTATCAGCGCCACGACGGCCAACCCACCGAGACGGAGGCCGAGCCCGCCATGGCGGAGAGCCTGGCCGTTGGAGCTTCGGGCGCGGGGCCCATGGGATTGGTCGTCGGGCATGGGGAACCAAGGCCGATGCTATCGAACGGCGATATCGAGCACGTGGCCGAAGCGCGAGAGCACCCAGAAATCCTCCCCTTCGCCGTTGTCGGGGACGTGGTGGACGGGGTCATGGTCGCGCAGGGCCCGGTACGTCGGGAAGGGGTCGCGCCACAGCTCGCCGCCGCGGGGCTTGAAGAGGGCTTCTTCCGGAGCAGACATGGGGCCTCCTGACCTGGGTCGAGTTCGTGGTAACGAAATCACAATGTTGTTCACAACGGCCCAAAAGGAGCCGTCTGGGAGCCTCTCTCCGGTACCCTGCCGGTCGGAGGTCTGATGCAGCGCCTGAACGAGCTCGCCTTCTACACCCTGGCGGGCGCCCCGAAGACGCCCCGTGAGCTCCTGGCCGAGGTCGAGCGCGGCGAGGCCCTGGCCCTCGGCTCGGCCTTCATCTCGGAGCGCTTCAACGTGAAGGAGGCCGCCACCCTTTCCGGTGCGGTGGGGGCGGTCTCGAGCGAGCTCGGCATCGCCACGGCGGCCACCAATCACAACACGCGCCACCCGATGGTGACGGCCGCCTTCGCCATGACGATGCACCGCCTCACGGGGGGCCGCTTCTCCCTCGGGCTCGGGCGGGGCATCGCACCGATGTTCGATGCGTTCGGCCTGCCCCGCATCAAGACGGCAGAGATCGAGGACTTCGTCGGACTCATGCGGCGCATCTGGCACGGCGAAGTCGTCGTGGGCCACGACGGGCCGGCGGGGAAGTATCCGCTGCTCACCATGGGGCCCGACTACGACGAGCACATCCCCATGACCTTCACGGCCTTCGGGCCGAACTCGCTCGCCCTCGGTGGGCGCGCCTTCGACGCGGTGGTGCTCCACACCTTCTTCACCGAGGAGACGACGGCGCGCTGCGTCGCTGCGGTGAAGCGCGCCGCCGAGGAGGCGGGGCGCGACCCGGCGAAGGTGCGCGTGTGGTCCTGCTTCGCGACGGTCGGCGACCACCTGCCCGAAGGGGTTCGTCTGCGGAAGACCGTCGGTCGCATGGCGACCTATCTCCAGGGCTACGGCGACCTGATGGTGAAGACGAACGATTGGGACACGGACGTCCTGGCGCGTTTTCGCGCCGACGAACTCGTTCGCGGCTTTCGCGGCGCGCTCGATGCCTCCGCGACTCCCGAGCAACTCGAGCATGTGGCCGATTTGATCCCCGAAGAATGGCTGGCGGCGGCAGCCACCGGCAGCCCCGAGCATTGCGTCGAAAAGATCCAGGGCCAGTTCGACCTGGGATGCGACGGCGTGATCCTCCACGGCGCGAGCCCGGGGGAGCTCGAACCGATCGTGGCCGCCTATCGAACCCAGCGGCCCGTCGGCCGCTTCGACCATCTTGCCGCGAACCCCGCGGGCTAGGAGTTCGCCCTTGTCGACCGTCCCGACCCAAGCGGAGCTGACGCCGGCTTGGTTCACCGAGCGGCTGCGCGAGGCCGGGCACGCCTCGGCGGAAGTGAGCCACGTCGAGGCGACCCAGATCGGGACGGGCCAGCTCGGCAAGTGCATTCGTTTCGATCTCGAACTCGCGCGGGGCGACGCCGACGTGCCGCGCAGCCTCGTCGGCAAGTTCGCCTCCGACGATCCGACCAGTCGCAACACGGCGGTCCAGCTTCGCGGCTACGTGAAGGAGGTCGCCTTCTACCGCGAGTTCAAGGAGCGGCTCACGATCGCCACACCTCGCTGCTACTACTCCGCGATCGAGAGCGACGGGTCCGAGTTCGTGTTGTTGCTCGAAGACCTCGCGCCCGGCGTGCAAGGGGACCAGCTCGCCGGATGCTCACCCGCCATCGCCCGGGCGGCGGTGATGGAGCTCGTCGGCTTGCACGCACCCACCTGGGGCGACGAGAGCCTGCGCGGCATCGAGTGGCTCGGCGAGCCCACCGACCCGACGGTGATGCTGGGCCGCGCCCTTTACGCAGCGCAACTCCCCGGCTTCCTCGAACGCTACGGCCCTCACCTCGAGCCCGACGAGGCCGGCATCATCGAAGCCGTCGCCGGCTCACAGGGGCCTCCCTTCGAACTGATCGACACTCCCATGTCTCTCGTCCACGTGGACTACCGCCTCGACAACCTGCTGATCGACGAAAGCCAGAATCCTCCGCGCATCCATGCCGTCGACTGGCAGAGCATCACGCTGGGCCGCGCGCTCTCGGACGTGGCCTACTTCCTCGGCGCGGGGCTGCTGCCCGAGGTGCGGCGTGAAGTCGAAGAAGAGATCGTGCGCGAGTATCACGATGGGCTGTGCGCCGCAGGTGTGGCCGACTACCCCTGGGAGGCTTGTTGGCAGGACTATCGCCGAACCACCTTCGCCGGTTTCGCCGTCACCATCATCGCGTCGATGATGGTCGAGCGAACCGAGCGCGGCGACGAGATGTTCATCGCCATGGCGAGGCGGCACGGCCGGCACGCCCTCGACCTCGACGCGGCAGAGTTCCTGACGGGAGGGGCCTAGGCCGCTAGCCGACCCGGCGATCGTGACCCTTCCAGTAGGGTTCGCGCAGATCCTTCTTCAAGACCTTGCCCGTCGGATTGCGCGGCAGCTCGTCGATGAAGTCCACCGAGCGCGGCTGCTTGTAGCCGCCGAGCTTCCCGCGGCAGTGTTCGAGCAGATCGTCGGCTGTGAGGTTCTCGTCCTTCTTGACCACGATGGCCTTGACCGTTTCGCCCCACTTCTCGTCCGGGATTCCGATCACCGCTGCATCGGCGACGCCCGGATGCTCGAACAGGACGTCCTCGATCTCACGCGGGTAGATGTTCTCGCCACCCGACACGATCATGTCCTTCACCCGGTCCTGGATGAAGAGGTAGCCATCGTCGTCGACGATGCCCGCGTCGCCCGTGTGCATCCAGCCGCCGCGCAGGGCCTCTTCCGATGCCTCGGGCCGGTTCCAATAGCCGCGCATCAGTTGAGGGCCCCGGATGGCGACCTCTCCGATGGTGCCGGTCGGCACCTCCTGGTCGTCGCCGTCGACGATGCGGATCTCCGTCCCGAGCAGCGGCCGGCCCGCGGAGAGCAGCAGCTCGCTCCGGCCCGCGAGCGCCTCCCGGTGGTCCACGGGGTAGAGATAGGTCGCCGCCGCCGTGGTCTCGGTCATGCCGTAGCCCTGGATGAAATCGCACTGGAAGACCTCGAGTGCCCGTCGCAGGGTCTGCTCCGCGATCGGGGATGCGCCGTAGACCATCAGCTCGAGGTCGTCGTAATTGCGCTCAGCCACGTCGGGCACGGCCATCAAACAGAACTGGATCATCGCCGGCACGAGCAGCGACATCCGGATCTGCTCTTCGGACAAGGCGCGGACGACGTCGGCGGGCACGAAGTCTTCCTGGATATAGAGCGTGCCACCCATCTGGACCGTGCAGAACGTGCAGACCGCGGCCGCGGCGTGGTAGAGCGGTGCAACGATCAGGGCGCGTTGGCCCGGGCCGCCGCCGAACGCCATGACGGCCTGGTGCAACTGGGTCGAGATGGCTCGTTGCTGCACGATCGCGCCCTTGGGCCGGCCGGTCGTCCCGCTCGTGTACATCTGGTAGGCGTCGTCCTCGGGCCCGATCTCTCGCGCGGGCGCGCCCGCCGCGCCCGAGTTTGCGAAGCTCTCGTAGGAATCCCAGCCTGCGACGTCGCCGCCCACCGAGAGGAAGCGCTTCACCGACGTCAGGCCGTCGCGCACCGGCGAGATCGCCTCCGCCAGCTCGGGTGCTGCGAACAGCATCTTGGCCCCTGAGTCGTTCACGATGAACTCCCACTCGGGCGGTGCCAGCCGGTAGTTCAGGGGCACCGGTGCGACGCCGGCCTTGGACGCGGCGTAGTAGAAGAGCGCGTGTTCGATCGTGTTCTTCGAGAGGAAGGCCACACGATCCCCGACCGCGAGCCCTTCGTCGACCAGGGCGTTGGCCAGGCGGTCACTCGCGACCCGGGCCTCGGCGTAGGTCATCCGGCGATCCCCTTGGATCGCGAAGTCGGTGTCGGCATGCTCGCGCGCGCGGTAGTCGAGGGTGTCGTGAAGGCGCATGGGATCCCCCTGGATTGGACGCCCATTCTCTGCCGAGGCAGGCCGCGCCGCAAAGAGTTTCTCGATAGAATCCGGCCGTGAATTCGATTCCCTCGCCTCTGTGGCTCGCCGCGGTCGCTCTGACGATCCTGACCGCGAGCGTTGCCCGAGCAGACAGTCTCGCGACAGCGGGAGTTGCCCAAGCAGACAGTTCCGCGACGGCGGGCGTTGCCCGCGCAACCGGCCCTGCGACGCCGCCCCACATCGTCTTCTTTCTCGCGGACGACCTCGGCTGGGGAGACGTCGGCTACCACGGCAGCGAGATCGAGACGCCCCACATCGATGCCCTCGCGCAGGCCGGCGTGAAACTCGACCAGTTCTACGTCCTGCCCGTCTGTTCGCCCACGCGTGCGGCACTTCTGACCGGCCGCTACCCGATCCGCCAAGGGCTTCAGCGGGACGTCGTCCGACCCTGGGCTCGCTGGGGGCTACCGGAGGCCGAGCGAACATTGCCCCAGGCCCTCGGGGAGGCGGGCTACCGCTCGCTCATGGTCGGCAAGTGGCACCTCGGCCACGAACGGTCGAGCCAGCTTCCGCGGGCACGCGGCTTCGCCCATCACTACGGGAACTATCTCGGCGCCGGCGACTACTTCACCCACCGCCGCGAGGGCGGCCTCGACTGGCACCGCAACGGCAAGCCACTCGAGGAGCCGGGCTATGCCACGTTCCTGCTGGCGAACGAGGCGATGTGGCTCATCCGTGGCCATGACCCGGCACAGCCGCTCTTCCTCTACGTCTCCTTCACTGCGCCGCATGCGCCGCTTCAGGTGCCGGCCCATTGGGAGGCGCGCTATGCGGACTTGCAGAGCCCCGCCCGGCGCAGCTATGCCGCGATGGTTTCGGTGATGGACGAAGCGATCGGCCGCATCCTGGCCGTGCTACGTGAGCGCGGGATGGCCGAGAACACGCTCGTGGTCTTCGCCAGCGACAACGGTGGCCTCGAGTCGCAAGGCGCCGACAACGGGCCGCTGCGCGGAGGGAAGGGCGAACTCTACGAAGGTGGCGTCCGCGTGCCCGCGGTCGTTTCGTGGCCGGCTCGTCTGCCTGAGGGCACGTCGGTCGCGGCCCCGATCCACATCGTCGACTGGTACCCGACGTTGCTCGGGCTCGCGGGGGCCAGCCGCGAACAACCGTTGCCCATCGACGGCCGCGACATCGGCGCCGTCCTTGCAGGCGAGGCACAGCCCGATCGGGCCTTCCTCTACAACGTCGAAAAGTCCGGTGGCGCCGTCCGGTCCGGGCGTTGGAAGCTCCTGCAGGATGCCTCGGGGACCGAGCTCTTCGACCTCGCAACCGACCCGGGCGAGCTGCGAAACGTTGCAGCCGAGCAGCCCGACACCGCGCGCGCCCTCGCCGCCCGGCTCGCCGCCTGGGCCGCCGAATCCGAACCCGCGGCCTTCGACGCCACGCAGCGCGAGGGCCACGAGCCGCCCGCCATCTGGGGCCCCGCCGCCCCCGAGGCGGCGCGCGACTAGACCTTCCGCAGGGGGTCGAGCCGGTGGTTCTCAGACTTTCCGCAGCGTGTTCGAGTCCGTGTGGTGGAAGATCTCCGGCTGGTCGGGGATCTGGAGCTGCGTGTCTTCCTCGTAGTGGAGGCTGCCGTCTGGGTCGAGGGTCACCGAGAGCTCGTAGCGGACGGTGCGGAAGTGGCCATCGAGGAACGGGTTCGACGCGATGCCGAAGACGGGCGAGCCGAGCTCCGCGCTCATCACGAGCTTGCGCGCATCCACCGCGGCGTCGCCTCCGGCCAGGACGGTCACTCCGCGCGGCACGATGAAGCAGCGCATCACCTGCCCGGCGCCACCGTCCCACAGCCAGTAGCCCACTTCTTCATGGAACGGGTCGGCCTCCCCGAGGCGCCAGGCCGTCGTCGCGTAGCGCAACCCGTAGAGGCTCTGTTCGTGGTTCCGGACCCGGCCGATCGGGTCGAAGACCATGCGTTCGCGGAAGGCGTTGGTTTCGACGCCGCGACCCTCCGACGGTGCAACGTCCGTTCCTTGATCGCCTTCCCAGACCCCAGCCAGCGGGGCGAGGGGCCCCAGCTCGTTCGCGTCGCTCATCACGCCTCCTAGGTTCGGATGCTCCGAGTCTAGCTGCAGCGGCCGGCAACACCGCGGAGACTCCAGTTCGGCATGATCGCGACCTGTCGGGAAGGTCTCGACCTCCGTCGGGAGAGTACCGATTGGGCGCTCAGCCGTCGGGCTGCGCGGTCTTGCCCTTGGCTTCCTGGATTGCCTCGTAGGTAGGCCCCAGCAAGCCCGCCGCGCGCGGGTAGCCTGCGTACTGCGCGAGCATGATGGTGATCTCGTGGACCTGCTCTTCGGTGAGCTCGCCGTTCTTCAGGGCCGAGCGCACCTGGATCTTCCACGTGTCCTTCTCGCCGAGGGCGGCGATCACGCCCATGAGGAGCAGGCGTCGGTCGCGGATCGAGAGCGCCTCCCGCGTCCAGGTCTCCGCGAAGAGTTGCTCGAGCATGAGGTCGGTGAAGGCGTTGGCGCCCTGGGGCGGCACCACGACGTCCCCGGCATAGACCTTCTTGATCATCTCTTCGCCGCGCTTGCGGCGCTCGGAATCAGCCATCTCGGCTCCTAGCTTTCTCGGTCGGTGATCGTTCCGTACCAGTCGAAGCCGTCGCGGCGCGTCCAGCCCGGCATCTTCGACCCCTTCTTCATGCGCTCCAACATCTTGGGCGTCAACTGTTCGTTCTTGGCCATGGCGCCGAACACGGCGCCGGCGTTCATGTGATCGAAGAAGTCGCGCTGCCACGCCCACTGGAAGTCGCCGGCGTAGCGGAACCACGAGCCGCCCGTTCCCGCGATCTCGTAGGGCTTGCCGTCCGGGTCTTCGACCGGCGCGATCTGTCGCCAGATGCCAATGATCTCACCCTTCTGGTCGTCGATGAGCGTGCGGATGTAGGGATAGACCCAGTGTTCGAGCCCCTCCATCTCGGTGCCGAACACCCAGTCGTGGATCTGCTTTCGCCCGTCCGCCACGAACTCCCAGCCAGCGCCGTTGTTCCAGGTGTAGAGGGCGTCCTCGCTATAGAAGACCGACATCTTCGACCAGTCGCCGCTGCGGCCGGCGTCGTTGTTGGCGGCCACGAAGCGGCGGATCATCTCTTCGAGTTCGTCACGGGGGAAGGCGGGCATGGGTCTCCTCGCTAGTGGGCGCCGGCGGTTCGGCGGCGATAGCGCACGCGGCAGGGCTGTTCGAGTTGCTCGTCCGGGGCGCGGAAGAAGGCCTCCTGGGCGGCTTCGCCCGAGAGCAACGCCACGCGGTTGCCCGCGAAGTTCATCTCGCCGATCTCGCCGCACTCCTCGCGCACGCGGGCGAACAACTCGATGGGTCGCCGGCGCAACTCGAGGAGATGGCCGAGGAGCGGGAGGTTCCGCGAGAGCACCGGCGGGGCAGCGCCGCCCGGGTGTGCTGCGCCGGTTGCGGGTTCGGCTTCGCTCATGGGGCGACGCTATGGCATTTACAGAACGTTTGCAATGTAAATGTGATAGCTTGATCGGCGTCCAGGCCGTGCGCATCCAGATCGTTGGAGAAGGGGGGGAACATGACGCTCCGGGTTGGCTTCATCGGGCTCGGAAACCAGGGCAAGCCCATCGCGGCCCATCTCGCGCCCGCGGGCTTTGCGACCACGGTCTTCGACATCGCGCCGGCGCCGGCGCGCGAGCTGGCCGAGACCGGCGCCCGGGTGGCGGCTTCGCCCCGCGAGGTGGCCGAGGCCGCTAGCGTGATCGGGGTCTGCGTACCCGAGGACGACCATGTTCGCGCCGTCATGTCCGGGCCGGGCGGCATCCTCGAAGGCGCGGCGCCGGGGACGGTGGTAGCGATCCACAGCACGATCCTTCCCGAGACGGTCGAAGAGGTGGCCGAACAGGCCGCGACTCACGGCGTCTCGGTGCTCGATGCTTGTGTGACGGGCGGCGCGGCGCGCGCCGCGCAGAAGCAGCTCACCTACATGGTGGGCGGCGACGCCGAGGCTCTGGAGAAAGCACGGCCCATGCTCGAGGCGAGCTCCGTCAAGATCATCCACGCGGGCCCGCTCGGGAACGGTGCGCGCCTGAAGCTCTGCATCAACCTCATCACCTACATCCAATGGGCCGCCGCATATGAATCGTTCCAGCTGGCAAGAGCCGTCGGCCTGCCGCAAGAAGTGCTCGAAGAGGCGGGCCAATCGAACGGTCAGATCACGGATCTCATGATCCAATACCTCGCCGTGCACAAGATGCCGGAGGACGTTCGCAAGGGAGATCCGATCCAAACCCTGATGCGTGGCCACACGCGCATCGCGGAGAAGGATCTCGCCTGGGCGCTGAAGCTCGCGCGTGACGCCGACCTGACGCTCCCCGTGGGCGGGCTCGTGTCGCAGATGATGGCGCAGCTCTACGGTGTCGAGGACGAGGGCCAGCGCTGATGGCGACGCCGTCCCGCAGGCGAGCGGCCCCCGTGCGCGCGCGTCGGTCCCACGCGGAGCGCACCGCCGAGACGCGCGCGAAGGTGATGGCCGCGGTGGTCGCGAGCATCGCGAGCGTCGGCTTCCAGCGGACGACCGCGGCGGAGATCACGCGCCGCGCTGGCGTCTCCTGGGGTGCCGTGCAGCACCACTTCGGGGACAAGGACGGGATCCTCGATGCTGTTCTGGCCGACTCGTTCGAACGTTTCGCGCAGCGTCTCGCCGGCGTCGAACTCGACGGGCTCGACCTCGATGCCCGGGTCGCGACGTTCGTCGACGGCGCGTGGGAGCATTTCGGGAGCCCGCACTACCGCTGCACGTTCGAGATCCTGCTGAACCACCCGGGCGCCGAAGGCGATGCCTGGCAGGGGATGCTCGAAGCCTGGAACGAGGTGTGGACGCGCTTCTTTCCCGCGCCCCACCTGGCGCGCCGCGAGGTCGTCGCTCTGCAGCTCTACGCGATCTCCGTCTTGTCGGGCCTCGCAACGGCGCGGGCTCTCGGTGGCCGCCCGGCTCGGCTGCTCGATGGGCCCCTTGCGCTGCTGTGCGAGGCGCTCGTCCAAAACCTGGAGGCGTAGGGCGCCGTCAGCTGGGGTCTTCGAACTGCGGATCGCGCTTCCCGAGCTTCGCCACGACGGCCTCGATCTGATTCTTCCCACCCATCAATTCCGACGATGTGCGGAACTCGTTGGCGAGGCCTTCGTTCACCGGGACGAGGGCGGAAGCATTCAGGAGCCATTTCGCCGAACGCACTGCCTCGGGGCTGTGGCTCGCGATGCGCCGCGCGAGCGCGAGTGCGTCCTCCACGGGTTGCTCCGAAACCTCGGTGCCGAGCCCCAAAGCCACTGCGCGTTCACCCGAGATGACCTCGCCCGTGAAGAAGAGCTTCTTCGCCACGTCGAGGGGCAGCAGGCGGCGGATGGCCTGGCTGCCGGAGAGGTCGGGCACGAGACCCCAGGTGATCTCGACGAAGCCGAGCTTGGCGTCGGGCGAAACGAGCCGAATGTCCGCGCCCAAGGCTACGTGGAGTCCGCCGCCGAGGGCCGCCCCCTCGATGGCGGCAACGACGGGCTGCGGAACCTCCTGCCAGAGCCATCCGATCTGTTGACCACGATGGGCGCCATCGCGGCTCAGGTCGGCAGCGGCCGCTTGCACCTCGGCGCTGTCACCGTCGAGGTCCCCCGATGCCATGTCGCCGAAGTTCGAGAAGTCGAGCCCCGCCGAGAAGTGGCCGCCTTCGCCCGACAGCACGATCGCGCGCACGGACGCGTCGGCGCCGAGGGTCTGCGCCGCCGCGCGCAGCGCATCCATCATGTCGCCGTCGAGAGCGTTGCGTTTCTCCGGTCGATTCAGCCGGACGTGGGCCACGCCGCCGTCGCGCTCGATCACGATGCGGTCGCTCATGCCGAGCGCGCCTTGGAGAGCTCGCCGGCCGTACGCGCCGAGAGCTTGTAGTCGGCCTTGCCATTCGGTCCGCGGAACACTTCGGGAATCACGTTGATCTCCTTCGGAACCTTGTAGCCAGCGATATGGGCTCGGCAGTGCTCACGGAGGGCTGCCTCATCGGGAAGGCCGGTACCTTCAGTGAGCGAGACGAGGGCCACGACCCGCTGCCCCCAACGCTCGTCATCGAGGCCCACCACCACGGAGTCCTTCACGGCCGGGTGAGCCTTGAGTGCGTTCTCGACCTCTTCCACGAAGACCTTCTCACAGCCGGTGTTGATGCAGAGCGAGCCCCGTCCGTAGAGCTTGATCGTCCCGTCGGCTTCGACCTCTGCGAGGTCGCCCGTGATCGAGTAGCGCAAGCCGTCGATCGTCGGAAAGGTCTCCGCACTCTTGGCCGCGTCGCCGTAGTAGCCAGCGGGGACATGGCCGGTGAGCGCGACCCTCCCGACCACACCCGAGCCGGCCTCGACGGCCTTCAAGTCGTCGTCGACGACGAGAGTGCGGGTGTTCATCTCGAACGTCAGGCCCTGACCGAAGCTCTTGTGGCCGCCGCCCCCCTTGCCCTGGAAGCCCGTCTCCGTGGAGCCATAGTTGTCGAGCATTTCCGCCTGGGGGAGATACTTCTTGAGCTTGTCCTTCACCGGCTCCGAGAAGATCGCGCCTGCCGACCCGATGACGAGAACGCTGCTGCAGTCGTGGGGTTCGGCGGAGGCGGCGTTCCGTTCCAGCGCATCGGCGATGGGGCGAGCCATGGCGTCCCCGACGATGGAAACCGTGAGCACCTTCTCCTCGGCGAAGAGCCGGACGGCATCTTCGCCGTCGAACTGCTTCTGGTAGACGATGGTCATGCCCCCGATCAGGAAGATCATTGTCGCGAGCTGCGCGGCGCCGTGGATCAGTGGCGCAGCGACCAGCGCCGTGGCGATGCCCCCGATGACTCGCGCGCGTTCGATCAAAGGCTCGAGCTCGTCGATGTCCTCGCCCGTGGGGTTGCCGCCGCCGAAGCAGGCGAAGTAGGCGGCCTCGTGGGGCCACATCACGCCCTTGGGCATCCCGGTCGTGCCGCCGGTGTAGATGATGAAGAGGTCGTCGTTGCTGCGGCCCGTGAAGTCGCGGGCGCTCGAGCCCTCGTTGCAGGCGGCCTCGAACTCGG
>JAFDDA010000066.1 GCA_019311105.1 Deltaproteobacteria bacterium
CGCGCCGAGCACCCGGCTCGGCTGCGAGCGCACCTGGTAGTTGTCGGATTGATCGATCCAGCGCACCACGCCCTCGCCGTCCACGAGATAGGTCGTCGGGATCGGCATCCCGGCAATGCCCTTGGGCGTGATGTTGGTCGGGTTCCGCAGTTGATAGCGGTCGGTGACCGAGAGATCCGTGTCGGAGAGCATCGTGGCCTTGCAGCCGTGCTTGCCACGCTGCTTGTGGATCTGTGCGGGTGTATCCGTCGAGACCGTCACGATCTCGACGCCGCGCGCATCGAGCTCGGGCCGGAGTTCTTCCCATCGCCGCAACTCGGCGACACAGTAGGGTCACCAGTGGCCGCGAAAGAACTTCAGCAGGAAGGGCTTCCCGCGCAGGGTCGAGAGGTCGAAGGGTTCGCCGGAGTCGTCCGAGGCGGTGAAGTCGAGAATGGGGCCGCCGACGCTCACCGCCGACGTGCCGCTCGCCTGACCCGACAGCGGCTGAAGAGCCAGGAACGTGCCCGAGATCGCGAGGGCGACCCCGGCAGCGATCCCCCCAGCGAGGCCGGGCCCTGAAAGGAACGCGGCGATGGAGAGTGCAGCGGCTGCAGCCATGAGGCCGATCACCAAGCTCCGCACCTCACCGGCCCGAACCTGGTTCAAACGCTGGAACCAGAAACCCGCGATCCCGGCGACCAACAGGGCTGCGGAGAAGCCAAGCAACGAGCCGTTCATCTGGAGCTTCCTCCTGGGGACGGCTCGATCCTACCCCCTGGGTGGTTGGGGAGCCAGAGCGTGAAGCACGTCCCTTTGTTCGCTTCGCTTTCGACCTCGACCCTCCCGCCGTGGGCGCTCGCAATCTCCCGCACGAGCGCGAGGCCGAGCCCGAAGCCCGGCCGGCTGCGGTCACGATTCGAACGCTGGAAGCGGTCGAAGATCGTTTCGAGCTCCGCGGCGGGGATCCCAGGGCCGGTGTCGGCGACGCGAGTTGCAGTCTGATCGCCGCGAGCCTCCACCTCGACGCGGATCTGGTCGCCGCGACGTCCATACTTGATCGCGTTGTCGATCAGATTCGAGAAGGCCTGTTGCAGCCAGGCGGGGTCGCCGCGCACCCAGACCTCGTCCGAGCCCGAGAATCCGAGTTCGATCCCGCGGTCCGCAGCAACCGGCGCGAAGAACTCGACCACCGCCTCCAACACGACGCCGAGTTCCACATCCGACACGCGGGTCGGGTCGAGGCCCGCCTCCGTTCGAGACAACCGGAGCATGGACTCCACCGCGCCGGACAGGTGTTCCACGCGGTCGAGTGCGTCCTCGAGCACACGCCGATACTCACTGGCATCGCGGTCCCGATCGAGCGTGACGCCGAGCTGGTTTCGGATCGCGTTCAATGGAGTCGACAATTCATGGGCAGCGTTGGAGTTGAAACGATGAATTCGCTCCACGTTCTCGCGAATCCGCAGGATCATCTGATTCAGGGTGCCTGCCAACTCGTCCAGCTCATCGCCCGAGTCATCGGTCGCGATCTCTTCCTGCAGGTTCGAGCCCGTGATTCGCTGCGCGCTGCGTGTGATCTTCGCGATCGGCTCGAGACTTCCGCGGGCCAGGCCCCAGCCGAGCAGGGCCGTTCCCAGCAGGACGACTGGCAGCGCGCCGAGCAGGACGTCGCGAATGTGATCGACGTTCTCCGCGTAGCGCTGACCATCGACTGCGACGCGGACGAAGCCGCCCGGGGCGGCCTCCACCGTCACCAGGTGCGCGTGTTCACCCCCGAGATTCACGGCCCGGGTACGGCGGCGCTGCTCCCCGCGCAGGAGATCGTGGGGGACGGGGAGAGCCTGTCCGAGGAGCGAACCCGCGGCGACGACGCTCCGGCCTTCCGCGTCGAGGAACTCCAACCCGAGGCCGAGCTCGGGATCCGCTTCTTCGACCTCGCGGACGAGACGTGCCGCGAGCCAGGCGCGGACTTCCGCGGCAGAGTGTTCGTCGGTCTGGGTTCGGATCGAGTCGACGAGGGCGTGGGCCTCGACCTCGGTCAAAAGAAACGCTTCACGATTGATCCGACGCGCCACCGCGCCTTGGACGAACAGCGCGAAGACGCCGAGAGTCACCGCCATCACGGCCGTGTAACGAAGGGCCCAGCGGACCCCGATGGAGAGGCGGCGCGGCATGCAGCTCCTGCGGCCGGGAGCCTAGCAGGATGGGCGACCTGGCATGACGGCAGCGTGAAGATCGCCAGCCGGCGGCAGAGCGGAACTCGCTAGAGTCGGCCCGTGCCGATCCCTCGCCTCTCGAGAACGCGCCTCCGGCGCCGAGCGACCGCAGGCCTCGCCGTCGGGGCCTTGTTGTTGGGTTGGAGCGTGGCAGCGCAGGCGGAAACCCCGGAGTTCGTCGTCGGGTTCTCGCCCGCGATCTTCCAGCAGCGGCCAGACGCCGTCGCCACTCGCATCGGCGTCTGGTTCGACGGCAGCTGGGTCGACAACGACCAAAAACCGGGCTCGGTCGACCTCAATCACTTCAACGTCCTGTTCGACACGCGCTGGAAGAGTTTCCAAGCATTCCTGGAGATGGAATACGAGCGTGAGGTCGGACGGGATGGCGGCGAGGACGAAAGGGAGTTCGAGATCGAGCAGGCGTACCTGCGCTTCCGCCCCCTCGACGGGCTTTCGCTGCGCGCGGGTCGCTTCAATACACCCGCTGGGATCTGGCTTCCCGTCCACTGGTCGATCCTCATGGACACGATCGCGAAGCCTCCCCACGCCGCGAAGAGCCTCCTCCCCGAGCAACAGTTGGGTCTCGAGATCGGCGGCGCGGTCTTCCCCGAGTGGCTCCGACGGCTCGACGGCCAGCTCGACTACGCTCTTTTCGCCGGAGTCGGCAACGATCGCCTGGAGCAAAGTGACGTCGAAGGCGTCACGGTCGGCGCCGATGTTCGGCTGCGATTACGCGAACACTATCTGATCGGTGCCACGGCCTATCGACAGAAGAACGATACGGCCAAGGATCGATCCGAGCACAACGTGCTCCTGTACGGCGAGGCGCGGTTCGTCGATACCCTGACCTTCCGTGCCGAGTATCTCCATCAGCGCCGCGAGCGGCCACGCGGTGCCGCCTGGGCAAAGACGCTCGACGTCGGATACGCCAAGCTGCGTTGGGATTTTGCGCGCTGGTTCTACGCGAACTATCGCGTGAGCTACGGCGACGACGACGGCGAAGACGGCCGCACGGACGAGCAGCTCGTGAACACGTTCACGCTGGGTGTGCAGCCCATCCCGGCCGTCCGAGTCAAATTCGAGTACGCCATCCACGACTTCAGCGGACGGGATGGTGGCGACTTCGAGTTCTGGGGCACCTCGATCGGAGTCCGCTTCTGAGGCTCGAGCGCTGGAGCGGATCGCGGTTGGCGTTGGCCGGGGCCCTCTTCGGAGCCCTGCTCCTGGCTTCGTCCGCGAATGCCGAGGGCGAGCTCGCTGTCGTCGCTCATGCCGAATGGCAGGATCTCAAAGCCATCTCGCTGCCGGTCCTTCGCCAACTCTACTTGGGCAGGCGGACGCGGATCTCCGGGCGGCGCACCCTTTGCCTCGACCTGCCCTCCGGAAGCCGCCCGCGCGGAGGCTTTGCTCGGGCCGTGCTCGGGTTGACGCCGCGCGCCCTCGATCGCTACTGGCTCCGCCAGGCTCTCTCCGGTGGCCCGCCGCCACCCCGCGAGCTCGGCACTTCGGCAGAGCTGCTGACGAGGGTGGCGCGCTCCCCGGGGACGCTTGGATACGTCCCGTGGGAGGATGTCTCGGCCGGCGCCCCGCCGGGCGTTCGGATCGTCGCCATCGAAGTGGACGGCCGCGCCATTCGCCCGGGCGAGCGCGGCTACCCGATCGTCATGTCTCCGCGCTGAAGCGCGGCACCCTCCCGATCACTGCAACTCCTCGAGCATCATCGTTGCAGCGGCACTGGCCGGGTCACGATCGAGGGCCGCCTGAGCCGCTCCTCGCGCGGCCTCGAGATTGCCCTGCTTTCGATACGCCATCGCCAGCAGCACCAGGCAGCGGTCATCGCGAATCGCCTCGGCGCAGCCCGTGAAGGTCTCGACCGCCTTGGGCACGTCGCCACCGGTGAACGGCGGGTTGTTGAGGTACATGAGACCGATCGCGCGGTTGCACTCGGGATCGTCGGGCGCCAGCTCTAGTGACCGGCCGATGTGCCGGCGCGCACGGGGCCCGTTGATCATCCCCGAAATCATCCCCGTGATCCGGTGGGCGTAGAGCTCACCCAGCACTCGCTCGGCCTGGGCTCGCTCCGCATCGTTGACTGCGAGGTCGCGGGCCGACTCGGCGGAAGGGATCGCCTGAGCTGCCCACTCCGCTTGCTGCGCTCGAAACGCCTTGTCTTGATCCGACGGGAGATCGCTTCGGATCTTGCGCTCGTTGCGCAGCCGGTTCGCGTAGGTCAGGTACAGCTCGGCCAGATCGAGCTGAGCCTTGGAACTCTCCGGTTGCGCTTGGGCCGTTTGGGAGAGCCGGGCCTGGAGCGCCTGGAGCGCGGCGCTGTCGCTCGTCTGTCGGGCTCGAGCCGCAGCGTTTTCCATGGGGTCGATGGCCGCCGCGCCGCGCGGCACGGCTGCCAGCGCAATGGCCAGGATCAATATGGAGACTCGCATCAATTTCCCTCCCAGTGATAGTCGTCCGGGCAGTTCTGCAGGACGCTGCCCGCGAACAGCCGATCTAGTGCCTTCCAGAAGTTACATTTCTCCCCAGGCGATGCCCGCTCAGCCGTTGAAATATTCGCTTCGCAGAACGTGGACGGCCTGCCGAAGCTCGTCGTGGAACGAGAGACTGTCCTCGTTCACGTACATCCCGACGAATCGGTCGGCGAGGTCACGGTCAATCCCTCGTCCGAACTGGAGCGCATAGTCCACCGCGGCGTCACGCTGGGTGAGTGCAATCTCCACCGAACGCCGGTATGCGGCGGCCACGTCGTCGAGCAGTTGCTTCGACAGGTCGGCGCGGATGCAGTTCACGCCGAGCGGCAGCGGCAGCCCGCGATGTCGCTCGGCGAACAGCACGCCGAAGTCGGCCAACAACTCGAAGCCCTCGTCCGCATAGGTGAGCTGGCCCTCGTGGATGATCACACCCGCGTCTACACGGCCGTCCCGCACGGCGCCCATGATCTCGGTGAAGTCGAGGTGGACCTCTTCGAACGCCGGCAGCAGCCCGCGCGCGACGAGCGTGGCCGTCGTCTTCGGCCCGGGCAGCGCAATCCGCGCACCCGCCAGGGCATCCAGGGGCTTCGGCTCGAGGCCGATGAGTCGCGGCCCGTAGCCGCGGCCGACGCTGGTGCCCACTTCGAGGAAGCGATAGCGCCCGCCCAGCTCGAGAAAGGCATGGACCGACATCGCCGTCACTTCGAGCGGGTCGTCGCCGGCGGCGCGCTCGTTCAGCGTCTGGATGTCGTCCAGGACATGGATGATCTCGTGCCCGGGGACGCCGACCTGCCCTGACGCGAAGCCGTAGAACATGAACGCGTCATCCGGGTCCGGGCTGTGGCCGATTCGAATTTCCTTCATGCGTGAACCTCCGAGGCGCCGCCAAGCGGAGCCTCCTGCGTTGCGACCGTGGACGGTTGGATGTCGAGAGCCTCGTAGAGCGTGTTGCGACGGACCGGCGTGAAGCCCGCGTCGCGGATCACCTGGGCGACCCGACCCTCGGTCGTGGCGTTCTCATGCCCGGCGGCGCGGAGCACGTTCTCCTCGAGCAGCGTTCCGCCGAAGTCGTCCGCCCCGAAGTGGAGCCCCAATTGCCCGGCCTTCTCGCCCTCCGAGAACCACGAGCACTGCACGTGCGGAATGTTGTCGAGATAGAGCCGCGACACGGCAAGGATGCGGAGGTAGCGGCCCGGGCCCGCATCCTGCTCCACGGCGCTCGAGAGCGGCGTCTCCCCGCGCTTGAAACTCCACGGAATGAACGCGAAGAAACCACCGGTCTCGTCCTGCAGATCGCGAAGCCGCACGAGATGGTCGATCACATCCTCGGGCTCTTCGACGTGGCCGTACATCATGGTGGCCGTCGTTCGGTAGCCGACCTGATGGGCCGTGCGCATGACGTCGAGCCAATCGTCGGGCGCCCCCTTGAGCGGGCTGATCCGCTTCCGGACCCGATCCGAGAGGATCTCCGCCCCGCCGCCCGGGATCGTCCGGAGGCCCGCGTCATGGAAGCGACGGAGCACGTCGCGGACCGAGAGATCGGAGAAGCGGGCGATGGCCCGGATTTCCGATGGCGAGAACATGTGGAGCTCGGTCTCCGGGTACGCGCCGCGCAGCGCCTCGATGAGATCGAGGTAGTACGAGAACGGAAGCTCTGGGTTGTGCCCCCCCTGGAGGAGCAGGCGCGTGGCTCCCCTTTCAATGGACGGACGAACCCGCTTCACCAGGTCTTCCGGGGTGTGCACGTAGCCCTCAGCGTGGCCGGGCGGTCTGTAGAACGCGCAGAACGTGCAGTACGTGTCGCAGACGTTCGTGTAGTTCGGGTTGGCGTCGACGACGAAGGTCACCCGGTCCGCAGGATGCCGGCGGCAACGATCCTCGTGGGCAAGCGCTCCGAGCGGGAGCAGCGGTGCGTCGTTCAGGAGCCAGAGCGCATCGCGAGGGTCAAGCCGCCGACCCGATCGCAGTTCGTTCGCAATGGTGTCCAAGTAGGTCATGTCGCAGCAACTCCCGATGGAAGCGCCCGAGCCCGGCACGTTCGGCCGGACCCAGTCGATGAATGAAGGGTGCCAGATAGTCCCGGACGGCTTCCGGCGCCATGCCCGAAGGCAGCTTCGCGGCCGGCTCGAGCGTGGGCGCGTCGAGGCGCGCACCGAGCTCCCGTGCCAACGCCTGCTCTTGAACCGCCGGGAAGTCCCGACGCACCACCCAGCGTGCGTAGACGAAGGGGAGGCCGGTGAATTCGGTCCACGCCGCGCCGAGGTCCAGGGTGAAAGGCCAGGCTTCCGACCCGCGCAGCTCGAGCGCGGTGTCGCCGATGGCCAGACAGGCGTCGAAGTCCAACCCAGCGTCGACGGCCTTCAGGTCGCCCTCCACGTAGCGGGGCTCCACTCGAAGAGTCTCCGCCAGGAGGATCCGCAGCAGCGCTCGGCTGGTCCGACTCTCGGAAGTCAACCCGACCGTGGCGCGGCCCAACTCGGAGGCGGGTCGTTTCGAGAAGAGCAGCACGCTCTGGACGGGACCACGGCACGCGATGCCGAGATCCGCCAAGGGTCGGAAACGGTCTGCGAGGGCGAGGGCGTCGCGGCTGGCGAGGAGCGCGGCGTCGAGCCGGCCCTCCGAGGCCAGTTGCCCGAGCCTGCGGGGGACATCTGTCACCCAGCGCGGCTCCGGCCCGACGAACGGGCCTGCGAACGGCAGCGCGTTCAGATACGGGAGGCGGCCGACGCGGAGGTCGGAGAGCGTCGTCATGCGACGGCCTGGGTAGACCGTGCTTCCGAAGGGCCGACAGACTGGTAGAGCGCGTCGCGTTCGCGGGGCTCGGCGCCCGCGTCGCGGATCAGCGTTTCGAGAAAGAGCCGTGTCAGCTCTTCCGGTGTTCCAGCGCCCGCAGCGTGGGCGATCAGCTCGCGGCCCACCGTCCCATCGACGTCACTCGCGCCGGATCCGATGGCGCAGGTCGCCGAGGCAAGGCCGAGCATGATCCAATACGCCTTCACATGATCGACGTTGTCGAGAACGAGCCGTGCGGTTGCGATCGTGCGCAGGTCGTCGGGCGCGGTGGTGGTATGGCTGGGCAGTTGCGTCGCAGCCGACCTCTCGACCCACGCGGCGCCGGACGGGGAGACCCCGCGTGTCGCTTCCGAGCCCGCTCCCGGCCCCGGCTGATACGCCAAGGGGATGAAGGCGCGGAAGCCACCCGTCTCGTCCTGGACCTCCCGCAGCCGCAACATGTGTTCGACGCGCTCGGCTGGCGTTTCGATGTGGCCGTAGAGCATCGTCGCGCCGGTGGGCATCCCGAGACCGTGAGCCGTTCGATGCACTTCGAGCCAGCGGTCTGCGCCGATCTTGTGAGGGAACAACAGCTCTTGAACGCGCGCCGAGAAGACCTCTGCGCCACCCCCGGGCAGGGTTTCGACGCCTACTTCCATGAGGGCGCGAAGCACCTCTTCGATCGAGAGCCGGGCCTTGCGCGTGAACCAGTCGATCTCCACCGCGGTGTAGGCCTTCACTTGCACGGAAGGGCGCGCGCGCTTGAGTGTCCGCACGACATCGAGGTAGCGTTCGAATCCCCATCGCGGGTGCAGGCCGCCCACGACGTGGACCTCTCGGATCTCGCCCGCAACCGCCTCGAGAATCTGCTCGTCAGAGAGTTCATAGGCGTGCGCGTCGCCCGGCTTGGCGGCGAAGTCGCAGAAGCTGCAGGACAGCCAGCAGAGGTTCGTCGGGTTCAGCTGCCGGTTCAGCACGTAGCTGACCGCTTCGCCGTGGCGGGCGCGCTTCATCTCGTGCGCGAGGGCCGCGAGGCCGTGCAGATCAGAGGTGCCGAGGCAGGCGACGCCATCTTCGAGATCGAGCCGCTCCCCCTCGAGCAGGCGACGGCGGATCGGCTCGAGTGCAGGGTCGAGCAGCCGGATCTGCTCGAGGACACTCTGGTCGGGCTCGACTTTGCGGACCGTCATGCCTTGCATCCTGGGGCTGGAACCTCGCGTTGCATCGTCGCTGGGAAGCTATCGGCCACGGCATGACGGGAAGATGAACGGGCTGTCATCGTGGCTTCGGCCGGGCGAGTTCGAGCGCCAGGGCCTCGGCGAGTTCGGGATGGTGCAAGCCCGAGCGCGTGATCCGCTCGAGGCGACGGCGGTCCGAGCTTCGCTGGGTCACCAGCCGGGCTGCCACCAGCGCCTCGTCGAGCAGTGCGCGCCGCGTGGCGAGCAGGGGCGCGTACGAAGCCGGGTGACAATCCGTGCAGATCGTGGCGTAGTTGGGAAGCGACGGCTCCGTCATCGCAGCGGGGTGGCACTCGCCACAAGCCGTGGTGGCCGCGTGGGGGTCCGGTTCGGCTTCACGTCCGCCGAAGCGGCCCGCGAGGAGGCTGGCCGCATCCGGGTGACAGGTCGCACACTCTCGTGCCGGGACGTCCTGCCCTTCGGGTTCGTGACAGGAGACACACGGGAGCGCCCCGTGGAGAGCGTCGAGCGGAAACCGCGTGTCGGCTTCGTGGTCGAAGCCGAGCCCTTCCGCGGGATCGACGGGAACGAGCACATCCCAACTCGCCGCTACGTGACACGCTTCGCAACTGCGTTCGCGCGTGAGGCGCCGTGCGTGCGGACTCTCATGGCAGCCGACACAATCCCGAGCGATTCCAATCGGATGGAAGCCCTTCCCGGCGTCCCGTCGATCCGGTTCGGGGCTCGCGCTCTGGTGGCAATCGTCGCACGTGACCGCGGCATGAGCGCCGCGGAGCGTGAAGAGCGCCAGATCGTGTGCAAAGCCTTCCCGATCGAGGCCGAGGAGGTCCGCCTCGCGGCCACGATGGTCCGCGTGGCAGCCCGCACAGGCGCCCTCGAACCCTCCGTGGAATCCAACCCGGTCGGCCATGCGTTCGCCAACGGTCCCGTGGCACTCGAGACAAGCCGCGTCGGGAGTGCCGCCGAGCCAGGAATGGCAGTCGTTGCAGTTCGTCACGCCCTCGAGGTCGAGATGGGCACGAGCGAGCGGGCCGGGCGAGATCAGATCCGAGAGACCGCGATCCCAGGACGGCGGCGGCAAAGCCTCCTCGGCAACGACCGGGTCTCCAGCCCGCACCGGCGCACCCGGAGCCACCAGCCAGGCCGCAACCAGCAGCCCCGCCGCAAAGATGCCCCCCGTCCGTCGCGTCATCGCCGAGGCGACACGCCGTCGCCCGCTTCGAGTTCTTCGATCCAACGGGGATGGTGGTGACGCGCCCATTCCCTCGAGACCCGCCCCGTGACCATGCCGCGGAGGGCCGGGCGCGTCCCGGGCATGACCAGGGCCAGACCGAGATGCCCGATGAAGAGCGGGATCCAGACGACGAAGCAGAAGATGTGGATCGCGAGGGGAAGGAGCGCGCCGGGTCGGAGGTAGAGGACGCCGCCTGACACGAGCAACGCCACGGTCAGGAGCCCCATGACGATGCCATTGACCTTCTGGCCCGCGTTCAGCTTCCCGGCGGCCGGCAGCTCGATCGCCTTCACGAACGAGAGCGGCTGAAGCGTGAGCCAGCGAAGATCGTCCCTCGACCAGCGAAACAGCAGTGCTATTTCGCCAAAGAACTCCCGGGTGCTCCCCGAGAGGACCACCACGGTCGGCACCACCACGAGAAAGACGCTGGCAGCCTCGTGCACCGTGAGCAGCCACGCGGCAGTTTCCGGCCTGACGCCCAGCGGATTACGCAGAACGAGCAGCCCCCCTGTGGCGGCAAGACACACGAACGAAAGCGCGAACGTCCAATGGAACCAGCGAACGGTCTTTCCGAACCGCTCTACGGTCACAGGGGGGTCGGCTGATCGACCGGGGCGCGGCGAGGCCTCCTCGGCGGACATGGAGTCTCCGGCTCGATCGGCCGGGGCGGACGACGGCACGGGGTGACGATCGGCAATCGGGATGACGGCAAGATGAAGGCGTGCTCTGGCGTCCTCTGCCGAATCGGCGGGCCCTTCCGTACCTTCCAAGCATGCCGAACGCCGCCCATTCGCCTGGGATCGAAGCACCCGTCACCCGCTACTTCCAGGAATTCCTGCCGGGCCTCTTCGGGCGGTTGCTGATTGCCGATCTCGAGAGCTTGAGCACGCGCTTCGCGATCGAAGTGACCGACCTCGCAGCTCCGGCTTGGCGGATCGAGATCGAGGCCGGGCGAATCGTCCGCGTCGAACACGATGGCCCCGAGCCTTCGTGCACGTTCCGCCTCGACGGCGCGACGCTCCTCGAAGTCGCTGCGGCAAAGGTGCTCCCCGCCGAAGCCTTCTTCGCCAAGCGGATCGATCTCGAAGGGGACATGGAGCTGGGCTTGAAGCTGAGCACCGTCCTGGCACCGTTCTTCGAAGGCTTTCCGTTTCACGGATGAGCCAACCCCTCACACGCGGCCTTCTCGGCGCACCGGGCCGAGGCCTGGCTCTCGGACTTGCGGTGCTCTCTCTCGTGGCGCTGGCGGGCGTGACCCAGCTGACTCTCGACAACCGCATCGAGCGTTGGCTTGCCCCAACGGGCGACGCCGCGACCCAGCACCAGCGGTTTCAAGAGCTCTTCGGCGACGATGGCTTCGTGCTCGTCGCCTACGGGGGGCGGGACCCGCTCACCGCCGAGGCTCTCGACCTCGGGCTCTCGGTCGTCGAAGCACTCGAGGCAGCACCCCATGTCGCCGCCGTTCTCGGGCCGCCCACCGTGCACCGCGACCTGGTGGACGGCGCCGACGCCGGAGCCACCCGAAAGCTCCTGCTCGAAACTCCCTTCTATCGCCGCTTCATCGTGTCCGACAGCGGGGACGTCGCGGGGCTCCTGGTCGCCACGGAACCCGGGGACGACCCGGCGGCCGCGCGCCGCTTGGTTTCTGCGGTGAAGGAGGCTGTCGCTCCACTCGAGGCAGCGGGTTTCGACGTGCACCTCGCGGGCCCGCCCGTGCTGAACGTCGCGCTGGACGAAGCCTCCCAGCGCGAGGCGCAACGCAGCTTCCCGGCCTGCTTCGGCCTCGCGATCCTGTTGCTGGCGTGGCTATTCCGTTGCGTCCGGACCACCGCCGTCGCCGTCGCGTCTGCCGGCCTGACGATCCTCCTGACGTTCGGTGCGATGGGCCTCACGGGTGTGCCTCTCAACATGGTGACCTCGGTCCTCCCTTCGCTGTTGTTCGTCTTGTCGCTCGCTAGCGCGATCCATGTGCTCCGGCGTTTCCAGACGCACCGGATCAACGGCCTGGCGGTCGAAGACGCTCTGGCGGCGAGCCTCGACGAGACCGCGCGGCCCTGCATCACGGCCGGCGTCACGACGGCCTTGGGCTTTGGCTCGCTGCTCACCGCCGACATGTCGCCGGTTCGAGAGCTCGGCGCCTTCGCTGCGTTGGGTCTGTTGATCTCGGTCGCCGTGAACCTGACCTTCGGTTCCGCATTGCTGCTCCTCCTGCGCCCGCCGGCGCCCGACGCCGCGCGGGCCTTCGCGGGAGACAGCGCGTTCGCCCAGCTGCCCTTCCGCCATCCGACCCTCGTATGGATCGGCAGCGGGGCATTGATCGTGGTGGCGGCGGTCGGCGTGGGCCGGATCCGCGTCGACTCCGACCCCCTCGCCTTCTTGCCCCGAGACGCGCGTGTGGTTCGAGACTACGAGGCCGTCGCTCGAGACCTCACCGGCTACTACGCGCTCGAAGTCATGGTCGATGTCCCCGACGGTTGGCAGCAGCCGGAAGCCTGGGTCGAGCTACAGCGGATCGAAGACACTCTGGCTGCCCTCCCGGGTGTCGCGCGGGTTCTCTCGCCTCTCGATCTACTCCGTCAACTGCAACACTGGCAGGGCGGTGGAGCAGACGATTGGTCGCTCCCTCGCGACGAGGCTTCGGCCCGTGCGCTGCTCCGCGAGTTCGGCTCTCTCGTCGATGCCGAAGGCTTCCCGCTGATCGCCGACGAAGGGCGCGTCGTGCGCGTGGCCGCACTCGTGAACGTGATGCCGTCGAGCGAGTTTGGCCCGATCGAACGATCCGCGCGCGAAGCCGTGGCCGCCCTGCCCTCGCCCTTCTCGGGTTTCGTCACCGGCGTCGTCCCGCGCCTGGTCGAGGCGCAGATCGGGCTCGTGCACACTCAGATCCGAAGCTTCGCCTTGGCCTTCGTGACGATCTTCGGCTGCATGTGGCTCGGGCTTCGTTCCTTCCGACTGGCCTGCCTCTCCGTTCCTCCGAACCTGCTGCCGATCTTCGTGGCGCTGGGCACCATGGGGCTCGCAGGCATCGCGCTCGATGCGGCCACCGTGATGATGGCGAGCGTGGCGCTGGGGATCGCCGTCGACGACACGGTCCATGTGCTCTCGGCCTACGGCGAAGAACATTCCCGAGACGCTCGCGGTGCGGCAGAGCGCGCGATCGCTCGCGTCGGCCCGGCCATGTTCATCACCACCGCCGCGGCCTGCGTCGGCTTCCTGGCACTGCGGCTCTCGGATTTCCTTCCGATCCGCTGGTTTGGCTTGCTGTCGGCGCTTGCCATCGCCGTCGCGTTGCTGGCGGACGCGTGGCTCGTGCCGGCCCTCCTCGCCCGGCTCGACCGCGGGGCGACATGAGCGTCGAGGATCGACTCGCCTGCGTGCTCGAGGAGCACTTCGATCCGAACTGGGGCTCGGGCTGGTGGCTCGAGCGAGGGAGCGAGCTCGGGTTCGATGCGCGCCGGGAGATCCGCTGCGTCGAGGACCTCGACCGCCTGCCGCCAATCCCGCGGGCGGCGCTCGCTTCACTTCCCATCGAACACTTCGTGCCGCGCCGCCTTCACGAACGCCGCGCCGACTGGATCGTGTCCGAAACCGGCGGAACGACGGGGGCGCCCGCGCGAACGGTCTTTCTCGCCGAAGAGTTCGAGGAGGCCTTCGTCGCTCCCTTCGTGGCCGCAGCCGCAAGGATGGGGTTCCCCCGCGAACGCAGCTGGCTCTACCTGGGCCCGTCAGGCCCTCATGTGATCGGGAAGGCCGCGCGAGCCTGCGCGCGAGCGCTTGGCGCGATGGACCCCTTCGCCGTGGATCTCGACCCGCGCTGGGTGCGCCGGCTGCCTCCGGGATCCCTGGCGCGTCAACGCTACACGGCGCACGTGCTTTCCCAGGCGGAAGCGATCCTCGAGAGCCAGGACGTGGGCGTTCTGTTCGCGACGCCGCCGCTCATCGCTGCGCTGGGAGAGAGGCTGCCTCGGGAGGTCCGACATGCCATCGCTGGGGTCCACCTCGGCGGGATGGCTGCCCCGCCGGACTTCTGGAAGCAGTTGGATGAGCAGTGGTTCCCCGAAGCCGTGGCCCTCGGCGGATACGGCAACAGCCTCGCCGGCGTCTGCCCTCAGATCACCCCCACGGGCCCCGGCGGCCCCGAATACTTTCCCCACGGCGACCGGCTGGTTCTCGAGGTGATCGGTGCGGAGGCTTCCGGACGCGGGCGCGTTCGCTTTCATCGCTTGGACCGAGCCGCCCTGCTTCCCGGGATGCTCGAACGTGACGAGGCCGGGCGGGCCGTGCACGACGGTTCGGGAGAAGACGGATTTCGACCGCTCGGGGTTCGGGATCCCCGGCCGGCGGAGACCGAGGCGCCCACCACTGGCGAAGGGCTCTACTGATGGGCGCGGTCGAAGTCGTCCGCGAACGGATCCGCATCCCCTGCGAAGGCGAGAGCCTCGACGCTGAACTCGCCTATCCGGACGAGGGTCGACCCGGGACCGCCGTGCTCCTGCTCTCGCCCCACCCTCACCTCGGGGGTCGGATGGACAACAACGTCATCCGACACCTCGCCAAGCGCGCCGCCGAGGCGGGCTGCGCCGTCCTTCGCTTCGACTATCGCGGGGTCGGTGAAAGCACGCTGCGTCTGCCAGAAGGGACGAGTTCGTTCGCACACTGGGAGGCCATGGAAGGAGAACGCAGCTACGGACAGCTTCTGCCGGACGCGAACGCGGCGTGGGCAACCCTGCTCGACGCGGTCGGCCCGGTTCCACGGCGCGTTCTCGCGGGCTACTCGCTCGGCGCCATCCTCGCAGGCATGCTCGCGCGCGAATGTGACGCCACTCATGTGCTCGGGGTGAGCCCCCCGGTGGCAAAGGTGGGGCTCGACGCGTTTCGATCGTGCACCCGACCGAAGCTGTTCGTCGGTGGCGACGACGACTTCGCCTTCGACGGCGAACGCTTCCAACGCGAGTTCGAGCAGCTTCCAGAGCCACGGCGTTTCATCTCGTTGCCCGGGGCAGACCATTTCTTCCGTCAGGAAGAAGATCGACTGTACGACGCGGTGGCCGGATTCCTGGGGGCAGACGCGTGACCTGCGGGCGTCGACACGAGGGGTGCTACTCCTTTCCGCTTGGAAGGATGTGCCCGTGAAGATCCTGTACGTCGAGGACGACCCGACCGCACGGTCCTACATCCAGCGCGGGCTGGCCGAATCGGGCTTCGAAGTCGACGTGGCCAACGACGGAGAGCGTGGTTTCGAGCTCGCCTCCACGGGCGCCTACGACCTCTTGCTTCTCGACGTGATGCTCCCGGAACGCGACGGCTTCGAGCTCCTGCAAAGCCTGCGCGACGAGGCTGTCGACACGCCGGCCCTCTTCCTCTCGGCTCGCAGCGAGGTGGCCGATCGCATCCGTGGGCTGAACCTGGGCGCCGACGACTACCTGCCGAAGCCCTTCGCCTTTGCCGAGTTGGTGGCTCGCATCCGCGCGATCGGGCGGCGCGCCTCGGCCGAGGGCGACGATGGCCGGCTCGAAATCGCCGACGTCGTCGTGGACGTGCCCCGTCACCGGGTCACGCGAGCTGACCAGGAGGTCGAACTCACGCCCAAGGAGTTCCAGATCTTCGAGTTCCTCGTCCGGCACGCTGGCGAGGTGGTGTCTCGAACCATGATCCTCGAGCGAGTGTGGGGCTACGGATTCGATCCCTATTCGAACCTCATCGACGTGCATATGAACCGGCTTCGTCGCAAGGTCGACCGGGATCACGGCCTGCGCTTGATCCACACGTTGAAGGGCGTGGGCTACATCCTCGAACCCCGCGAAGGCACCCCGGAGGAGACCGGGTGAAACGGGCAGCACTGGGTCTCGCGGCGGCGGCCTTGCTCGCCCTCGCCTGCAGCGTCCCGCGCGCCGAGTCGATCTTCTTTTCCGAGAGTTCGCACCCGGACCCGACGGCTGCGGATTGTGAGCGCTGCCATCAAGAGGTCTATCGCGAGTGGCAAAGCTCCGGCCACTCCCAGGCCTTCACGAGCGAAGCCTTCCAGCGTGCTTCGTCCCAAGCCCGGGCGACGTCTTGCAATGGTTGCCATGCGCCCGCGCCAATCGACGAGACGGCCCCGGTGCTCGTCCGCGCGACGCACCTCGATGAAGGCGTGACCTGTCTGAGCTGCCACCTGTCGACCCAGCCCGGGGCGGCGCCTCTCACCATGCGGGGGCCTGCCACCCGAACGTCACCGATCGAGATCCATCCGATCGTCGCCGAGGACCCCTTCTATCGATCGAACGAACTCTGCGGACGCTGCCACGAACTCGAGCTGTCCCAATGGCAAGCGGCCGAGGCCCCGCCGGGTGAGCCCAAGGAAACCTGCCAGGAGTGCCACATGCCGAGCGTGCGCCGGAAGGTCGAATCGACCCACGACGAACACGGCTACTCGGCGATCTTCGTGGCCATGGGGCGCCAGCAGGACCTCCGCCGCCATGGGTTCGCGGTGCCGGAAGAGGCGAGCGAGTGGCTCGGGTTCACGGTCGAACGCGAGGCTGGCCGCGCGGTGGTCCGCGTCGACAACCGCATGCCGCACGACCTGCCAACCGGCGCCTTTGGGCGCCGCGTCATCCGGGTCGCCGCAACGTGGCCGGGCGGTCAGGCCACGCGCGTACTCGCAGGAGGCTCTGCGGGCTCACTCGAGGCCGGTGAAACGCGAGAACTCACACTCGCGGTGCCACGCGGGGTACGACCCGCGGACTTGCACATCCGGCTCGAACGGTGGGACCGCAAGCACGAGCTCTGGACCGTACTGGTCGAAGACGAACCCGGCGCCTAGTTCTCGACGAAGCTTCGGAGTGTCCGGCTCCGGCTCGGGTGCCGCAACTTCCGCAGCGCCTTGGCCTCGATCTGTCGGATGCGCTCGCGCGTGACGTCGAAATTCTGGCCCACTTCTTCGAGCGTGTGGTTCACGTGCTCGCCGATGCCGAAGCGTAGCTTGAGCACGCGCTCCTCTCGGGGCGCCAGGGTCGAGAGCACCTTGCGGGTCTGGTCGACGAGGTTTGAGTTCACCACGGCGTCGGCCGGATCCTCGGCGCTCTTGTCCTCGATGAAGTCGCCCAGATGGCTGTCGTCATCCTCGCCCACGGGCGTCTCGAGGCTGATCGGCTCCTTCGCGATCTTAAGCACCATGCGGACCTTCTCGAGCGGCAGCTCCATGTGCTTCGAGAGTTCCTCGGGCGTGGGCTCGCGGCCGAGCATCTGGACGAGGTAGCGTGTGGTGCGCACCAGCTTGTTGATCGTCTCGATCATGTGCACCGGGATGCGGATCGTGCGGGCTTGGTCCGCGATGGCGCGGGTGATGGCCTGACGGATCCACCACGTAGCGTAGGTCGAGAACTTGTAGCCGCGCTGATACTCGAACTTCTCGACGGCCTTCATGAGGCCGATGTTTCCTTCCTGGATCAGATCCAGGAATTGCAACCCGCGGTTCGTGTAGCGCTTGGCGATCGAAACCACGAGGCGCAGGTTCGCCTCGATCAGCTCCGCCTTGGCGCCGTGGGCGCGCTCTTCCGCCTCGAGGAAGCGCTCCTTGCGGGGACGCGCATCGAGCAGCTGGAGGCCGGCCTCTTCTTCCGATCGGTGCAACTCGCGGGTCAGGTCGGCGAGGTGCTCAGTCACGACGCGGATCTTCTCCGGGTCGCCCTTCAACCGGGTGAGGGCCTCCTTGCCCTTGCGGCTGCGGCGCGTGGAGAGTTCGGCCAGCTCGACGAATGCGTCCGGCCGCACGCCGAACCAGCGCGTGGCCTGGTAGCGGGCCTTCTGCTTCGCCTCGAGGCTCTCGTGCACCTCTTCGAAGGCGGTGCGCAGCTCCGCGAGGCGCGCCTTCGCGAAGCGCAACTGCAGGAAGCCATCCACCACGGTGTCGTAGCGCTCGCGGATCTCGGCGTGCAGGCGCTCGCGGGTCTCCTCGCCGGTGCGGGAGTTCGCGATCGAACCTTCCTTGCGAGCGATCTCCGTCTGGGCCCGCTTGGCCCGGGTCGAGGCCTGCAAGAACGCCTTGCGCGCTTCCTCGGGCGAGAGCGCGTAGTGCTCCTCGCCAACACCGTCGATCAGGTCCGTGAGTTCGATCTTGTTCTTGCGCAGGCGATCCGCCAGCTCGAGCAGGCGGCGCAGCCCGAAGCCGTTGCCCACCGCGGCGCGCACCTTGTCGTGCTCGCCGGCCTCGATGCGCATGGCAATCTCGACCTCGCCCTCGCGGGTGAGCAGCGAGACCTGGCCCATTTCGCGCAGATACACGCGGACGGGGTCGTTCGTCCCACCGTCGTTGTCCGCGTATTCGTTGCTGCGACGCTTGCGCGTCATCGCCGCGCGCTTCGGCGTGGCAACGACCTGAACGGAATGCTTGGAGAGGGCGGCCTTGATCTCTTCCGCAGAGCCGGCCGGGCCGGACTCCTTGGTGACGTCGTCGACCGTGACCCAGCCGCGGCGTCCGCCGAGCCGAAGCAACCGTTCGACGGAGCTGCCGTCCTGCTTTCCGTTACGTCGGGGAGTCGCCGTCTGGGGGGTGGGGGCCATGGGGGGTCTCCTTGGAGCTGCTCTAGGTCGCAACGCCGCTATGCGGGCGGTGCGGGTGCTTGGAACGTCTTCGCTTCTCTTCGAGGCCTCGCTGCGCGTCGGCCAACAGCTCGGCATCCGAAAGGGGTTGGTTCTGGTGGCCACGACGGCGCTCGCGGCGCTCGTCGCGGTCGGCGGCATCCTGGAGGCGGGACACCACGTCTTCGAAGGCACGTCGGGCCTGCTCGGGCACTTCGGCGAAGCGTCCCTCGAGGGCCACGGCCCGCAACACCGCCAATGCAGCGCCGTCATCGCTGGCACCTTCGCCTTGGATTGCCGCCACGTCCACGCGGCCCGTCTCCGCCGCGGCGCCGAGAGCCAGCTCGAGGGCTTCGCGGGCCGGGCTCGGCGGAAGGAGCGTACGGAGTGCATCGTGGGGCGCGGCGGCGGCAAGGGTCGGGTCGGCCAACACGGCCGCCACGAGATCCTGCGCCCAGCGAACCCGGCGGTCGGCGCGACGCGGCGCTTCGGGCAGGGCTTCCCGTACTTCGGCCTCACTGCCACGGCGGCCGGCCTTGCGGAGCGCCTGCTCCACGGCGTCGGCCTCGACGTCCACAGCCAGGGCCAGGCGGCGCACCAGCTCGCTGCGCTCGACGGCGTCGGGAACCAGCGCCAGCAACGGCACGACGGCCGCCACGGCGTCGGACTTCTCCCAGGGCGTCCGGCAGCCGCGTTCGATGACACGCCGGACCACGAGGTCGAGGGCCGGCTCGGCGTCGTCGACACGCGCGCGCAACCCCTCCGCCCCCTCGGCAACGAGCAAGTCGTCGGGGTCCTGGCCGCTCGGCAACAACACGGCCTCCACGCGCAGCCCCTCGGGCAGGAGGACGTGAAGCGACGACTCGATGGCCTTGCGCCCTGCCTCGTCGCCGTCGAAGACCAGGACGACCCGGTTTGTTCGGCGCCTCAATGCACGCGCATGCTCCGCCGTCAGGGCTGTGCCGCAGGTGGCCACGGCCTCCTCGACGCCCGCGCGATGCATGGCGATGCGGTCGAAGTAGCCCTCGACCACCACCGCGCGCTCGGCACGCCGCATCGCAGCGATCGCCAGGTGCAGGCCGTAGAAGATCTCGCGCTTCTTGTAGACCGGGCTCTCGGGGGTGTTCAGATACTTCGGCTTCTGCTCGTCGGACATCGCCCGGCCGCCAAAACCCAACACCTGCCCCCGCGCATCCTGGATCGGGAACGTGACCCGGCCGCGCAACATGTCGAAGTAGCGCTCGCGCTGGCCGACGAGGCCCGCCTGCTCGCCGAGCGAGAGCGGGATCTTCTCGCGCTCCAGGCGGCCGAGCAGGGCGCGGCCGCTGGCGGGATCCCAAACAGATCGATCTCTTCCTGGCCGAGGCCGCGACGCGCGAGGTATTCGCGGGCCGGCTCGGCCTGGGGCTTGCCAAGCGCCTCGGCATAGAGATCCTGAGCCACCTGGTTCGCCGCGCGTAGGCGCTCGGAGAGCCCGGCTTCGCCCGGCGCTTCGTTCTCGGGGATCTCGATCCCCAGGTCGCGCGCGAGGGTCCGCGCCGCCTCGGGGAAGGTGAGGTTCTCATGCTGCATCAGGAACGTGATGGCGTTGCCGCCTTCCCCACATCCGAAGCAGTGATAGATCTGTTTCTCGATGTTGACGTTGAAGGAGGGGGACTTCTCGGTGTGGAACGGGCAGAGCCCGACGAAGTTACGCCCTGACTTCTTCAGGTGGACGTGGCGACCGATCAGGTCGACCAGGTCGACGCGGTCCCGAATCGCTTGGAGGGTGTCCTCGGGGATCCGTGCCACTTTACCCCCGCCCTAGCGCCCGATCCTCTTGAGCTTCTTCAGAGCGCGCTTACGAGCAGCAGCCGTCTTCTTCTTCTTTCGAATGCTCGGCTTGTCGTAGTACTCGCGGCGCCGAAGCTCCGTGAGGATGCCTGCCTTCTCGCACTGCTTCTTGAAGCGTTTCATCGCTTGTTCGAAGGTCTCGTTTTCTTTGATCTTGACGACCGGCATGAAGGCTGATCTCTCTCCAGAGTTCCCCGCCCGCGATCTGGGGCTCGGCGACGGGGCCCGACGATTCGTATCTGACGACTCGTCAGATGCGGAACGCTATCGGAAGTTAGTGGTTGCGGAAACCCGCTCGTGTCAAGACTTCCGCTCGAAAAAAGCGGCTCGACCAAACTGCGTTCCCCGCTCTTCCCCCAGCAAGAAACAGAAAAAACGTCAATGAATTCGTTGGGTTTCAGCGAATCCCCGCGCGTGACGGGCGAGGCTAGCCCAGCCCTCGAACCCTTTCAACGACGCCCGGCGTCATGCGCCGGATCGGCAGCGAACCGGCGCTCCTGAAGGCGCTGCGACCGTGAATTCGAGCCCCGTCGGGCGCCCTGGAGGAACCCTCTGGGCGAAACGCTCGAGCCCTAGACGGCGGCCGGCGGGCGTACGGGGACCCCTCGGGCCAGCAGTTCTCGCTTCACCTCGCCGACGGTCGTCTCCTTGAAGTGGAAGATCGAGGCCGCCAGGGCCGCCTGGGCGTGCCCGCCCCCCGGGCCATCGTCGAGGGCGGCGGCCATGTCGGCGGCGTCCCCGCCCCCCCCGGAAGCGATCACCGGGATCGGGATCGCGTCGGCCACGGCCCGCACGAAGTCGAGGTCGTAGCCCGATTTCGTCCCATCGCGGTCCATGCTCGTGAGCAGGATCTCGCCCGCGCCCGCCTCGGCCACCGTGCGGGCCCAGGCCACGGCGTCGATGCCCGCCGGCGTGCGGCCGCCGTGGGTGCAGACCTCCCAACGCGTCTCGCCTGGCACCACGGGGGCCAGGCCGGCACCCGCCAGACGCTCCCCGCCCGAGCGCTCGCTCGGGACGAGCACCCCGCCACCGTCACGGGCGACCCGCCGGGCATCGATCGCGACCACCAGGTTTGCACTGCCGATCTTCGCCGCTGTGCGCGCCACGAGGTCCGGGTCTTTCACCGCGGCGGTCATGATCGAGACCTTGTCGGCGCCAGCGTTCAACAGGTCGCGCACGTCGTCGAGGCTGCGCACCCCGCCGCCCACGGTCAGCGGCATGAAGACGGTTTCGGCGGTGCGCGACACGATGTCGAAGATCGTGCGCCGGCCCTCGTGGCTCGCCGTGATGTCGAGGAAGGTGATCTCGTCGGCCTCTTGCGCGTCGTACATCTGCGCCACCTCGACGGGGTCGCCAGCGTCGACGTGGTCGACGTACTGGACGCCCTTCACCACGCGGCCCTTGTCCACGTCGAGGCAGGGGATGATGCGCTTCAGGAGCACGACACGGCCTCCAGGGCCTCGGCGAGGTCGACGGCGCCGGTGTAGAGCGCACGGCCCACGATCACGCCCGCAACCCCGTCGCGGCCGCCGGCGGCGGCGGCTTCGATGTGCGTGAGGGTCCCGACGCCGCCCGACGCGATGACCGGGATGGAAACGGAGCGCGCGATCTCGCGCGTGGCCTCGAGGTTCGGGCCGATCTGCATGCCGTCGCGGGAGATGTCGGTGTGGATGATCGCGGCGACGCCTGCGTCCTCGAACCGGCAGGCGAGATCGACAGCCGTGGTCTCGCTCGCTTCGAGCCAGCCTTCGACGGCGACGCGGCCGTCCTTGGCATCGATCCCCACCGCGACGCGGCCCGGGAAGGCGCGCGCGGCCTCGCGGACGAGGTCGGGCTCGCGCAACGCCACGGTGCCGAAGATCACCCGCTCCACGCCGAGCGCCAGAGTCGCCTCGGCGATGGCGACGCTCCGGATCCCGCCACCGACCTGGACCGGCACCGAGCCGGCGGCCTTGGCCGCCGCGACGATGGCTCGGATGGCCTCGCCGTTTCGCGGTTCACCGGCCTTGGCGCCATCGAGGTCGACCGTGTGGAGGCGCTGGATACCCGCGGCCAGAAAACGCCCGGCCATCGCCGCCGGGTCGTCGCCATACTCCGTCGCCTGGTCGTACCGCCCCTGCGCGAGACGCACACAGCGCCCACCGAGAAGGTCGATGGCGGGGATCAGCTCGAAACTCATGAGGGGTCGCAGTGTAGCGGCGCAGCGCGCCGGAGCCGGGGTCGAGCGGGCCTCTAGTAGCCGCCCGCGACCGGCATCGACTGCGACATCTCCTGGGCGCCCCATTTCGCGAGCTCTTCGGCCGTGAGCCAGCGGGTGCCGCCGCCGGGGTAGCGGCGCGCGTTGAAGATGTTCTCGCTCAACGCCTGCTGGGTCTCTTCGAACGTCCCGCTCCACAGGCGGCGGGCGGCGGGTGCATCGAGCAGGGTCACGGTGAAACCCACGCTCGCCGGGCTCGACGCAGCCAGGGATTGCCCCGTGCGGTCGCGGAAACGCATCACCTCGCCGGTCAGCACGCCGTCTGCCCCGAACTCGAAGGCGGCAAGGTTGGCGACGGCCCGACGGTTCGGCGCCAGCGACGGGTCGATACCGGCATTGGCAAGGGCCAGGCCGAAGTCGTCGGCCGGGATCACCTGGACACCTCGGGATTGCAGGCCTTCGGCAATGAGGCGAGTGATCACCTTCACGACGTCCTCAGAGGTGGCCGTCGTATTCTGGGGCCCACGTCGCAAGAGGTCGCCGCGCATGCCAAAGGGCACGATCGCCACCTTCGTGACGGAAGCGCCCCCCTTCTCTTGCATCGCCGGGAAGGTCTGCTGCCGCACCGTATCGAAGGCACAACCCATGAAGAGCAGCGCGCCCGCCATGGCCACGAGGGCGGCACGCCTCATTGCGTCACCCAGGCTGTGAAGGCTTCGAGCATCTGGTGGCCCGCGGACTGACTCTTCTCGGGGTGGAACTGCACGGCGAAGATTCCCTCCTTCGCAACGGCGGAAGCGAAACTACCACCATACTCGGTCCGCCCCACCACGTCCGCCTCGTTCGCGGGCAGTGCCCGGTACGAGTGCACGAAGTAGTAGTGATCGCTCGCGGGCAGCGCCTCGACCATGGGGTGGCTCCCCGAGAAGGCGACCTCGTTCCAACCAATGTGAGGGACGCAGAGCGGGCGGCCGGCCTCCTCGATCTCGCCGAAGTGCGAGACGATGCCGGGAAGGACACCGAAGCCCTTGGTCACGCCGTGCTCGTGGCCCTCTTCGAAGAGCAACTGCAAGCCGAGGCACAGCCCGAGATACGGCTTGCCCGCCTCGATCGACTTCACCACCGCGCGGTCGAGGCCGCGCTCGGCGAGCCCCTCGGCGGCGTCCTTGAAGGCACCGACCCCGGGCAGCACGACGGCGTCGGCGCGGGCGACGTCGGCGGGGTCGCCGGTCACCTCCACCTGCAAGGCACACGCTTCCAACGCCTTCGCGACGCTGCGAAGGTTGCCGTAGCCGTAGTCCACGACGGCGATGCGGGGGAGGGTCGGCATGGCGTCGGGCGCGCTAGAGGCTGCCCTTGACCGAAGGGACGCCCTGGACGCGCGGGTCGCGCTCGACGGCGTCGCGCAAGGCACGCGCCATCCCCTTGAACGTCGCCTCCACCACGTGGTGTGGGCTCTTCCCGTAGCGCTGGTCGACGTGCAGATCGAGGCCGGCGTTCTGGGAGAAGGCGTAGAGGAAGTCTTCGACCAACGAGATGTCGAAGCTGCCGATGCGATCGTTCGGGAGATCCACCCGGTAGACGAGATAGGGCCGGTTCGAAACGTCCACCGAGACCTCGACCTTCGACTCCGCCATGGGCAGCACACAGTTGCCGAAGCGACGGATGCCCTCGGCGCTGCCGAGCGCCTCGCGCAGGGCCTCGCCCAGGACGATGCCGATGTCTTCGACGGTGTGGTGCAGGTCGACCTCGAGGTCGCCCTTGGCCTCGAGCCGCAGATCGAACAGCCCGTGCTTGGCGAACGACTCGAGCATGTGGTCGAAGAACGGGACGCCGGTGGCCACCTGGTAGTCGCCGCTGCCATCGAGGTCGAGCTCGATGCGGATCTCCGTTTCCTTGGTCTTACGCGTGATCTGGGATCGTCGGCGCTCGCTCACAACTCCACCTCTGCCTCACGGGCCGCCTCGCGCTCGCGCCGGGCCCTTCGAATCTTCTGCAAGCGTAGCTCCACCGCCTGGCCGTGGCCGGTGAGGCCCTCGAGCTCGGCCAACCGCATGACCTCGTTGCCGAGTTCACGCATCTTGGGCGGCTCGAAACGCATGAAACTCATGCGCTTCATGAAGTCCTCGACACCGAGCGGCGAGAAGAAGCGCGCCGTCCCGCCCGTGGGCAGCACGTGGCTCGGGCCGGCGAGGTAGTCGCCCACGGCTTCGGGCGTGTAGTGGCCGAGGAACACCGCACCCGCGTTCTTCACCTGCCGCAGGGCCACATCCGCCTTCTCGACGGCGAGCACGAGGTGCTCGGGCGCGTAGCGGTCGGCGAGTTCGAGCGACTGATCGAGGTTCTTGGTCACGACGATCGCACCGTGCTGGGTGAGTGACTGCTTCGCGATCTTCGCGCGGTCGAGCGTCTTGAGCTGACGGGCGAGTTGATCCTGCACCTTGGTCACGAGGCCCTTGGTGGAGGTGATCAGGATCGGGCACGCGGCCTCGTCGTGCTCGGCCTGGGAGAGCAGGTCCGCCGCCACCCAGGCCGGCGTGGCCGAACGGTCGGCGACGATCAGGATTTCGCTCGGGCCGGCTTCGGAGTCGATGGCGACCTGACCGAAGACGAGGTTCTTCGCCGTCGCCACCCAGACGCTGCCCGGCCCGACGATCTTGTCCACACGCGGCACCGACTCGGTGCCGTAGGCGAGCGCACCCACCGCGTGAGCGCCGCCCATCTTGAAGATTCGGTGCACGCCGGCGAGCCGTGCCGCCATCAGAACTTCCGGTCGAACCGTGCCGTCGGCCTGGGGCGGGGTCGCCATCATGATCTCGGGGACCTCGACCACCGAGGCCGGCACTGCGCCCATGATCACCGACGAGGGATAGGCGGCCTTGCCGCCCGGGACGTAGACCGCGATGCGCGAAAGCGGGCGCACCTTCACGCCCATCAGGGCGCCGCCCTCTTCCTTCATCTCCCAGCTCGACGGGATACGTCGGCGATGGAACTCGCGCACCCGCATGGTGGCCTTGCCGAGCGCCGCGCGGTCGGCGGGGTCGACGGCTTCGATGCCGGCCTCCCACTCGTCGTGGTCGACCTCGAGGGCGTCGAGCTTCGCACCGTCGTGCTTCTTGACCAGGGCAAAGAGCGCTTCGTCGCCGCCCTCGCGCACCTGTTCGAGAATCTTGCGCACGGTCTTCTCGACGTTGCCGTCGTTCTCGAACCGCCGCTCGCAGAGTGCCTTGAAGCGCTTCTCGAAGCTCGCCTCCGAGACATCGAGGACCTGCATGAGGTTCTTGGCGCTTTGTCGGGCCGCCATGGAGCTACTCCCTCTCCCGTCGGATGTTGCCACCGAGCCGCGAAAGCTTCTCTTCGATGCGCTCGTAGCCTCGATCGATGTGATAGACGCGATTCACGACCGTCTCCCCGGTGGCGGCCAGCCCCGCCACCAACAAACCGGCGGACGCCCGCAGGTCGGTGGCCATGACCGGCGCCCCGGACAGCTGCGGGACACCGCGCACGTGAGCCGAACGACCCGACAGCGTGATGTCCGCGCCCAGGCGCTGAAGCTCCGGCACGTGCATGAAGCGATTCTCGAAGACCGTCTCGGTCACGAGACTCGACCCCTCGGCGACGGTGAGGGCCGCCATGAACTGTGCCTGCATGTCGGTGGGGAAGCCCGGGATCGGCGCCGTCACCACTTGGATGCCCTTCGCACGCTGCGCTATCCCGGCGCGCACGAACCCGGCACCCACTTCGACCTCGGCCCCGACCTCGCGGATCTTGTCGAGGGTCGACTCCATGTCGGCCGGGTCGACACCGCGCACGGTCACGTCGCCCTGGGTGGCCACGCCCGCCAGCAGCAACGTCCCGGCCTCGATGCGATCCCCGGAAACCCGGTGGCGCACGCCGCGCAGCGTGGACACTCCATTCACCACGATCCGGTCGCTGCCGGCACCGCGCACGTCGGCGCCCATGCGGCACAGGAACTCGGCGAGCTCGACGACCTCCGGCTCGCGCGCGGCGTTCTCGATGACGGTCTCGCCGCGCGCCAGCGTGGCGGCCATCATGATGTTCTGGGTGCCGTTGACGGTGACCATGTCGAAGCGAAAGCGCGCGCCGTCGAGGCGCGTCGCCGCAGCCTCCACGTAGCCGTGCTCGAGGCCGATCTTGGCACCGAGCGCGGCGAGGCCCTTCAAGTGTTGATCCACCGGGCGAACGCCGATGGCGCAGCCACCGGGCTCGGAGACGCGGGCGTGGCCCACGCGGGCGAGCAGCGGGCCGAGCACCATGAACGAGGCGCGCATCTTGCGCACGACGTCGTAGGGCGCCTCGGGTTGCAACGCGCCGCGCGGCTCGATGTTCACCGTGCTGGGATCGTCCGCATCGCGGGTCGCGTCGAGCCCGAGCGCGCGCAGCAGCTCGAGCATCGCGTCCACGTCGCGTAGGTCGGGCACGTTCTCGATGATCGACGGCCCCTCGGCCAGGATCGATGCGGCCAGCAAGGCCAGGCACGAATTCTTCGAACCCGAAGCCTCGACCTCTCCCTGGAGGCGATTGCCCCCGGCAACGATGATCCGATCCATCTACTCGCCTCCCTTTTCCGCGCCCGAGGCCTCATCGAGGTGGGCGTTCTTGGGGGCCTCTTCGTTCTCGGTCTTCACTCTCGCGGACACCACCCGGGGCCGACCCGCGAGGTCCGGCGTGATGGCGACATCCTCGAGCCCGGCGGCCCGGCAGAAGCCCGCCACCCGCTCAGCCTGATCCGGCGCCAGCTCCACGGCGAACCCTCCGGAGGTTGCCAAAACGTCGGCGACTCCAGCCACCAAACTCTCGAGCAGCTCAACCCCGTCGGGCCCGGCGTAGAGCGCCATGGCTGGCTCGTGGGCAAGTTCTGGCGCAAGCCCCGCTGACTCGTTCTCGGCCAGATAGGGCGGGTTCGAGACCACGAGGTCGAAACGGCGACCGAGGGCGGGCTCGAGCAGGCTGCCCGCGGCGAAGCCGACCCGGTCCGCCAGGCCCAGACGGGTCGCGTTGGCGCTCGCGACGGCGAGGGCGGCCTCCGAGAGGTCGGTCGCGAGCACCCGGACCTTCTTCCGCTCGTGGGCGAGGGCGAGGGCCACGGCGCCCGAGCCGGTGCCCACGTCGAGGATCTCGTACTCGCCCTCGCGGTCGGGCAGGAAGCCGAGGGCGACCTCGACCAGGGTCTCGGTCTCGGGCCGCGGGACGAGCACGTCACCCGTGACCTCGAGCGGCAGCGACCAGAACTCCTTGCGGCCGGTGAGCTGCGCCACGGGCACCCGATCGCGCACCCGGCGACGCACCAGCTCTCGCAAGCCGGCGCGCTCTTCCTCCACGACAGGCTTGTCGAACTGGAGATAGAGCTCGAGCCGCTCGATGCCGAGGGCGTGGGCAAGCAGGCACTCGGCGTCGAGCCGCGGGGAGTCGAGGCCCTGCTCGCGGAAGTGGCCCTCCATCCAGCGGAGCAACTCCACGACGGTCCAGGTGCGCTCGGCGTTTGCGCTCACAGGTCCGGCTCCAGCTGCGAGCGATACCAGGCAGCCAGCCCGTCGAGCAGCTCGCTGAGGTCGCCGTCGAGGGTCGTCTCGAGGCTGTGCAGCGTGAGCCCGGCGCGGTGATCGGTGATGCGCGACTGAGGGAAATTGTACGTCCGGATGCGTTCGCTGCGGTCGCCCGTACCGACCTGGGCCCGGCGCTCGCCGGCGCGCTCCTCGTTCAGCCGCGCCTGCTCCGCCTCGTAGATGCGCGAGCGCAGGATCTTCAACGCCCGCGCCTTGTTCTTGTGCTGCGACTTCTCGTCCTGGCACTGCACCACCACACCCGTCGGGACGTGGGTGATGCGCACCGCGGAGTCCGTGGTGTTGACGCTCTGGCCGCCCGGACCCGATGCGCGGAAGACGTCGACGCGCAGATCCTTTTGCTCGATCTCGAGGTCCATCTCTTCGGCTTCGGGCAGCACGGCGACGGTGGCGGTACTCGTGTGGATCCGGCCCTGCGATTCGGTCACCGGCACGCGCTGGACGCGGTGCACGCCGCTCTCGAGCTTCAGGCGGCTATAGACACGCTCGCCGCGGATGTTGCAGACGATCTCCTTCATCCCCCCCGTACCGGTCTCGTTGGAGGAGAGCACCTCGAGCTTCCAGCCCTGCTCTTCCGCATAGCGGGCGTACATGCGATAGAGGTCGCCCGCGAACAGCGCCGCCTCGTCGCCGCCCGCTCCGCCGCGGACCTCGAGAATCACGTCCTTCTCGTCGTTCGGGTCCTGCGGGATCAGCAGGTCGCGGATCTCCTCCTCGAGCTGCTCCTTCTCCGCCGCAAGCGTCTCGTGCTCACCCTGAGCCATTTCGCGCAGCTCCGCGTCGTCGTCCTGGAGCATCTCGCGCGTGTTCGCGATCTCGGCGAGCACCTTCACGAAGCGTTCGCGTGCCTTGAGCAAGGGCCGCAGGGCCGCCAACTCCTTCGCGACTCGCGCAAACTTCTTGGGCGACTTCGCGAGCGCCGGGTCCTGAAGTCGCTCCTCGAGCGGCGCCGCCTTGGCTTGCACGTCGTCGAGGGTCTGGAGGAGATCGGCCATGACGAGAATTTCCTCCCCACGGCGCCGGGGGGCGTCGCGAGGGGTATGGAACGGGATCGGTCGCGGGGGTGAGATCTGAAACTAGAGGCAGCGCTTCGAGCGGGGTGGGCTCGAGGCGCTAGTGATGGAGACCGGTGCGGGAGACGAGAAGTGCAGCCATCACGGGCAGTTTGGCCGAAATCTTCTTGTGCTGCAAACGGTAGGGTGGAGGAGGCGGGGCGAGGGCTGGGGAGTCCCCTCTGCAGCGTCGGAGGCCTGAAGGGAAAAGAATCACCACGGCGTCCCGAGCGGGTCGGACGTCGGAGGGTTCCCGCAGCGAAATAAAGCGGAGCGGCGCCGCAACTCGGTGGTGGAGGAAATTCCTCCAGGCCCACTTCACCAGGGCGAACCGAGGCGGCTCGCCTTATGCGGCGCATTCGTGAGCCATTCGCGGAGGGAACCCTCCGACGTCCGACCCGCTACTCGATGCTGTGGAACTAGGAGTTCATCGAGTCCAGGAACTCGTCGTTGGAGTCCGTGGCCTTGATCTTCTCCATGAGGAACTCCATCGAGTCCACCGGCGACAGCGGGGCCAGCACCTTCCGGAGGATGAACATCCGGTTCAGGTGGCTCTCCTCCATCAGCAGCTCCTCGCGTCGCGTGGAAGACCGCGTGATGTCGATGGCCGGGTAGGTGCGCCGGTCGGCCAGCTTGCGATCCAGCAGGATCTCGCTGTTCCCGGTGCCCTTGAACTCCTCGAAGATCACCTCGTCCATGCGCGACCCGGTGTCGATGAGCGCCGTGCCAACGATCGTCAGGCTTCCGCCCTGCTCGATGTTGCGCGCCGCACCGAAGAAGCGCTTCGGCTTGTGCATTGCGTTCGAGTCGACACCGCCGGACAGGATCTTGCCCGAGTGCGGCACCACGGTGTTGTGGGCGCGCGCCAGGCGCGTGATCGAGTCGAGCAGGATCACCACGTCGCGCTTGTGCTCGACGAGGCGCTTGGCCTTCTCGATCACCATGTCGGCGACCTGCACGTGGCGGGTCGGCGGCTCGTCGAAGGTCGAGCTGATGACCTCTGCCTTCACGTTGCGCTGCATGTCGGTCACCTCTTCGGGCCGCTCGTCGATGAGCAGCACGATCAGGTAGACCTCCGGGTGGTTCTCGGCGATGGCGTTGGCGATGTCCTTCAGGATCATCGTCTTGCCGGCCTTCGGCGGCGACGGGATGAGGGCGCGCTGGCCCTTCCCGATGGGCGCGATCAGGTCGATGATGCGCGTGGTCAGGCCGCCCGACGGCGCCTCGAGGTTGAACTTCTCCTCGGGATAGAGCGGCGTCAGGTTGTCGAAGTTGACCCGGTGGCGGACGTGCTCCGGCTTCTCGAAGTTGATCTTCTCGACCTTGAGCAGCGCGAAGTACCGCTCGCCCTCTTTCGGCGGCCGGATCTGGCCCGAGAGCGAATCGCCCGTGCGGAGCCCGAAACGGCGGATCTGCGAGGGTGAGACGTAGACGTCGTCCGGGCCCGGCAGATAGCTCTGGTCGGGCGCCCGCAGGAAGCCGAAGCCGTCGGGCAGGGTCTCGAGCGTGCCCTCGGAGTAGATCTTGCCGTCCTGGTCGGTCTGGGCCTGGAGAACCGCGAACAGCAGGTCCTGCTTTCGCAGCCCGGCCGGGTTCTCGATGTCCATTTCCTCGGCGAGGTCGGTGAGCTCCTGGACGGCCATGGCCTTCAGGTCGGCCACGTACATGCGCTTGCCGTCGTCGACGTCGGTCACCTCGAACTCGTTGTCGAGGAGCTCGTCCTCTACGTCGAGGACCTTGACCTTGCGCCCGCGCCCGCCGCGGTCACC
>JAFDDA010000157.1 GCA_019311105.1 Deltaproteobacteria bacterium
CAGCGTCTCGACTTCGCCGAGCGCGCTCGTCGCGTGCACTTCGCCTTGGAGCCTTCCCCCGAGGACGCCGGGGACCGACTGCATGATGAGGGTGGAAGCGCCGTAGTGGCGCGCTCGCAGGCTTGCCCGAACCACAACGAAGGCAAGCACGAGCCCCACGGCCGGGAAGATCCACGCGAAGAAGATCGCGGCCCCGGCCATGCCCAGCCACACGGGCAGCGACATCAGGTTCCAGAGCACGGTGAAGACCCACAGGGTGACGTTGTCCCGCCGCGCATCGGATTCGATCCGGCCCGAGAGCCACGCCTGCCGCCAGTGCCAGGGGCGCGCGGGGTCGCGGCGGCGGAGCTCATAGCGCTCGAGCCCGGTTCGCCGCAGCCAGCCGGAGAAGCCCAGCATCCCGAGGCCGGCCACGGTGAAGACGCTCCCGGCGATGCGGTCCGCGAGGGCGTCCGTGCCGAAGAGGATGCGAACGCCGAGGCTGGCGAACAAGAGCCCCATGGCACCGAGCACGAACCAGGCCAATCGGTCGCCCGAGGGCGGAGCGGGGTCCGAGACCGGCAGGAGATCGGCCATGCCAGGATCATCGGCACACCGCGCCTGCCACCCAAGGCGGCCGGGTCCGTTCGCGCGTTTCTCGTCTACGGGGACGGCGCCAGGCCCGAGCTCCTGCCGCTAGGGCCCTTCCGTACTGAAGGGCGGCGCGATGATCGCGTTCGACGATTCCTTCGTCGACGTGGGAGCCCCCACCGAAACCATCGACGGCGTCCTGGTGAGGTTCAAGAACGAAGCGAGTTCACGGTCCGTGAACATCCTAGCGGTGACGAGCGCGTTCAATAGCGGGGGCGCGGGCGGTGGCTCGGGCCCGACCCGACGTGCGGGACCCTCGGGGGAGTCGGGGCACGCTGCGTTGCGCCCTGGTGTCCCGTGGCACGTTCGTGGCGATCGGCGGCGCGCTGGAGTGCCTCCTCCTGGTTCTCGTCGAGCATCTGGTCGTACTCCCCCTGCGCCTCCCGCAAGCGTCTTGCAGCCTCCGCGGCCTCTTGCTCGAGGGCCTCGGCCTCTTCGTCCGTGGCGGCTTCGTCGATCTCTTGCGGGAGTTCCCCGAGGCGATTTTCCAGTTCGTCGATCTCCGCTCCCAGCGCGTTCGGGTCGACGTACTCGAGATCCGTGTCGTCGTAGCGGCCGCCCTCGGCCCGCTGGTCGTCGTACCGGTCCCGCAGGTCGTCCATCTCGTCGAAGACCTGCTGCGCTTGCTCGACGAGATCGTCGAACTCCTCGAGGTCCTCGGTGGCAGCGGCTTGATCGAGGAGGTCGTTGTGCTGGGAACGGAGGTCTCGCAACTCCTCCTCCATGTCGATCAGCGCGTCGTCGGCGGCCTCCCAGTCGCTGGTCGGCGGCGGGACCGCGCTCTCCGGCTCGCCCCCGTCGGAGTCGTCGCCTTCGGGGAAATCCTCGTCCCAGCCCTGGAGCCACTCGGCGTCTTCCTGAGCCTGGCGTTCGATCTCCGCCTGGACTTCTTCGAGAGTCGAGTACTCCGGCTCGGGTTCACCGGGCACCGTGTGTTGCTCGACCACGTTCCCATCGGCATCGGTAGTGGTGACCGTGCGGGAGCCATCGGCGTTGCCCTGCGAACTGGTGGTCGTCGTGCCCTCCGGTGCGACGACGGGATCCTGGTCGGTACTGCTGGCCGAGGGCAGCTCGTCCTCGGCCAGGGCGGGGGCCGAGAGCCCGGGCGCAGCCAGCAACGCGGCGGCGCAGAAGATCAGAACGGAACGCTTCATCGGGTGCCTCCTCGAGTGCGATCTCAGAGAGCCCTGACAGGCTCTCATCACCGCGAGGGGGCTGTCAACTCGCCTCAGTCTTCATCTCGGGTCGCCCCAGGAGCTGCTGGGATGGCAAGCGTTCCACGCAGGTGAGGACCTCCGCCTGGTACGCCTTGCCTCGCTCATTGAGGATGTCGAGGACATGCAGCGCAGTCGGCACGTAGCCGAAACCGATTTCGTGCTGCGGGTGCCATTGGAAGATCGAGCCACCGAGGCCCATCCAGCCGTAGAAGCCTTCTCGCCCGGCGTTGAGCTCCCGCTCGAGCCGGGGGTGCGTCGCGTTCGTTTCGACGAACCGGTTGACGCCGCCCTGTGTGAAGTGGGTCGTGCTGAATCCCATGTCTGCTTCGACGGGATCCTCGTGCAATGCGTTCCAGGCGTCCTTGCTCAAGAACTCCCTTTCGCCCCATCTCCCGCCGGCCGACATCATCGCGGCGATCTTCGCCAGACCCCTTGCCGCGCAGTTGGCATTCGCGGACGGGGTTTCGCCCATGGCGACCTCGCGCTTGTTGAAGAACCCGATTCCCTTCATCCCCTTGAACGGAGCCGGGGCACGTCGGACGGTTCCCTTCCACAACGACGGAATGAGCCGCAACAGTCTTCCGAGGATTTGAAGAATGCCATGCGTGATCCGTCGACCCAGGGCCTTCGGTTTCAAGCTCTGAAGGAACTGGAAGCCGAAGCCGAGCGGCGCGACCTTCGAGACCTTGCCCAGTTCGGCTTCCTCGACACCGATGATCGCGTCGGCCTCGAGGGGGTGGCGGATCTCTTCACGGAGGAACTCGCCGATCGTCCGGCCCGCGGGGTCGACGCGTCGGAAGAGCTCGTTCACGATCCAGCCTCGCGTGACGGCGTGGTATTCCCGCTTGCTGCCATCGCCTTTGCGGAAGCGCTGGGCGTGGCCCTCGATGACCCTCCCGACGCGATTCTGCTTGATGTTGTCCGTCAACAGATCTTCGGGGTCGAGCGAGGTGTCGAAAGCGGCGAGCCCTCCCTCGTGGCGCATCACGTCGGCGACGGTGAGCTCGCCTTTGCCGTTCGCGCCGAACTCCGGCCAGTGCTCGGTGACCTTCGCCTTGTAGTCGAGCAGCCCGCGTCCTACGAGGGATGCGACCGCGATGGCTTCGAGGCTCTTCCCACTGCTGAAGACGTTGATGATGGAGTCGGGCGAGAAGAGCGGGTCGTCCGTGGCCGAGGCCCAGAGATCGACGACCCTCTCACCCCGGTAGTACACGCAGAGCTGGGTGTTCCGCTCTGCCAGCGTCCGCATGTCGTGCTCGATCAGTCGCCGGACGGACTCGAACCCCGGTGCCACCGTGCCCTGGACCTGGCATTGCCTCGCAGTGCTGTCGCTCATCGATCCCCCTGTCGAGCGCCGAGGGTACAAGGAATGGGGCCGATCCACGACGACGAACGGCCCTGGGAGTCGACTCCCAGGGCCGCCGTGCATCGAAGCGCGTGGGTTCTCAGTTCGCTGCCGGGGCCGTGCCCCAGACCTTGACGGTCCGGCTCAGGCTGGTTCCGAGGAACGTCGCTGCGCCTCGCGACTCGGCGACGTAGGTGGCCCAGTCGGGGCTCGCGTTGCGGACTGCGATCCAGCTCTCCATCTCCGCCTCGCTGGCGTAGCCGACCGAGATCACCGTGTTGACGGGCGTTAGGCCACCCGCCACCACCGACGAGATGTAGACCTGACCCGGCGCCTTCTCGCCCGAGGGGCTCGCGAGGAATTTCTTCACCGCAGCCTGGAAGCCAGCGGGGTCGGTCACGGTGAAGGCGTGGCTCGCCCAGACGGTGTCGGCCGGGTCCGGGTCGCCGCCGCTCATCGTGGTCCGGTACTGGGTCGTCCCGCCCGGCGACGACAGCTGCTGGATCGTTCCGAGGAACTCCGTCCAAGCGGCGCTTGCTTGCAGCTTCGCCACCCAGGCCTCGCGCTGGCCGGCGGATTCGTAGATCGGAACCCAGCTGTGGGTCGCGGGGTTGTCGCCGTCGGCCACGTTCACCTGGAGCAGGAGCTGCCCGGGGAACTCTTTGCCCACCGGTGAGGCCAACATCCGACCGGCCGCAGCCACGAGCGCTGCGGTGCTTTGCGGGGGAGCGGTGAAGCTGATCGACGACCAGCTCTGAGCGGCGGCCTCGTGGCTGAGGAAAAGAACCGCGGTTGCCAAGAAGATTGTCTTTCGCACTGATTGATCCCTCCGGTCCCACCCCCGTGTAGCCAGTCGCAGCATCCCACGGAAACGAGAGAAAGCGAGGAGAGATCCAGGGCACGACGCAGAGGGCTCCAGGGCCGACTCTCGGCTAGCTGCGGTCCTCGCTCTCCCGAGCGGCAGCGCCGAAAATTCCCTGAGCCATGAGGCTGGTTTCTCCGTCGGCACGCTGACGAAACACGGAACCGCGCACCCGGTGGACCCCTGCATCGTCGGGTGCCGCCAGGCTGGCAAGCTCCGCGAGCTCGCAGGCGAGATCGAGCCGGCCCTCCCCTGCCAACGCTTCCGCACGGTCCGCCAGCGCGGTCGCCCCGCCGGCCATCTCGGCCAGGGTCGCTGCAAGGTCACGTTCAGGCGCCGGCATCAAGTGCGCCGGGTTGCCGTCGTACCACCCTCCGTAGAGGCGCCAGAGATTGCGCACGATGAAGCGTGGGTCGTCGTAGCTCGGTCTCAGGTAGGGGCGTTCGAGCAGCGCGTCGGGCAACTCGATGCCGTGGACGACTTCGTCGAGGCGCGCGCCCTGGTTCATCAGCGCGAGCGTCTGTTCGACCAGGGTTTCGAGCAGCTCGGCCGCCTCGCCCAGGGCCTGCTTCACGCGCGCCGCACCGAGGATCGGCGGGCCATGCCCGGGCAGCAGCGTCTCGGCACCGAGCGCCTGCATGCGCCGCAGGGCCATGGCCCAGTCGCGCGGATAGCGTTGTGCCTTCTGCGGGTTGCCGCAGTTCGGCGACGCCCAGATGAAGAGATCCCCGGTGTAGATCGCCTTGTGCGCCGGGACCCAGGCCCAGAGATGATCGTCCGTCTCGCCCTTGTCGTGGTGGAGTTCGATCGCGATGCCCCCGACCTCGATCGCATGGTCGCGCGCCACGGTCTGGTCGGGGTGACGGAACTCCTTCGGGAAGACCGGCGCCGGGAAGTTGAACTGCCGTTGGTTGATGATGCCGTTGTAGCCGTTGGTGAGGACGTAGCGGTCGAAGCGTTCGGGGCACGCTTCGTGGGCGATGACGTGGGGCGCGGCCTCGCCCCGTTCCGCGAGCTCGGCTTCGAAGGGGCCGAGCCCGAAGACGTGATCCACATGGCCATGGGTATAGACCGCGGTGTGGAGCCGCGCGTCGGTCCAGCCGCGGATCGCCGCGTGCAGCTTCTTCGCGTGAAAGAAGCTGCTCGTGTCGAGGAAGACGAGGCCCTCTTCGGTGGCGACGACGCCCACGTTCGAGAAGGCCGACATGAAGCCGAGGCCCGGCGCCAACTCTTCGAAGCCCACGAGGGCCCGGCCCGGGTGCACCTGTGTCGTCTCGAGTTCGCCCTGCCAAGCGCGCTCGGCCAGCTCCAAGACTTCGCCCATGTTGCGGCCCTCCTCCTGGCCACCCTAGCACCGGGCGAGCGGGGCTCGGCGCAGGCCGGCTAGGCTCCCGGCATGGTGCTCACGCCCGACCCGCTCGGCCCCACAAAAGACGGCCCGCTCGACGGCGATGCCCAGCGCCAGGCGCAGTGGGCGGGCGGTGCGCTCGCAATCCTGAGTGCGGGCTCTCTTGCGGGCGCCTCGTCGTCGCTCTACCTCGTCAATCACCATCCGCTCCTGCTCGCCTTGCTGAGCCCGATTGGTCGCCACCTCATCCTGGTGGCGCCGCTCATCGACCCCGTCGTGTTCGTGCTCGCGGTATCGGCGCGGCGAATGCTCTTCTACCTGGCGTCGTACTCCCTGGGCCAGGCACTCGGCCCGCCGGGCCTCGTCTGGATCGAAGCGCGCGCCCGAATGTTCGGCCGCTTCGTCCGCTGGCTCGAACCGATCTTTCAGCGCTACGGACACGCGGTCGTCCTGTTCGCCGTCGGGCCGACCACGAGCGCCTTCGCCGGCATCTACGGCATGCCCGTGCGGACCTTCACGGCCCTCGCGATCCCTAGCCTTATTCTCCGCATGACGCTGATCGTGTATCTGGCTGAGTGGTTCGAGGCACCGATCCGTGCGTTGCTCGCCTGGATCGATCTCTACTGGGTGGAGGGAACTGTCATTCTGGTTGCCCTCATCGGCGGCTACCAATTCCATACCTGGCGCCGCGCGCATCCCGCCGCATGAAAGTCCTCGGCTGGGCAAAGACCCTCGGGAGTGTCGTGCGGGGCCCCGGCGGCGTCCGCGCGGTGCGCGAACTCCTGCGAGTGAACGTCCGCGACTCGCGCGTGCCCGAGTTCACGCTGCCCGATGCTCTCACGGATGCGGCCGGCCAGCCGGTCACGACACCCGAGGGCTGGCGTGCCCGACGCGCCGAGATCCTCGGCATCTTCCGTCACGAGATCTACGGCCCGGCCCCGGCGGGCCCAGCGCTCGTTGCGACCCAACTGTCCGAGACGAGCGCCCTCGCGGGTCGCGCTCGCTGCCGGCAGATCCGCCTCTCGGCCAGCAATGAACCCGACCGGCCTGCCCTTCATCTGCTGCTCTATCTCCCCGCCGACGCACCCGCACCCGCCCCGGTCTTCCTGGCTCTGAACTTCCGCGGGAATCACAGCATCGCCGGGGATCCGAGCATCCGGCTCTCGACCGCGTGGATCGAGGAGGATGACGCCGGCGGCGTCGCCCGGAACCGGGCCACGGAAGCCGCGCGGGGAGTGCGGAGCCGCCGATGGCCGCTCGAGACGATTCTGGGTCGCGGGTACGGCCTGGCAACCGCCTACGCCGGCGACCTCGCGCCGGACCATCCGGATCTCTGGCGCACGGGCCTCGTGGGCTCGGACATTCCTGCGGACGGCGGCGCTCTGTCCGCGTGGGCCTGGGGCTTGTCGCGCCTGCTCGACCAGCTCGAGTGCGAGCCCGGCGTGGACCCGGGGCGCGTCGCGCTGCTCGGCCACTCCCGACTCGGAAAGGCCGCCCTGTGGGCCGCCGCCCAGGACGAACGCTTCGCCGTCGTCCTCGCCAACGCATCGGGTTGCATGGGAGCGGCCCTCTCGCGCCGACGTTTCGGCGAGAGCCTCGCTTTCATGAACTCGGCCTTTCCCCACTGGATGGCACCGCGCTT
>JAFDDA010000067.1 GCA_019311105.1 Deltaproteobacteria bacterium
CGCCCGCCTCGCGGCCGGCGCCGTCGCGAGTGGCGTGCGTCGGCCCGGCTCGGCCCTCGCCCTGGGCGCCGCCGCAGCGCGGCTGGCCTGGGATTCGCGCCAAGCCGGCCGCAGCCACGACGAGGCCTTCGGCCGGTCGCGCCACCTGTCGGGCCTCGATCTCGACTTCGAGCCCCTTCGCCAGGCGCGCCGCCAGCTCGGCGGCCGGATGATCGATGTGCTGCTGACCGGCGTCGCCGGGGCGATGAGCGCGTGGTATCGCGCGCGCGGCGAGACCGACGTGCAGGAGGTGCTGACCGCCGTCCCGATCAACCTGCGGCCGCCCGAAGAGATGGGCCTCGATGCGGCCATCGGCAACCGCACGACCATGGTGATGGTCCGGCTGCCGCTCCACCTCCGCGACCCGCGCGAGCGCTTCGCCGAGATCCATCGCCGCGTCGAGGAAGCCAAGGCGAGCCCCGCGACCGACGCGACGCCGGCCTTCGCCAAGCTGCTCTCGGGGACGCCGCGTTGGCTCTTCCGACGTTTCTCGGTGCCGCTGTCAGCGAACATGGATCTGATCGTGACGAACGTCCCCGGGCTTCCGGTCCGCCGCTACCTCGCCGGGGCCGAGATTACGGGCGGCTATCCCATCGCGCCGACCGGCCCGCACACGCCCGTGAGCATCGCGCTCTACGGCTATGCGGGGCGCCTCTTCGTCGGGCTCGACGCCGACGGGACCGCAATGCCCGATGCGGAAACCTTCCGCGAGCAGCTGGCGCACGCCTTCGCCGAGGTCGTTGCGGCGGCCGGGGTCGAAGCCCGTGCCGACGCAGAGAAGAAACGCCCGACGGAGGAGTGAGCCTCGAGGAGCGGGAAAAGAGCCTTCTGCACAAGGGCGTCTGCGAGCAACTGGAAGGCTTCCTCGCCAGTTCCTCGGATCGCGGCCAAGCAGCTCCTTACTTCATCGAGCAGGAACTCCGGGCGTCCCTGCGCTGCGGTGTTCTGGCGCACGGCTTCTTGCGCCTGCACTGCGGTGGCTGCGGCCACGACCGCCTGGTCGCGTTCTCGTGCAAGCGTCGCGGCTTCGTGGGCGAGCGGGTCGTCGATGCTAGCCACGCCTCGATTTGACCCGACTCGCGCCCCGGCGTGCAAGGGTTCGACCGGCCGCCGGACGGCGACGCCGCGCGGGCGATCAGGACGCGAAGGCGGCGCGGCGTCGTGTATTCCACCTCTTCGCCGTGATCGGCCTGCCGGCTCCGGGCTGGCACGTCGACGCGATCGCCGAAGCCTCGGCTAGAGTCGGGGAGCCGCGGAGAAAGACGTGCCGCATGCCGGGCTCGCGCCGGCTGCGTTCCAGACGGCACGCGCCGGCCAGCCGCAGCGACCCGGGCATCGTTCGGGGTCGGAGGGAGAACCGGATGAGCTGCGACTTCAAGCTTTCGGGCAGCTTGGTGGTGGACGGCACGGGCGCGCCCGCACGCCGGGCCGACGTCGCCGTCACGGGTGGGCGAATCCGCGCCGTGGGAGACCTTGGCGACCTCGAAGCCCGCGAGACCATCGACTGCAGCGATCGCGTCGTGACCCCCGGCTTCATCGACATCCACTCGCACTCGGACTTCCTGGTGCCCGGTGAGAACTGCGGGGCCGTGGTAGAGCCCTTCCTGCGCCAGGGCATGACCACGCTGGTCGGGGGTAACTGCGGCTTCAGCCCAGCCCCGCTCAGCGAGCACAACCGCGCGGCCACGCGCGCGAGCAGCCGGCTGATCGTGGACGACGAGATTGAGCTGCGCTGGGAGAGCATGGACGGCTTCCTGTCGGCGCTGGACGAGAGCGGAGTCCCGCTCAACGTGGCCGAGCTGGTGGGACACGGGGCCGTGCGCTCGGCGGTGATGGGCGCCCTCGACCCGGCGGTTCCCAGCGAGGATCAGCTCGCCGCGATGGAGCAGCTCGCTCGAGAGGCGCTCGACGCCGGCTGCGTCGGCATCTCCACGGGCCTCGGCTATCCGCCCGGCATCTTCGCCCAGCACGACGAGCTGGCCCGCGTGGCGGCCTGGGCCGCGGCCGCGGACAAGCTCTTCACCTCCCACGTGCGCGCCTATAGCTGGGTCAGCCCGGTCTTCGAGAGCGATCCCGAGGCCCTGCCCCACAACATCGAGGCGCTGCTCGAGGTCATGCGCGCCGCCCGCGAGGGGGGAGCCCGGCTCCAGCTGAGCCACCTGATCTTCGTCGGCCGGCACACCTGGCCCACCTGGCGGCAGGCCATCGCCGCCATCGAACAGGAGCGCGAGGCGGGCCTCGACGTCGCGTTCGACGCCTTCCCCTACACGGCGGGCAACACGACGGCCAGCGTGCTCTTCCCTCCCGAGATGCTGCCCCACCTCGAGACCATCCTCGAGACACCCGAGCAGCTGGAAGGGGTGAAGGCGCTCGGCGCTCGCGTCTTCGAGCAGATCGGCTTCTACCTCGAAGACGTCCAGATCATGCGGGCCAACGCTCCGCGCTTCGACGAGCTCGATGGCCTGTTCGTGGGCGAGGCCGCGAAGCGCGTGGGCATGGACGTGTGGGAGTTCTACGCGCGGCTGGTCGTGGAGAGCCACCGGAACGCCCGGGTGCTGAACCACACCTACAGCGGTCACGACGGGGAGGAGGAGGCGTTGCGGGCCGTCCTCGCCCACCCGCTCTGCACGATCGAGACCGACACCTTCGTCACGGGTTGCGGCCACCAGAATCCGGCCAGCTACGGCACCTTCCCCCGAGTGCTCTCGACCTACGTGGACGCGGGCCTGTTCGGCTTCGAGGAGGCGGTGCACAAGATGACCGGGGCGGCCGCCGAGCGCCTCGGCTGGAACGATAGGGGCTTCGTCCGCGAGGGCTGCGCCGCCGACCTCGTGGTCCTCGACCGGGCGGAGCTCCGTGACCAGGCGAGCTTCGAGGCTCCCGACCGCTTCCCGACGGGAATCGAAAAGGTCTTCGTGAACGGCGTGCCGGTCGTCGACGGCAGCCGCTACGACGCGGGCGCCTCGGCCGGGCAGGTGCTGCGCTCTTGAGCGTCGAGCCGATCCGAGCGGGCCTTCCGCGCCTCCCGGAAGAAGGCGCGCGAGAGAGAGATCGGTTCCATGGCAGCGCCGGTTGGGCACGACTCCGCGGAGCGTTCAGTAGCGCCCGGGGGGCGTCGGCTGTTTTCCCTTCGGAACCGTCGGACCCGGGTGGCGACCCTGCAGGGCCGGACTCGGCAGGTGCGGACCCTTGGTCCCGTGGATGTTCCCGTCCTTGGAGTGCTCCTTCGGGCCCTTGGGGTCACCGTCGTCGTCCGAATCCTTGCGTTTCTTCGGCTCCTTCTCGTCATCAGGGTCGTCGGGGTGCGGATCCCTCTTCGGTTTCTTCTTCTTTTCCTTCTGATCCTTTTCGATGTCCAAGAGTCGCTTCCGGCGAGTGTTCCTGCGGCGGACGTCCTTCGCGTTGCGTCTCTCGGCCTCGTCGATCTGATCCTGGAAACCCTTGGCGTGCTTGTCGAGCCCCTTCTTTGCGAACTTGTCGCGGAACCCTTCGAGCTCCTTGATCTCCGAAGCGCGCTTGTCGATGCGCTTGTCGTACTTGTCGATCTCGCCCTGGGTCCGGTGGTGGTCGGCGCCGAGAGAGTCGAGCCTCCGGAGGTCGGCGTGGGCCGGCGTCTTGCCCTTTCCCTTCCCGACAGTGACGGTCGTCGTGTCCTTGTAGTGCGTCAGGCTGTCACGCATGTGGACTTCGACCGTGTATTTCCCGGGCTCCACGTTGACATCGCCGCTGCGATAGCCGCCGTTGCCCTTTGAGCCCTGGATCGTCCCCTCGGCAACGACCTTGCCCGTCGTAGTGTCACGAACCTTGAAGTCTGCCTGATGAGGGGTCGGCTGCTGGGGCTGTTTGCCGCTCTTGGTGATGGTCGAGGTGACGCGGATGGTCTCCGCCCAGACCGGCGTAGTGAACAGCATCGCCAGGGCGAGCAGCGCGAGAACGGCTCGGGGGAGTGTCGTCATACCGGAATTGTCGCCCGGATCATGGGCTCAACTGTTGGAAAAAACCGCTGCAATCCCCGAGCCTGTGCCCCTTCCCCCGCTGAGGGTCGCCAAGTGGGGCAGCCCGTGGACCGCGTAGAGGGCCAGGCCGGCAGCGAAGCCGTTCCGGTTCTGGATCTCGGTCGAATGGACGTAGACCACCAGCGCCAGAAGCGGGACCACAGATCCCTGGAGGTTGTCGAGGCTGCACAGGATCGAGAGCGCCTGCTCCGTGACTTCGGGGTGGATCAGGTCGAAGCGGGCCCCTACCCGTCCGTCCCGGTGGAAGGGCTGCGGTTCTCGTTGGCCGCTTCGGCATCGGAGCGACGGGTGTTGGCATCGCTGTTGCGACGGCCGACCAGCTCGTAGTCGCCCGCGAAGGCCGGCCAGATCTCGCCGCCGCCATCCACGAGCCAGGGCAGCGCGAGCCGACGCGGAACCCGAACCTTCTCCACCGGCAGCCGAGTAGAGAAGACGACATCCCAGATGGGCGTCGTCACCCCCTGGGCGAGGCGGGGGTCGGCGAAGTGGTGGGCGAAGTGGTTGTGGCGCAGCCAGCGACCGTAGGGCCCGCGCGGCGGGTGCGTGTGAGCCCGACGGTGCAGGACCTCGTAGGTGAGGTACATCGCCACGAAGCCGAGCGTGAAGGCGACGCCCGACGCGCCACTCCCAACGAAGATGGCCAGCGGCAGGATGAGCGACATCGCGGCCAGGGCAGCCAGGCCCTTCTGCCACCAAGGGGCGAAGTAGTCCACCTGCGCGTGATGCCGGCGATGCTCCCCCGCCCCCAGGCGCTTCGCCGAGGCGCCGTGGAAGACGAAGCGATGCAGCACGTACTCGGCGAAGGTCCATCCCGCGGCCCCGAGCCCGAATGTTGCCAGCTGTACGGTCCACGCCTGCATGCGGGGTCCTTCGGGTGTCGACGCCGGCGCGCCGACGCGATCGAGGCTAGCGCATGCGGCCAGCCCGGCAGGGAGTCGCGGCCCTCGATCGCCTATCGTGCACGCGACATGACATCCCTCCCCGATCACCTTCCGATCCTCGACCGCCCGGGCTCGCACCGGGTGCACGAGTCCGTCTACACCGAGCGTGAGATCACCTCGCCGGTCGACCTCTGCGACGCGCGAGGGCGGCTCAACCCGGAGGCCGTGGGGTTTGCGAGGCAGCCTCTCTTCCGGGCGAACCTCTCCGGCCACTGGCCACGCAAGAAGCGCTGGAACTTCTGGAACTGGATCGGACCCGACTTCGTCTTCTCGGTGACGCTCGCCGACATCGACTACACCTCGTTCTGCGCGTTCACCTTGACCGATTTCAACGACGGCGCCCATTGGAGCGGGGCGTCCTACGGACTCCCTGGGCGCATAGAACTGCCGGAACAGGTCGAAGCGAGCATCTCCTTCCAAAGGGCGGGGATCGACTACGCCAACCGCATCGACGGCGACGATCTCGCCGTCCACTTCCGCGGGCGCGCCGGCGATGGAACCGATCTCGCGGCGGACTTCGCGGTGCTGCGCCCGCCCGGTCACGAAAGCCTCAACCTGGTGGTGCCCTGGAGCGAGTCACGTTTCCAATGCAATTCGAAGCACTCGGCGTTGCCTTGCTCGGGCGAGGTTCGCGCGGGCGAGCGCCGTTACCGGCTCGAACCCCAGAGCGCGTTCGCCGTGCAGGACTGGGGCCGCGGGATGTGGCCGTACCGCGCCTTCTGGAACTGGGGCGTCGCAACGGGCCATGCGGGCGGTCACCTGCTGGGCGTGAACTTCGGAGCCAAGTGGACCGGCAGCACCGGCTCCAACGAGAACGGAATCCTGGTGGACGGTCGGCTCCACAAGGTGATGGAGGACCTGCGCTGGGAGTACGACCCGGTAGAGTGGCGCAAGCCGTGGCGCGTGGTCGCGGAGCATTCCGGCGCCATCGATCTGGTGCTGGAACCCCTGGCCGCCCACACGCCGAGCATGAACGCCGGAATCGTCTCGACCGGAGGCGTGTGCGCCTTCGGCCGCTGGTCGGGCACGGTGCGGCCAGAGGGCCAGGAGATCCCGGTGGAGGGACTGATCGGCTGGGCCGAGGAGTTTTCGCATCGCTGGTGAGGCGGGCCCTTCCCCAAGCTGAGGGTCGCCGGTCCGAACCCGTAGGTGACATCGATCCAATGAATCCAGCGTCGATCCCCAGAAGAAGTCGCCCCCTCGGCCTGCCGGAGCTGATCGCAATCGCGTTGGGCGGCATGGTGGGTGGCGGGATTTTTTCGATCCTTGGCGTTTCGGTCGAGCTGATCGGAAACGCCACACCGATCGCATTCCTCATCGGCGGGCTGCTGGCCTTCCTGGCTGCATATTCCTACGTCAAGCTGGCACTGCTGTACCAGGACGAAGGAGCCACCTATTCCTTCTTCCGGAAGACATTCCCCGACTCCATCCTCGCGACCTCGGTGGTCGGCTGGTTCATCGCCTTCGGCTACATCAGCACCCTGGCCCTCTATGCCTTCACCTTCTCGTCCTACTTCTGCAGTGTGCTGCCGTCCGCAGGTGGGCCGTGGTTGCACCGAGCGGTCGCCGGACTCGTGATCCTGTTCTTCGCCCTCCTCAACATCGCGAGCGTGAAGGGCATGGGAAAGGCGGAGGACGTGATGGTGTACACCAAGGTCCTCCTGCTGCTCTTCATCTCCGGGCTGCTCGCCGGAAAGGGCGATATCCAACATGCCTTGCCCTTGATCGACGCACAGAGTTCATGGGTGGGCATCATGACGATCGCCGCGGTGACCTTCGTCGCATACGAGGGGTTCCAGTTGGTGATTCATGCATACGATGAGACGGAGGCGCCACGGCGTGACGTTCCGCGGGCCATCTACACCGCCATCGCCATCGCGACACTCCTGTACGTCGTCCTCGCGTTGGGCGCCCTGGCGGCGATCCCCAAGGCGAGCATCATCGCGGACAAGGAGTACGCGCTCGCGGCGGGTTCCGAGAAGATCCTGGGGAGCCTGGGGTATTTCGTGGTGCTGTTCGGCGCGCTGCTCGCCACATCCAGCGCCATCAGCGGAACCCTGTTCGGCGCCTCCCGGTTGATCGCAGTGATCGCCGACGATGGATACTTCCCGAGCGTTTTGCGGGTGCGTGCCCATGGACACATCCCGCGCAACGCCATCATGACGATGTCCGCGCTCGCATTCCTGCTGATCCTGGGGGGTGGGCTCCAACTCATCATCGAATTCGGGAGCATCACCTTCATCATCGCCTCATTCCTCATGGCGCTGGCCAACTTCAAGAAGCGAAAGGAAACACGCTCGAACGTGGTGGTCACCCTCCTCGCCATGGGAGGCCTGTTCGCTGCGGGCATGCTGATCCTCGCATTCGAACTCGTCCACTCACCGCAGCAGCTCATCTCCATCACGGTGGTGCTCGGGTTGATCGTGATGAGCGCGATGCTTCGCTCGAGAAGTGCCGCCTCCAGGCAATCCGTGCAGACCTAGGTCGTTCCAGCATCCATGTGAACCTGCTGGAGGCCGGCGTGTCAGACCCATTCAGCGGATCGAAGAGGGCTTCCCCCCAGCCCCGCCGCAAATTTCTCGGCGCCGGATGGAGCCGGGAGCCGCTGAAATCCAGTGCCGCCTGGGTGCCGTCTGCCGTCCCCGTGCCGCGGTATGCCGCTCTACGCCGCTGCTCGCCGGTTGCTAGTCGCCATCCCCGCGATCTTCCTCGGGTTCGGATTCTCTTCTCGAGCCGAGGGTCGCCGGCCCGAACCGCCCCGCGGCGGGAAGTCACTGGCCGCTACCTTGGGCGCATGTTCGGTCTCTTCAGAAGGCTCACCCGGCGCAGACTTTCGCGACGGCCGATGCCGGAGGCGTGGCTGACGCACCTCGAGCGACGCGTCCCGTTCTTCCGCGATCTCGAGGGCCCGCTTCGTGAACGCTTCCTGACCCAGCTCAAGGTCTTTGCATGGGAGAAGGCATTCATCGGAGCGGGGGGCCAGGAGATCGATGACGAAGTCCGCGTCGTCGTTTCGGCGGCCGCGGTGCGCCTGGTCCTATACCTCGACGTCTCGTACTACGACCGACTGACTGAAATCATCGTCTACCCGGAAGCGTTCCGACGGCCGGGTGAAGAGATCTGGATTCTCGGCGAAGCGCACACCTGGGGCACCGTCGTGCTGGCGTGGAAGAGCGTGCTGCTCGGGTTGGCAAACCAGAAGGACGCGCACGACACGGCCACCCACGAGTTCGCGCACGTTCTCGACCGGGCCGGCGGCGCATTCGATGGGACACCGGAGCTTCGCGCGAGCGCCCACTACCGTCCCTGGGCCCAGGTGATGACCCGCAACTACCTGGCGTTGAGACGGGGAGGCACCCGGGCGCGCAAAGTTCTCCGACAGTACGGCGCCACGAACGAAGCCGAGTTCTTTGCCGTCGCAACCGAGGCGTTCTTCGAGAAGCCCCAACAGATGCAGAGACACACGCCCGATCTCTACGTGGAGTTGAAGCAGTTCTATCGCCGTGGCGCCGGCAGTCAGGGCTGGGGCGAGAGCCCAAACGCCGCTTCGAAGTCACGGACGAAATGGGGATGGTAGAGGTCGCGGATCGTCGGCCCGTGGGGGCCCCGCAGGGGTTTGACATAGCGCCCCTACTCGGACCGGGTGCAAGAGCTCGCACGAGCCGAGTTCGGCTGGCGATGATCGAGAGAAGCAAGGAACATGGGCCCGATGGTCGTGCCTCCTCCTTGGAATGGCGTCGAGCTGCCGGCCGACCCGGCCCTGCCTCCCAGCATGCTCCGGCGGGAAGAGATCCGGTATCTGATCTGGCTTGGCGCGTCTGCCTCGCCCGATGCCGGCGCTGTCGTGGACCTCGGGCCCTGGCTCGGCGGCAGCGCGTGCGCCCTCGCCGAAGGGCTCCGACGCGGGCGACGGCCCGGGGGCGGTGCAGGCCTTCGAAAACTTCGTCTGGCGTCGGCACTATATGGAGAGCCGATACCCGACCGGCCTCGCGGACCACGCCAACTTCCAGCCCCTCTTCGAACGCTGCATCAAGCCGTGGGCCGATCGCATCGAAGCTCATCGCGCCGACCTTCACACGCTTCGCTGGGAAGGCGGCCCCGTCGGGATCCTGATGGTCGATGCCGCCAAGAGCTGGGTAGCTGGCAAGCGCCATCCTCGCGAACTTCGGCCCGGCCCTCGTCCCGGGCCACTCGCTGGTGGTCCTCCAGGACTACCAGCACTGGAGCACGCCCTTCCTGCCCTTGATCTTCGCTGGTCGGCCAGACCTGTGGGAGCCCGTCCATCTCTTGACGGATGCGACGACCGCGAGCTTCCGCCCGCGTAAGCCTGTGGCCGGGCCCGGCGGCGCCAGCCTCCCTTATGCGGCGGGCTCTTTCTCGTGGCCCGAGATGGCCCGCATCATGGATCGACTCATCGAAGCCCACACGGGCCTCGTCCGGATCCGGCTGCGCTCCAGCTATCTGCGACTAGCGGTGTTGGCAGGTCGGGATGCCGAGGCGGCCGCTCTGCGACGAGCAGTCCTGGCCGACGCTCCCCCATGGTTGGCTTCCCAGATCGACGCCATCACGGACACCCTCTATCAGGATCTCCAACGTGCGGCGTCGCTGCGCGAGGCCGGGGAGGTCGATGCGGCGCTGGCCCTGGCCCGCGCCTGCCGGGCGAAGGCGCCTGAAGAGGTCTGGGCCGACGCCGAGCTAGTCGCTTGCCTGGACGACGCGGGCCACGACGCCGAAGCCATGAGAGAGGCGGACGCGCTGGTCCGCCGCGCGCCGGGCTTCGCCGCCGGGTGGCTCGCGCGGGCCCGGCTCCATGCCGTCGCGGCGCGGCGAGCCTCGGGGCTCGAGGACGCCCGGCGTGTTTTTGCCCTCGATCCGTCCCACACGGGTGCGCGGGAGTTCGTCTCCCGGCTCGGGCAGACGGAGGACGATCAGGCGGGGCCGGTCGGGCCCGGCATCGGCAACGCCTGATAGGCATCCGAGGCCGCCACCGACTCGATGAAAACATCGAGATCGAAGACGGCCTCGGTGCCGAGCTTCTGAAGCACCCGAGACGCTTCTCCGATGGCTTCGACGTCGGCCAGCAGCGACGCCGCATGCTCGGCGCCTTCGTGGTAGAGCGGGTAGCCGGGTCCGAGGTAGTCCTCGGTGCCGGGAAGGCGGTTCACCAGGAGCGGCGTCCCCGACCGGATGCATTCCAACACGGTGTTGCAGGCGCCGGCGTCGTACAGATCCACGAACGCCACGCTCCTCGACATCAACACATCGAACTCTCCGTCGGGAAGACGCGCCAGCACGTCGACGCGGGAGCGTTGCTCGGCCGGAACGGTCTCGTCGATGTGGGTCCAGTCGTGATGGCTCAACACGTCCAGGAGGAGCTTCTCGTAGCCGGGGCAATCGAGAGCGTAGAACGTCTCGGTCCGCCGCAGCCATTGCCCGATGTGGACGACCCGCCGCGGCTCCGACCGGCGGAACGCTTCGAAGTCGAACGGCAGCGGCGCCTCGGGCGCCGGGTGCCGCAGCGCGCTCACCGGAACGTCCACGTGGGCGCGGAGCCACCTCGCGATGTAGGGCGAGACGGTGAAGAGCCCACGACACCAGGGCGCGCTCGCCAGCCAGCAGGCGCTCTTCAGGATCGAAGCGAGGTCGGGATACTCGCGGTACTTCTCGCCGACCGCGTCGGGGTGGTGCGGAATCGTGTGGAAGAACCCGGTGAAGGGCTCTTCGATCGCGCCGTTCGACGCATCCGCGAAGTGGTCCTCGAGGCTGCCGTGGAAGCGCACCCCGCCCTCGGCGTGGAGTCGGCGAAGCCCCTGGATCGCGAAGCGCCACCCGTTCCTGTGGTGAGCCCAGCCAGGCCACGGCGGAACCCGGAGTCGGCCCTCAGGCGCCCAACGCAACGCCTGCCTCGACGGAGGGTCGCGGCCGCTCGCCTCGGACCGGCGAGCTCGAGGCGACACGGTTCACGATCTCGAGGAAGCGCTCACCGTGGTCGGAAAGCGTGTACGACCGCTCGACCGTGGCCCGGGCGGCGCGCCCGAGGGCCGCGAGGCGATTCGGGCTGGCCTGCAGGGATGCAATGTGCGCCGCCATTCCATCCATGTCACCGACTGGCGCGAACAGGCCGTTGCGACCGTAGTCGAGGGTTTCGCACACCCCGCTCGAGGCCGCCGTCACGACCGGGACGCAGCCGGCGGCCATCGCCTCGAGCATCGCGACGCTCGTTCCCTCGAAGGACGAGAGATTCACGAAGGCATCGAACTCGTGCCATCCCTCGAGCATCTTCCGGTGAGGAATGCGCCCGAGGAAGCGAACGCGCCCGGCGCCCTGACCAAGGCGTGAGATCCGCTCGCGCAGCTCCGCCTCGTGGGCCCCATGGCCCGCCAGCGAGAGTTCGAAGTCGACGCCGCGAGCGACGAGCCGCTCCACCAGGGGGACGAAGTCGAAGATCCGCTTCTGGTGCTGGACCATCCGGCCGGCATAGGCGAGCCGGATCGGCGCGGCCTGGTACCGGCGCGGGCGCGCTTCCGGAAGCCTCACGCCGTATGGGAGCAGCGAGCAGTGATCGCGGTGGTCCGAGCCGAGCCGCGCCAGCTCGTTGCGCGTGTTTCGATGGACCGTTGGGCTGACGCTGATGAAGTGATGGGTGAAAGGCTGGAAGGCTTCGACGTGTCGGTAGTACTCGTCGAAGGTGTCCGAATGCAGGACCGACACGAGGTGGAGTCGCCGCCCGTCCCGGTTGAGCTGCTCGGTCAAGGAGCCGAAAGGCAGGTGTCGCTGCTTGTTCATCACCACGACGACGCCGGGAGAGTAGTCGGGCAGGATCCGCTCTAGATCCTCGGGCGTGTGGAAGATCGCGTCGACATCGCCCCACTCCGAGGAATCGGGCGACGGGCGACCCAGCAGAATGCCGACGCGCACGCCACGTGCGCGCAGCTCCTCGCGGAGCGTCTCGACCCAGCTCACTACGCCGCTGACGCCGGACAGGCCCCACGAGAGCACGAAGACGATCGATCGATCCAAGTGGCGGACTCCGACTCCAACGTCCGGGTGCGGGCTCAACGGCGGTTCGAACTGGCAAACTACCATAGCGCCCCATGTTTCCCCGCCCCATGTTTCCCCGAGAGTCTGTGTTGGATAGGGGATCCACCGCGCTACCCTCCGGCGTCGTCGATCCATGCACCGCCAGCAACCGCTTTGCACGTCTCGTCCGCAGAGGGTGCCTCGTACCCGAGGCACCCTCTGGCTGGCTCTCCTCGCCGCGCTGACCTCGGCGACGGGTTGCGGGAGCCCGCCCGCCTGCGAGCCGGGTCACAACATCGTTTGGATCGTGGTCGACACGCTGCGAGCCGACCACCTCGGCGCATATGGCTACCCGCGGGACACCAGCCCCGCGATCGACGCCTTCGCTCGCGAGAGCCAGACCTTCCGGAATGCCTACACCCCGCGCCCGAAAACCACGCCGGCCATGGCCGGGGCGTTCTCGGGCCGTGCCCCGAGCCGATACGGCGTGACGGACGTCGCCCAGACCCTCCCCCCGGAGCTCCCGCTGCTCACGGAGCGGTTGCAGAACTGCGGCTACGCGACTGGCGCCATCGTCTCCAACGCGGTGGTGGACCATCGCTTCGGCTTCGACCGCGGCTTCGACCACTTTCGGAAGAAGCACGACCGCGGAGGCGCGGTCACCGATGAGGCGCTGGCCGTCCTCTCGGAGATCGAGACGGAGCCGTTCTTCCTCTGGGTCCACTACGTGAAGCCCCACGTCCCCTACAAGCCGGCCGACGACGCACGTTTCATGGACGACGGGCTCTTCGCCGTCGAGCACGTGCCATTCGGTGACACCTACCACGCGACCTTCGGGTCGCTGCCGCGCGTGATCGAACGCGAGGGACAGACCAACCCCCACTTCTACGTGGCGCTCTACGACAGCGAGATCCGGGACGTCGACGCCGAGGTCGGCCGCCTGCTCGACGAGCTTCGCGGACGCAAGCTCCTCGACTCGAGCCTCGTGGCGATCTTCTCCGACCACGGAGAGAGCCTCGGCGATCAGGGCTACTACTTCGGACACGGGAAGTTCCCTTACGACTCCACGGCTCGCGTGCCGCTCCTGCTCCGTGTACCCGGCCGGAGCCCGGCCCGGATCGATCTGCCCGCAACGCTACTCGACCTGCCCGCGACGCTGCTGGCCGCCGCCGGTCTGCCGGCCCTCGAGGAGACCGACGGCATCGACCTACTCGCCGCCGTCGACGCGGGGTTGACGGACCGGACGATCATCACCGAGTCGGGCTTCCGGAAGCCGCAGATCCAGGTGCGTCGGCGCGATGCGAAGCTCATTTATGTGCAGGACGAGAAGGACCTCGAGGTGCTGCGCGGGAACCCCTACGAGTTCTACCGGACCGACGCCGACCCGGGCGAGGTGAACGATCTCGCCGGGCGAGGCGACCCGGCGGAGGCGGAGCTCCGTCGCGAGCTCGAAGCCTGGCTCGAGGTCCCGCGCGCGCCCAAGCGACCCAAGCTCGAGGACGACCAGAGGCTGAAGAAGCAGCTTCGCGCCCTGGGTTACGCCGAGTGAGCGAGACGTTCTCGGCAGCGAAGCCCAGCTCATCAGTTCGGATCCTCTGCGGCACGCCCACCTGGACGATCAGCGGCGTCAATATTTTCCTGGCGACGCTCGTGCGCTCTTTGCGCGCGCGAGGGCTCGACGCCCGCATCCTGCTCTCCAACATCGGGCCAACCCGAGATGCCCTCTTCGCACGCCCTGAGGACATCCCATTCGAGCAGCTTCCCTTGCGATCGGCCGAAACCCTGGAGCGGCGCTGCGAGCTGCTCCGCCGCTACCTGATCGAGCGAGCGCCCTGCGTCTACCTGCCCGGCTGGGATCTCGAGGGCGCCGCCATCACACCGACACTACCGCCCGAGGTGCACGTGGTCGGGATCCTCCACAGCGACGACCCCTGGTACTACGGCATGGCCTCGAGCCTTGGCCGCTACATGGACGCCGTGGTCTGCGTCAGTCGGCACCTCGCCGATCGCATCGCGGTGGACCATCCCGAGCTAGCCGGGCGCTGCCACCGGATCCCCTACGGCCTGCCGCTCCCCGCACCGCAGGCTCCGCGTGAACTGCATCCCGATCGTCCCTTGCGGCTCCTCTACTCGGGGCGCCTCGCCGAACACCAGAAGCGCGTCCTCGACGTGCCGCGGATCCTGTCGGCCGCCGAGACGTTGGGCGTCCCTTTCGAAATCGATATCGCGGGTGAAGGGCCGGAGGGCGAAGCCTTCCGCCAGGCAATGCGCTCCTTCACCGAGCGAGGCTCGGCGCGGCTCCACGGGTCGCTCCCGAACGAGGCCGTGCTGAAACTCTATGAGTCGGCGGACGTGTTGCTGCTGCCCTCGGCCTTCGAGGGCCTCCCCCTCTCGCTCCTCGAATGCATGGCTCGCGGCTGCGTCCCGCTGACGAGCGATCTCGTGAGCGGTGTGGACGAGCTCGTCGAGAACGGCGTCAGCGGCTTTTCCGTGCGCACCGGCGACTTTCGCGGTTTCGCCGAACGCCTGGCGCGACTGCACCGAGACCGCGCGCTCCTGTCCGCGCTTTCGGAGAAGGCCGCGCTACGCATCCATGAGGGGCCCTACACCGACGATCGCATGGCCGACGCCTATCAGTCGCTGTTCGAAGAGCTGACGATCCAGACGCGATGGCGGCGGCCGCACGGCCCCGTCACGCTCCCCCCGGGCCGCTCCGCCTCCTGGAGCGACTCCCTTCCGCGGCCGCTGCGCCTCCTGCGGCAGCGGCTGCGTCGGCGCTGGTCGAACCTTCCCTGAGCCGGCATCTCATGATCCCCCGCATCCTCCATCAGACCTGGAAGACCCGCGAGATCCCCGAAGCGTGGCTCCCATTCCAGCGCACGTGGCGGGAGCTTCACCCAACCTGGGAGTACCGTCTCTGGACCGACGCCGATCTGCGTCAGCTCGTCGAGGAGTCGCACCCCTCGTTCCTGTCGGTCTACGACGCATATCCCCTCGAGATCAACCGCGTGGACGCCGCTCGCTACCTGATCCTCGAGCGGCACGGTGGCGTCTACGTGGACATGGACTTCGAGTGCCTGCGGCCCGTCGAGGCACTGCTCGCCGGCCACGAGATCCTCCTGGGCCTCGAGCCGGAGGCGCATCTGGAGGTCGCCAAGGCGGCGAGCCGCGGGATCGACCGGATCGTCTGCAACGCATTCATGGCCTCGGTCCCGGGTCACGCGTTCTGGGGCCACGTGCTCGCCGAGCTCCGCGCTCATTGCGACGAGGAGGACCCGCTCGATTCGACCGGGCCCTTCCGGCTGACCAACGCCCTCGGCCGCTGGCCGGAGCGCGACGCCGTCGCGCTCGCTCGGTCGGAAGCCCTCTATCCGCTCACCAAGGACGAGGTCGCCAGCGGGATGCGCGGCGACGCCGAAGCGCGCGGACAGCTGGACGGCGGCTTCGCCGTCCACCACTGGTCGGGAAGCTGGATCCAGACCTACAAGGACGAGTGCGCGCGGCGTCGGCGGCAAGGCCGCGAACCCGTGGGCGGTCTCTGAGCGGGTCGGGGCGGAGGCGCCTCAGACAATCCAAGGCAGTGGCGCCGAGAACCTCCGACCTGGGTTCAGAGGGGCGGATCTCCGATCGAGAGAGCGTCCCCGTCGAGCATCGCGGGGATCGGGGTGTCGAGCAGCCCGTACTCGGCGAGGTAGAGCTCGGCGGCGTAGGCGCCGGGGCCGCTCTGCTCGAGCGACATCTCGAGCCTCGCGCCGGTCGGGAACTCGTCGCTCGCCCAGTAGCTCGTGGGCTGGTCGCCGACCCACGTGCCGAGCCAGCGGCCCGAGACGTCCGGTGGATCGCCAGCCGCGGCACCGGCCGCGAAGCCCCAGCTGGCCACCGCAATCAGGAGCCACACTCCGGCCACCGCACAGCTTCGGGGCAACACACACCTCGCGCGTCGGACCGAACGGGAGGCGACGCACACGTTCGGCCGAGGAGCCCGTCGATCCCTCCCCTTCGACGGCGACCACCCAATCACAGACCGGTTGGCAACTTTCCGTGGGCACGTGCGGCGGCTGGATGCGGATCGACCTGGCCTGATACTCTCTCGCGCCATGGCCGACGCATCCTCCGCGAACCCCGCCACGGCTCCGTCCTTCCTGGGCACCCTCGCTCCCGGTGTCCACGTCGTCGGGGGCATGGGCAACGCGCTGTCGGTGGAGACCGAGGAGGGCGTGCTTCAGCTCGACACGGGCGTCTCCGCGAAGCAGGCGACGAAGATGATCGCTCGGCTGCGCGAGATCAGCGACGCGCCGGTCTTCGCGATCGCCTACAGCCACGGCCACCTCGGGTACAACAATGCGGTCGAGACCTGGCTGGAAGACGCCGAGCGACGCGGCGACCCGCCGCCGCGGGTCATCGCCCACGAGAACCTCGTGCGACGCTGGCAGCGCTACCGGGAGACCGAGGGCCTGCAGAATTTCTTCGTCGAGCTGCAGTTCCGGGTGCCACGGGGCCAGGTCGACCAACCCATCAAGACGCGGATGCCCGATGAGACGTTCCGCGAGACGCTGACCCTCAGCGCCGGTGCGCGCACTGTGCAGCTCCTGTGGGCGCCCTCGGAGACCGACGACGCCATCGTCCTGTGGATGCCTGAAGAGAAGCTCCTCTACGGCGGGGCGGCGGTGACGCCGAGCATCCCCAACGTCGGCACACCCCTGCGCTCGCTGCGCGACCCGGTGCGCTGGGCCGACACACTCGATCGACTGGCGGCTCTCGACGCGGAGCTGCTCGTGATGGAGTTCGGCCCGGCGATCGAGGGGCGCGAACGCATCCAGAAGATCCTCACGAAGACGTCGACGGCCCTGCGATGGCTGCGCACCAACGTCGTCGAGCGCCTCAACCGCGGGATGGGAGTCGTCGAGATCCTCCACGACCTCGACTATCCGGCAGACCTCTTCGACCAGCCCTGGATGCGCCCCATTTACGGCGACCCCGATTACATCGTGCGCGACATCGTCCGGGCAGAGACCGGATGGTGGGACCGCAACCCGACGAACCTCCACCCGTCCCATCCAGACGAAGCAGGCGCCGCGGTCCTCTCGGCCATCACCGATCGCAAGGCCGTGCTCGATCGCGCGCGGGCCCTTGCCGACGAGGGCAAAGTGCAGCTGGCCCTGCACGTCGTCGACGTGCTCGCCCTCGCCCCCGGAGACGACCCCGACCTCGTGGCTGCACGTGCCTTGAAGGCGGAGCTCTGCCGAATGCTCGCAGACGATGCCCACAGCTTCGTTTCCCAGAGCCTCTACGTGTCGTCCGCCAGGCTCATCGACGAGGGATCCCCACTGCCAACGGGCGTGCGATAGCGAGCCCTTCACGAGCGCGACCGTGACTTGCTGCCTCGCTCGCTGTCCGGCCCCCGTGTCTAACGGCCTCGGGATCTGCGGGAGCGTGCCTGAGATCAGCAGCGGTTCGCGAAAAGCGATGACTGATTCCACGGATTGGAAAGATCGAGGCTGAATCCACGTCATAATGATCGGTGATGGAGAATCCGATCTGGAGCTGCGAGACGGAGCGTGCCCCGTGAGCGGCGCGCTGACGCCTGCCATGAGCGAGTCGTGGGATCGCGATGGCTTCATTCTCCTGCCGGGCTTCGCCGAGTCGTCCCTGCTCGAGGCCATGGAGGCTCGCGTGGTCGAACTCGTACGCGCCGCCGCGTCGGGCAAGTCGATCGGCGACGCCTACGTGGTGAAGGAGACGAAGCTGGCGGCGGTTGCGGTGGAGCCGGAGGATGAGCTGGCCAAGCTCTTCCGCATCCATCGCGACGAGAAGCTCTTTCGCGACTTTCTATCGAACGAGGCGCTGCTCGTCGTTCTCGAGAGTCTGCTCGGCCCCGACATCGACTGCTTCCTCTCGCAGTTCATCGCCAAGCGGCCCGGTGCGTTGGGACAGCCCTGGCATCAGGACTCGTTCTACTTCCCGTTCGACCGTGGCCCGCAGGTGGGGCTCTGGCTGGCCGTCACTGAAGCGCGTAGAGACAACGGGCCGCTCTGGGTGGTGCCGGGCTCGCAGGTCGAACCGATTCACGAGGTCGTTCCGGATGCCCGGCCGGACGCGCTGCTCGGCTACGTCGAGATCGTCGACTACGACACGTCTGGTGAGATCCCGGTACTCATGCAGCCTGGCGATCTGCTGGTCTTTCACAGCCATCTCTTTCACCGCTCGACCGACAACACCTCGGACATCTCGCGCCTGGCGATGGTCTACCACCTGGCTTCAGGCGGGACCGTCGATCAGAGCCAGGAGCGCTGGGGCTACACACCGCCGAATACGGACTGGCTACCGGTGCGACGCGACGGCCGCTCCGTGAGAGCAGACCGATGATCAAACACGAGCTCAACCAGGGCTTCGACTGGAAGAATCGCGAGGGCCCCTTCCGACTGATCAGCGACGAACAGGCACAGCAGTACAACGAGTCCGGGTTCCTGGTCTTCGAGGACGTCTTCGATGCAGATACGATCGAGCGCCTCACCGAGGAGCTCGATCCGATCGAACAGAAGCTCGAGGAGCTGATCGACGAGCACTTCGGCGGGCGCATGTTCATCACCAGAACGGGTGAGATCACGTTCACGCCGCACGTCGTGACGCGCTCGCCGAAGGCCAAGGAGCTGACGCAAGCCCAGTTCTTCCGCGATCTCGTACACGACTTGCTCGGAGACGATGTGCGCCTCTACTGGGACCAGACGGTCTACAAGAAGCCGGGGACGGTCGACCTCTTCCCCTGGCACCAGGACAACGGCTACACGTACGTCGACCCCCAGCAGTACTTGACCTGCTGGGTGGCGCTGACGGATGCCGACGAGGAGAACGGCTGCCCGGTCGTACTCCCCGGGTACCACCGCGAAGGAACCTGGGCCCACGAGCGAACCGAGCTGGGCCTCGACTGCGGGGTCGATGCGACCGGGCTCGACACGATCGCCGCTCCGGTTCGCGCCGGCGGAGTGGTGGTCTTCTCGTCGCTCACGCCCCACAAGACCGGGCCGAACACGACGAAGGACCGTCCGCGCAAGGCCTACGTGGTCCAGTTCGCGCCGGATGGTGCTCACGTGATCACCACTGAAGGCGGCAAGACGGAGCGCACTCGTTGCGACGCTCCCGAGCGGCAGTACCCGATTCTGGTCGGCGGCGCGCCGCCCCCACCCGGCGATGAAGGCGCGGCGTAGGGCCATGACGGACGTCGAGAAGGACCTTCATGACGAGCTCGAGCGACCCTATCCCTTGTCGCCCGAGCAGATCGAGGCCTTTCGTCGCGACGGCTTCATCCGCCTCCCCAACGTGTTCTCAGCCGAACTCCTGGAGCACTTCGGGGCGCTGATCACGAGCGTCGTGGAGGCAGAGGACCCGAACGAGCTACCCCTCGCGGAGCGCGGCGCCTACGCGCGTGCCTTCACGCAGATCACGAACCTGTGGCAGCGTCACCCTGCGGTCGTTCCCTTCAGCTCGAGCCGGCGCTGCGCGCGCATCGCCTGTGAGCTCCTCGGCTGCGAAGGCGTGCGAATGTGGCACGACCAGGCGCTCTTCAAGGAGGCATCCGGCGGGATCACTCCCTGGCACGTCGATCAGTTCTTCTGGCCCATGTCGAGTGACCAGAGCATCACGGCCTGGATTCCGTTTCAGGAGACGTCGGTCGAATCTGGAGCACTGCAGTTTGCCGTGGGGACCCATCACTCCGACCACGGTCGCCGCAGCCCTACCACCTGGGCGACGCCAGCTTCCACTACGGCTTCACGTTCCATCGCGCCAAAGCCAATCTCAGCAGCCAGACGCGCGCCGCCATGACGATGATCTACATGGACCACGGCATGCGCGTCGCGAAGCCCGAGCACGCCTTCCAGGAGTACGACCAGAAGACGTGGGCACCGGGCTGCGAGGTGGGCGATCCGATCGCCAGCTCGCTGAACCCCGTTCTCTACGCGCGCGATACCGGCTGAAGCCCATCACGGTCGCTCTACACCATCTTCATGGGCTGGTTCATGGTCTTCATCGCCGCCGACTCACTGACCGTCGAGCAACTCCGCGGCGAGATCCGAGCGGCGATCGAGATCACCATGAAGGGAATGCTCGCGGCCTCGCCAGCTCTGCGCTAGCGAACCTGCCGCTCTCGACCGGCTGGGGATGACCGCTCGGCGAGATCGGCCAGATGCTCCACCTGGCCATCGTCCCGTCCCAGCAGCACGTCGTTGTACGCACCCTTCCGGGGGCTTGCGGGTGCTCCGACCCGAGAGAATGCCGTCAGCGC
>JAFDDA010000244.1 GCA_019311105.1 Deltaproteobacteria bacterium
GAGTTCGAGACGGTGGGGTAGTGCGCCGAGTCGGGCCCGTTGTCGCTGGCGTAGACGACCAGCGTGTCGTCGGCGAGCCCGGCCTCTTCCAGGGCGTCGAGGATCTGCCCCGTGCGGTGGTCGTGTTCGACCATCACGTCGCCGAACGCGCCGGCCCCCGAGCGGCCCGCAAAGTCTGGGTGCGGCAGATAGGGATGATGGACCAGCGACCAGGAGACGAACAAGAAGAACGGACGCTCGTCGTCGGCATGCTCGCGGAGATAGGTGATCGATTTCTCGACGATGCGCTCGTCGATGAGCGGACGATTCTCGAGCGTATAGGGCTCGATCGGCCTCACGGGCTCGCCGCGTACGCCCTCCATGAGGTGGGGCACCTTCGCGACGGCCGTGTCGAAGCCGACCTGGGTCGTGTAGGCGGCCACGTTGGTGGAGAAGGGAAAGCCCCACCACTGGTCGAATCCCTGGTCCGTCGGGTACCGGCCCGGCGAGTCGCCGAGATGCCACTTCCCGAACATGGCCGTGTCGTAGCCCGCCTCCGAGAGCATCTCGGCGAGGGTCACCTCCCACGGCGCCAGCCCGCCCGGAATGCCTGCGCTGGCCGCCCGCCAGGTGCCCGAACGGATCGGCATGCGCCCGGTCAGGAGCGCGGAGCGGGAAGGGGTGCACTCGACCTCGACGTTGAAATTCGTGAAGCGGAGGCCCTCAGCCGCCAGGCGATCGAGGCGAGGCGTGGGCGCGCCGCGCAGGGTGCCGCCTCCGTAGACGCCGATCTCGCCGAAGCCGAGGTTGTCGCTCAGCATCAGGACGATGTTCGGCGCCTTGTCCGCCGCGCGAGCCGCGAAGCTCCACATCAGACAGAACGAGCAGATCAGGAGGGCAACGGAGCCGCGTCCAAACGACGAACGCGGGCGCCTCGCATCGGCGATGGTACTCATGCTCCCTTTCCGTGTTCGCCGTCGCACCACCTAGAGGAGCTTCTGGAGGGGTGTGTGCTCGAGGGCGTGGGCCGCGGCGACCGCGGAGATCGTACACGCTCCGTCCCAGAGGTTGAATCCTGGCGCCCGGTCGGCCTCGGCCGAAACGAGCGGTTGGCCGCGGCGGCGGCAGGGGCGGGGAGTTTTACCACGACTTTGCTAAGTTCCCGCCTCCCCGGGCTGCCCTCTGGGCCAGCTCCCCCTCAGGAAATCACCGTGCCGACCCGCAAGGATCTTCGCAATCTGGCGATCATCGCCCACGTTGACCATGGGAAGACCACCCTGGTCGATGGCCTCTTTCGTCAGACGGGCACGTTCCGCGAGCACCAGAACGTGGCCGATCGTGCCATGGATTCCGGCGACCTCGAGCGCGAGCGCGGCATCACCATCCTCGCGAAGAACACCTCCATCGAATACCAGGGCGTCACGATCCACCTCGTCGACACGCCGGGCCACGCCGACTTCGGCGGCGAGGTCGAGCGCATCCTCGGCATGGTCGATGGCGTGCTGCTGCTGGTTGATTCCGTCGAAGGCGTGATGCCGCAGACGCGCTTCGTCGTGAAGAAGGCGATCGCACACAACCTGAAGCCCATCGTGGTCGTGAACAAGATCGACCGTCCGGAGCAGCGCGCCCACGAAGTCGTGGACGAGGTCTTCGACCTGCTGGCCTCGCTCGGCGCCGACGACGATCAGCTCGACTTCCCCGTGGTGTATGCCTGCGCGAAGGAGGGCAACGCCGCCCTCGACCCCGACGCGCCGCGCAAGGATCTCCTCCCGCTCCTCGATGCGGTGCTGGAATACCTGCCCGAGCCCGAGGCCGATGTGGACGGCCCGCTGCGCTTCCAGGCCGTGACGCTTGGCTACGACGCCTTCGTGGGCCGGCTGGTGATCGGTCGCGTTGCCCGCGGTGTGCTGAAGCGCGGCGAGATCGTCCAGCGCGTCGGGCCCGATGGGGCAGCCGAAACCTTCCGGGTGACCAAGCTCTTCGGCGCGCGCGGACTCGAGCGCGTCGAACTCGAGCAGGCCGCTGCCGGCGAAATCGTGACCCTCGCGGGGGTCGATGCCATCGAGATCGGCGACACGATCTGCCCGCCGGGCGCGCCCGACCCGCTGCCGCGCATCGAAATCGAGCCGCCGACGATGCGGGTGAATTTCCTCGTGAACACGTCGCCCTTCTCGGGCCAGGATGGCCGCTTCCTTACCGGGCGCCAGATTCGCGACCGGCTCGTGCGCGAGGCCCTGGGCAACGTGTCCGTCCGCATCGCGCCGGCGCCGCG
>JAFDDA010000158.1 GCA_019311105.1 Deltaproteobacteria bacterium
CGTGTTCGGTGCTCACGGTCAAGGCAACCTAGGCGCGCCACCGAAGACGAAGAAGTTGGAGTGGACATCAGGCCGATCGAGGGGTCGACAGCGTTCGCCGTGGACCTTCGACGAACAAGACCCTCCTCATCGTGGCCGCGGTCGCGGGAGCCCGCGGGGCTCCCCCCTAGGGCTTGTCATAACGCCCATACCCGGTCCTCGAGCGAAAACGCAGCTTGAACGCCCTATCTGCTATCTGCCCGAGACCCAGCAATAGAAGTAGCGCCGTCGAGGGCTCGGGAACAGCCGTGAAGTTGACTGTGAGATCCCCAATACCCGTCGAGCTCGTCACCGTCGTGAAGTCGCCGATCCCGGAGATTCCCGCGATCTGAGTGATATCAAACGCTGCGGTCGTGTTCCCGGAATACGTCAGTGTCTCGTCTCTCGGGAACGCGCCATCAGCGTGCCATCGAAATGACCCCGCGAGCAGGAAGACGCCCTCGATCACGTGGGCCCCACTGCTCGACCCGGTGATGGTGGCGCCACTTCCCAGAGCGATGCCCAGATTCGTCCCGAAGCTGCCGGCTAGGGCAGCCCAACTGTTGAGGTTCGTCCACCCCCCGTTGCCTGCAGTAAAGCCATGGTACCCATCAGCCTCCTGAGCTTCGCCAAGAAAACCGGTGTTTGAGGTTCCACTGAACTGCCACGATGTAGTGCCCGAGCCAGCGACGCCCGACACGTCAATCGTTAGGGCAGACGCGTTGCTGGCGAGGCAAAGGCTGAGGGCGAGACCTACGGCCAACAGGTGAGTACGAAGGGATAGACGAAGCGTGTCGAGGAGCGAAGTGAGTGGGTTCAGAAACATCATCTTTTGCTCATCCCATATGATTCATCAACTCCGGCCCCACATCGCATCCCTCGATCCGCGGTGGACAAGCCGGATTCCGCTTCCCGGCTCCTCTGGCATGCTGCTCGAGCCGCCAGGAAGCTGGAGGTCTCGATGAGAGTGGCGTCGGCAACTCATTTGTGGCGAAAGGCATGAACCTCTCTGCAGCTACCCGCCCTCTGGCCTCCTGACACTCCTTCAGCGTGTGGACCGGCACATCACGGCCCGAACAATGGGAGAGACCTCCCGTCGGACCTGATCTAGGCGGGTTGGACCGCTACTGGGAGCCACAATGCGCGACGCTGCGAGACGGACGCTTCTTGCGGACTGAAGCCCGGTCGTGTGCAAGATCGATGACCACACAGCCTGGGTTGTCACCACGGCGGACGGCGGCGTCCCCAAAACCCCCTGCCCAATCACAGAGATCTCGGCTCGGAACTCCATGTTCTGGCTTGAGCTGCCACGCTGCCTTTGACTGTCCCACAAACGTTAGCTTTCGAAACACTTCCAGCCTGGAGGTGCGCCAGGACGAGGCCGGCACGAGCCGCTTTATACACATTCTCACGGGCAGGTCTTACCGAGACATCGCGAAACCGTTCGATAGGTCACATGCGGCCGTACACCGGAACACCTAAGCGCAGGATCTGAGGTGAGGGCGTTGATCCGGGTTTTCTTGGAACGACGATGGTCGGCAAACGAATCTCGGATCAGGCGGGTTCGTAGGCGAGGTTCGGCGCGAGCCAGCGCTCCATTTCGGAGACGGACAGGCCTTTGCGAGCCGCGTAGTCGGTGACCTGATCTTGGCCGAGCTTGCCGACGGTGAAGTAGCGCGCTTCCGGGTGGGCGAAGTAGAGGCCCGAGACGCTGGCGCCCGGGTTCATGGCGTAGCTCTCGGTCAGCTCGATGCCGGCCTCGCGCGCGCGCAGCAGATCGAAGAGCGTTCCCTTCTCCGTGTGGTCCGGGCAGGCGGGATAGCCGTGGGCCGGCCGGATGCCGCGGTAGCGCTCGGCGATCAGGTCGTCGTTGTCGAGCCCCTCGCTTCCGCCGTACCCCCACTCGATGCGGGTCTGCCGATGCAGGTATTCCGCGAAGGCTTCCGCGAGGCGATCGGCCAGGGCCTTCACCATGATCGCGCGGTAGTCGTCGTGCTCGGCTTCGTATCGCGCGGCCAACTCGTCGGCACCGATCCCGGTGGTGACGGCGAACGCACCGATGTAGTCGGGCACGCCCGCCTCGCTCGGCGCGATGTAGTCGGCCAGCGAACGGTTGGCCGAGCGCGTCGGCTGCTTGGCCTGCTGTCGCAGCATCGGGAAGCGCACGAGCTCTTCCTCGCGGTCCTCGCCGGTGAAGAGCACCACGTCCTCGCCCACCCGTGCCGCGGGCCAGAAGCCGTGGACGCCACGCGCCGTGAGCAGGCCCTTCTCGATGATCTCGTCGAGCAGCTCGCGCCCATCGGCATAGAGCTCGCGAGCCGCCGCACCCTGGGTCGGGTGGTCGAGGATCTTCGGATACTTGCCCTTCAGCTCCCACGTGGTGAAGAAGAACGTCCAGTCGATGAATTCGGCGAGCTCCGCGAGGCTCGGCTCGATGACCCGGCGGCCCAGGAAGCTCGGCCGCGCCACCTCGCCGGCACCAAACGAGAGCTTCGGCCCGTTCGCGATGGCCTGACTGAAGCCGAGGATCTCCTTCTTCGAGCCTCCGCCATAGATCTCGACGAGCCGCGCCTGCTCCTCGACGTTGGCCGCGTCGAAGGCCGGGCGGCGCTCTGCGCTCAACAGGTCGGAGACCACGTTCACCGCGCGCGAGGCATCGTGCACGTGCACCACGCTCCCGTGGTACGCCGGGGCGATCTTCACGGCCGCGTGCTGCTTGCTCGTGGTGGCACCGCCGATCAGCAGGGGCAGCTCGAACCCGCGGCGCTCCATCTCGCGCGCGACGTTCACCATCTCGTCGAGCGACGGAGTGATCAGGCCCGAGAGCCCGATCAAGTCCGCGCCCTCGGCGATCGCGGTGTCGAGGATCTTCTCGCACGAAACCATGACGCCGAGGTCGATCACCTCGTAGCGATTGCAGGCCAGCACCACGCCCACGATGTTCTTGCCGATGTCGTGGACGTCGCCCTTCACGGTCGCCATCACGATCTTGCCCTGGCTCGAGGCGGCCTCGCCCCGGGCCTTCTTCTCGGCCTCGAGGTACGGCGTCAGATAGGCGACGGCCTGCTTCATGGCGCGGGCGCTCTTCACCACCTGCGGTAGGAACATCTTCCCCGCACCGAACAGGTCGCCGACGATGCTCATCCCGTCCATGAGCGGGCCTTCGATCACGTGCAGCGGGCGCTCGACCTTCTGGCGCGCCTCTTCGGTGTCTTCTTCGATGAAGTCGACGATGCCGTGGACGAGCGCGTGGGAGAGCCGCGCCTCGACGGGCGCCTCGCGCCAGGAGAGATCGATCTCTTTCTTCTTGCCCGAGCCGTGCACGCGCTCGGCGAGCTCGACCATGCGCTCGGTGGCGTCCTCGCGCCGGTCGAAGAGGATGTCCTCCACATGCTCGAGGAGCTCCGCCGGGATGTCGGCGTAGACGCCGAGCTGGCCGGCGTTGACGATGCCCATGTCGAGGCCCGCCTCGATGGCGTGCTTCAGGAAGGCCGTGTGGATCGCCTCGCGGACGAGATCGTTGCCGCGGAACGAGAACGATAGGTTCGATACGCCGCCCGAGATCTGCGCGCCCGGGCAGCGCTCCTTGATCAGCGGGATGGCGTCGATGAAGTTCTTCGCGTAGGCCGCGTGCTCCTCGATCCCGGTCGCGACGGGCAGGATGTTCGGGTCGAAGATGATCTCCTGGGGAACGAAGCCGACCTCGTCCACCAGCAAGCGATAGGCCCGCTCGCAGATCTCGACCTTGCGCTCGACGGTCTCGGCCTGGCCGACCTCGTCGAAGGCCATCACCACCAGGCCGGCACCGTAGCGATGGACTTTGCGCGCCTTCTCGAGGAAGTCGGCCTCGCCCTCCTTCAGGCTGATCGAGTTCACCACGGGCTTGCCCTGGACGCACTTCAGCCCGGCCTCGATGACGCTCCACTTGGAGCTGTCCACCACGAAGGGGATGCGGGCGATCTCGGGCTCGGTCGCCAGGTAGTTCAGGAACGTGGTCATGCAGGCTTCGGAGTCGAGCAGGGCCTCGTCCATGTTCACGTCGAGCAGGTTCGCGCCGCCGCGCACCTGGTCGAGGGCGACGGCGACCGCGGCGTCCCAGTCGTCGCCCTTCACCAGGCGGGCGAATTTGCGTGAGCCGGTGACGTTGGTGCGCTCGCCGATCATCTGGAAGTTCGAGTCTGGTCGGATCACCAGAGGCTCGAGCCCGCTGAAGCGCGCGAGGCCGTCGTCGACGACGGGCACGTCCCGCGGCGCGATGTCGGCCACCGCTTCGGCGATCGCGCGGATGTGGTCCGGCGTCGTCCCGCAGCACCCGCCCACGAGGTTCACGAACCCGCTCTCGGCAAACTCGCGGAGCTTCCCAGCCGTCTCGTCCGGGCCTTCGTCGTATTCGCCAAACGCGTTCGGCAGCCCGGCGTTCGGGTAACAGAGGATCGGGCAATCGGCGAGCTTCGAGAGCTCCGCGATGTAGGGCCTCATCTCGTCGGCGCCGAGCGCGCAGTTGATCCCAACGGCCAGCGGCTTCGCGTGGGCGACGGAGATCCAGAACGCTTCGACGGTCTGGCCCGAAAGCGTGCGCCCGCTGGCGTCGGTGATGGTCACCGAGATCAGCACGGGCACGCGCTCGCCGCGCTCCTCGAACACATCCTCGATGGCGACCAGCGCCGCCTTCGCGTTCAGCGTGTCGAAGATGGTCTCGACCATCAGGACGTCGCTGCCGCCGTCGAGGAGCCCGCGCGTCTGCTCGGCGTAGGCGGCGTGGAGCGCGTCCCAGTCGAGGTCGCGGAAGGCCGGGTCGTTCACGTCCGGCGAGATCGAGAGCGTCTTGTTGGTCGGTCCGATGGCGCCGGCGACGAAGCGTGGTTTGTCCGGCGTCTTAGCCGTCCACGCATCGGCGCACTCGCGCGCCAGCCGCGCAGCCGCCTCGTTCATCTCCCGCGCACACGCCTCCAACCCGTAGTCGGCCTGGGCGATGGCCGTCGAGCCGAACGTGTCCGTCTCGATGAGGTCGGCCCCCGCCGCGAGGTAGGCATCATGGATCTGTGCGATGGCCTCGGGCTTCGTCAGCACGAGGAGTTCGTTATCGCCCTTCAGGTCGTGCGTGTGATCGGCGAACCGCTCCCCACGGAAGTCCGCCTCTTCGAGCCCCTGTCCCTGGACCATGCTCCCCATGGCGCCGTCGAGCACCAGGATGCGCTCGCCGAGGAGCCGGGCGAACTCGTCGCCGCGTCCGGACTGCGCCATGGGGTTTCTCCTTCTAGTACCGGTAGTGGTCCGGCTTGTAGGGGCCTTCGACGGGCACGCCGATGTACTCGGCCTGCTTCGGCGAGAGCTCGGTGAGCTTCACGCCGAGCTGGTCGAGGTGCAGCCGCGCCACCTCTTCGTCGAGCTTCTTCGGCAGCACGTAGACCTGCTTCTCGTAGGCGTCGGGGTTCTGGTGCAGCTCGATCTGGGCGAGCACCTGGTTCGTGAACGACGCCGACATGACGAAGCTCGGGTGGCCCGTCGCGCAACCGAGGTTCAGCAGCCGCCCCTCGGCCAGGATCAGGATGCTCCGACCGTTCGGGAACACCCACTCGTCGTACTGCGGCTTGATGTTGATGTGCTGGATCCCCGGCACCGCCTTCAGCCCGGCCATGTCGATCTCGTTGTCGAAGTGGCCGATGTTGCCGACGATCGCCTTGTCCTTCATCCGCGTCATGTCTTCGGCGGAGATGATGTTGAAGTTGCCCGTGGTGGTGACGAAGATGTCCGCCGTCTCCACGACGTCGTCGAGGGTCGACACCTCGTAGCCCTCCATGGCGGCCTGGAGCGCGCAGATCGGGTCGATCTCGGTCACGATCACGCGGCAGCCCTGCCCGCGCAGCGCCATGGCGCAGCCCTTCCCGACCTCGCCGAAGCCCGCGACCACGGCGACCTTGCCGCCGAGCATCACGTCCGTGGCTCGCATCAGGCCATCGGGGAGCGAGTGTCGGCAGCCGTAGAGGTTGTCGAACTTGCTCTTGGTCACCGAGTCGTTGACGTTGATCGCGGGGAAGAGCAGCGAGCCCTCCTTCGCCATCTGGTAGAGCCGGTGCACACCGGTGGTCGTCTCTTCGGAGACGCCCTTGATGCTGGCGGCGACCGTCGTCCAGCGCTTGCCGTCGCTCGCGAGCGAGCGGCGCAGCACCTCGAGGATCACGCCCCACTCCTCGGAGTCCTCTTTCGGGTCGAAGTCCGGGACCTTGCCCGCGGCTTCGTACTCGAGGCCCTTGTGGATGAGCATCGTGGCATCGCCACCGTCATCGACGATCTGGTCGGGGCCGGAGCCGTCGGGCCAGATGAGCGCCTCTTCCGTGCACCACCAATACTCTTCGAGGGTCTCGCCCTTCCAGGCGAAGACCGGGATGCCGCGCGGGTCTTCCGGCGTGCCGTCGGGGCCGACCACCGTGGCGGCCGCAGCCGAATCCTGGGTGGAGAAGATGTTGCACGAAACCCAACGCACGTCGGCGCCGAGCTCGACGAGCGTCTCGGCCAGCACGGCGGTCTGCACCGTCATGTGCAGGCTGCCCATGATCTTCAGGTCGGCGAGAGGCTTCGACTCGCGGAAGCGCTCGCGCAGCGCCATCAGGCCGGGCATCTCGTGCTCGGCGAGGCGGATCTCTTTGCGGCCGAGTTCGTGTTCCGACAGATCCGCGACCTTGAAGGGCAGGCGGCCCTCGCTCGTTTCGATCATTCCGGTCTCCATTTTTGTTTTGGGCAGCGCCGCGAGTGCGACGCTGGGGAAGGGGATGAGTCATTCATCCGGATAAGGTGATGTATAGAATCGGCCGGCCGGGCGGTCGGGTCAAGGCCAGGAGGCGAGAAAAGACAGGCTCGTAGGCTCCCCCGGGGGCGTATTGCCGCCTGCTGGGCGTTACCTTCGGTGCGCTGCCAGGGAGTTGCTCATGGGGACCGAGGCCGTCCAGGCCCGTCGTGAAATCGAGGGCGAGGTTCGCGCGGTCGTGGAGCGGGTGGCCCTGCGCGCCTTGGGTCAGGCCGGCCGACCCTTCGAACTCACCATCCCGACCCTCGGCAAGAGCTCGCTGGTCTTCCTCGTGGACGTCCCGGAAGGGCACGACTTCGTGGTCCGCGTCGCGCGAGGGAGCAAGGGCCGGCGCGACCTCTCGCGCCGCGTCCGCGCCGGGAAGTTCTGGGCGCGCCATGGCTTGCCCACCCCGAAGGTCCTGCACGCCGATCTCTCGCCAGCGACCCGGCGCGACACCGGCTTCTTCCTCTTGTGCGAGCAACGCATCCACGGCGGCAACGCCGTCGATGTCGCCGCAGGCGAGTCAGGCTTCGCCGCCGTCGGGCGCGCCTTCGCCCAGATCCACGCCGTCGAGCGGCGCTGGCACCACGGCTCCTTCTACCAGCCGCGCATCGGGCCCTACGGCTACCGCCAGGTGAAGCGGCACGCCGAGTGGACGCGCGAACTCTTCGACATGGGCCTCACCCCGCGCGACCTCACGAAACCGCATCGCGAGTGGATGGCGACCTTCCCGGGCGTGCACGCCGGCGGCCCGTTCCAACTCATCCACCGCCGCTGCACCGAGAGCGACGTGATGATCGACGAGGGCGGCGAGGCCTGGGTGCTCGAGCCACAGCGCTGCGGGTTCGGGTCGTTCATGACCGATTTGATTCGCATCGAGGAGCGCATCGGGGGAGGGGACGAGTCGCGCCTGAAGGGATTGCACACGGGCTACTTCGGCGCCGTGGCTCCCGCGCGGCGCGACGTCTATGATGCGCTCGCCCCGGTCTTCCGGGCCGACCTCCATCTCGCGAACGCACTCCGCTGGGCGCGCAAGATGCACAAGGGCGCAGGTGTCTGAGTCCGGCGAAGCCGCAAAACCCATCACACGGCTCGAGAACCACGATCAGATCCTGGCCATGGCGCTCGAGCTACCGCGCGGTCGCACCCTCGACGCGCCGTGCGGGCAGGGCGCCCTCTCGGCACGCCTCGCCGACGCCGGCTTCGAAGTCAGCTGCGCCGACATCGACCCGTCGTTCTTCCGCGCCCCCGGCCTCGCCGTCCAAGCAACGGAACTCAACGAAGGCAAGCTCCCCTACGACGATGGAGTCTTCGACCTCGTCGTCTCGGTGAACGGCCTCCACCGCCTGTGGAACCCGACCAACGCCGTCCGCGAATACGCCCGAGTGATGGCGCCCGGCGCCATGCTCCTCTGCTCGGTCCCGAACTACGCCCACCTCTCGCGCCGCCTCCGCTTCCTGCTCGGCGGAGGCATCGCCCGCAACATCAGCCGCCTCGCCACGGAGCACTCCCATGACGAGCCGGCTGCAAACTTCCGCCAGCCCATCCTGCTCTCGCAAATCCTCGACGCCCTCGCCGCCGCCGGCCTCGAGTTCGAAGGCCTCGAGGCGGCACGCAGCAAACGCAACGGCCCGGGGATGCGGCTACTCGCTGCCGCGGTGCGACTGTTCACACGCTTCTCATCGAAGCGAAATCGCGAGTTCTTCGCGACGGATCTCGGGAACTCCAACGCCTTGCTGCTCGGCAGCCACCACATCTACCTGCGGGCCCGCAAGCCAGCCTGACTCCGCCGAGCGGACTAGGGGCTCAGAGGCCGCCGATCGGGCGGCTGGCTAGTGGCCCGGCTAGCGGCTTCGTCGTTGTCACTCCAGTTCGCGTCAGGCGGTCCGCTGCAACCGCTTGCTAGGCAGCGGGCTCCGTCGGGCCGGGAGGCTCCAAGAGACGATCGACCTCGGCTACGAAACCGGGCGAGAAGCTCGCCTTCCACGATTCGTAGAGAAAACGGGGCCCCGATCGCGACAAGACGACTCGGATTCCATTGGCGTGACTCCGCCAGGATGCTTCGTCGATGAGCCCGGCTCGATACTGGAGGAAGATGTGATGCTGAGCGCGCATCGCGTTTAGGTGGAGCGAAGTGCATTGCGTGCGTTCGACTTCCGAGAGAGTGTCGAAGTCCTCGCGAGAGATGCCATGGAACTTCGCAAGCTCCGGGCTCTTGGCGATCTCGAGATTGATCTCCGCGATGAGGTCCATCGCGTTCTGGTAGGTCGCAGCGCGTGTTGCGGCGGCGCTTTCGCGGAGTTGGCTGTTGTTCTGGCGGACCTGTATCGCGAGGTACACAAGCGTGACGACCACGGCGATTCCGCCGACGAAATCGCCGATGTTTCCGAGTGCGTCGAGAATGGGTTCGCTCCCGCTGCCGAACTAGGGGGTGAGGGTTTCGAGCCGATCCACCGCGTGGACCGGGGCGGCGTCGCCGCTCATGAGGGCGGTGATCGCGCCGTAGACGAGCTGTTGTTGCTTCACGCGATTCAGGCCTTCGAACGCGCCCGAGATGACGCGGATCTCGAAGTGGCCCGGGCTCATGGACGAGACGTGGACGTCTGCGCCCTCGATGGCCGCTTCGATGGTGGCCTTGACCTTGGCGAGGATGTCGTCGGGCTGGTTCAGGATCTGGAGGGCCATGGGTTCTCCTCCTTGGGGCCATGGGAAGCATGTAGCACGAACCCCCGCTGCGCCCCTAACCTGCGGCCCATGCCCGAGATCGACCCGCGCGTGAAGCGCGACATCGCCGACCACGGCTGGCACGTGGTGAAGGTCATGGAAGACGCCACCGGGCCCGGCCACGCGTTCACCATCGGGCTCCACGAGACCCACGGCCACCCCGAGATCGTGGTCGTCGGGCCGAACCTCGACGTGCTCCACCAGCTGGTGAACGCGGTCGGCGAGGATGTCCGCGCGGGGCGGCGCTTCGAAGCAGGGCAGGGCTACGACGGGATCCTCAGCGGGATGCGCTGCGAGTTCCGCGAGGTGCATCTCGCCAACTACGGCGACTTCCTGGGCTACGCCGGCTGGTACTACGAGGGGGCACCGTTCCCGGCGCTTCAGTGTGTGTGGCCCGACCCGGAGGGCCGCTTCCCGTGGGAGGACGGCGCGCCGGCCGAACTCCTGGAGTGGCAGCCCGACCTGGCCCAGCCCTTCAAGGCCGCCTAGCTCCGCCGTTCACCGCACCGGCTCGTCGCCGGCGTCGGCGCAGCGGACGATCGCCAGGTTCATCTCTCGACCCTCCTCCAACACCTCCAGCCTCCCGCCTTCGAGGACGCGGCGGCTTCGCACCCAATCGACCGGCAACGGGCCGAGAATGGCAACACGCGTGTCACAGTCGAGAGTCCCCTCCCACTGAGCCCGCGTCGGGTTCGATCGGAAGGTGACGCCGAAAGCTGATTGAGGTCGGCCGAGGTCGTGCAGCACCCAGTTGGTGTGAAAGACCGCAGGCCACACATGCCAGTAGTCTCCGAAGAGGTGGCTCACGCCCGAAGCCAGGAGTTCCGGCGTGGCGGCGCCGAAGCGTTCGTGCAGCTCGCGGCGCGAGCGCTCGGGTTCGGGGGGGCCGAAGCGCAGCATCATGGTGGTGATCAGCGCCACCGTGGCTAAGACCTCGATGACCCCCCGCCGGGTACGCGAGTGCAGGGACTGGAGCGGGATGATGGATACGGCTGCCGTGAGGGCTGCGAAGGGCAGGAGTGCATAGCGGGCGTTCCCCTCGGTCCACGCCAGCACGGCGAACGCGCATAGATACGCGACGGCGCCCGCGCCGATCGCCAGCGGGCGTCGCCAGGGCAACTCGCTTCGCCAGGCCAGCGCGGTCGAGACGAAGGCGCCAGCCAGCAGGGCGAGGCCCAGCCCCGCCCCCAGGTATCCCGACGCTGCGCTCGATAGGAACGCGGCGGCTGCGGCGGGCCACTCTTCCGGACTGAGGGGGCCATAGTTCGTCCCGTAGGGCGACGACACCATGGCGAGCTCGATGGCGCCGAGCGAGGCCAGGGTCGCGCCTTCGGCCGCCCAGCTCGGGGCGCTCGCCCCTCGGTGCAGGGCGCGGTCGGCCAGCAGGGTTACCAGGAGGAACACGGCCGCCGCGACGTTCACCCAGATCGCCAGCAGCGCGAGCGCGCTGCCCACGGCCACGCGTGCGGCCGTTGGCTTCGCATCTTCACGCCAGGCGACGAGCGCGCCCGCGGCGAGCGCGAGGCTCGTCCCGGACGGCTGGATCGTGCTCAGGTAGTAGAAGAGCGTGTCGTTGCTCGGATGCGTGACCGCGTAGGCGGTGGCCGAGAAGGCGCCGGCTGCAAACCAGGGGCCGCCGCGGCCCAGCGCGAAGCGGGAAAGCCCGAAGAACGCCATCAGTCCGAAGAAGCTGGTCAGGGCGTGCTGGGCGGCGAGGGTCGCGAAGGGGTCGTCGAGCGCATTGGTCAACAGCGGCACGAGCATCCCGAAGCGGTCCTGCTCCCAATAGAAGGGGGTCCACTGTTGGAGGCTCACCAGGGCGAGGATCAGTCCGTCGGCGTTCTGCCGGTCGAGGACGCCGCCGGCCAGCGACGTCGCCACTGCCAGGGCCGCGCAGAGCAGGGCTGCGCCTAGCGCCGAACCGAGTCTCAGGGGGCTGCTCCCGAAGTTGCAGAAGCGGCCGGGAACCGAACCCGCCGCAACCGGATCGCTAGCTCTCGAGAGTCACGAGGTCGGCGAGGATGTCGAGGGCCTCCTGCACCTGCAGGGTCGGCTCTTCGTCTTCTTCGTCGGCGTCGTCGCTCTTCGGCGCCTCGGGCGGCTTGATGGCCGCATCGCCTGCGGCCGCGTCATCGACTTCGCTGGCCTTGGCCGATTCCTGCTTCTCGAGCAGCTCGGCGAGCTTGATGCGGCTCTGCTTCTCCTTGGCCTCGGCGAGCTGCTCGGTGACTTCTTCGAACTCGCTGCTCGCGCTCACGCGCCCGGCCGAGCGGCTCGACAGGGCGGTCAGGATCTCTGGCGTCACGCGCCGGTAGTCGCCGAGCTTGTCGCCGTTGCGGTTGCTGGAGTTCGGCCCGAAGGGCGCCATCCGCTGGCTCGGCAAGGCGAAGCGCTGCTCGCTCTCGCCAATGTCGTTGCGGTCCCAGACCGAGGGGATCTGGATGTGGGGCTGCACGCCGTCGTTCTGGGTGGAGGCGCCCGCCGGGCGGAAGAACATCGCCGTCGTCACCTTGAGCGCGCCAAGGCCCGGCGGCAGCGGCACGACGGTCTGAACCGAGCCCTTGCCGAAGGTGCTCGAGTCGCCCACCAGCACGGCCCGGGCGTAGTCCTTGAGCGCCCCGGCCAGGATCTCCGACGCCGACGCGCTGATGCGCGACGTCAGGATGACGAGCGGGCCGTCCCAGTGGAGGTTGTGATCGGGGTCGGGCAGCACCTTCGAGCGCCCGGTCGATTCGCGGATCGCCACGATCCCGCCGCGCTCGATGAACAGGCCCGAGATCGCGACGGCGTATTCCAGGTTGCCGCCGCCGTTGCGGGAGAGGTCGAGGAGCAGGCCATCGGCGCCGCCCTTGCGGGCCTCTTCGAGCAGGTTGCGCACGTCCTCGCTCGAGCGGCGCTTGCCCGGCGAGCGGTCGCCGTAGAAGGAGGGGAGTTCGATCACGCCGAGCTTGAGCGTGCGGCCGTCGACGGTGCGGGTCTCCCAGCGCAGATCCGCCGCCTGCTCCTTCAAGTCCACGGTGTCGCGCACGATGGTGACGTTGAAGCGCTCGTTCTCGCCGGCCTGGCGCAGCACGGTCAGTCGGACCGTGGTGCCCTTGTTGCCGCGGATCAGCCGCACGACGTCGCGCAGGGCCATGTCGACCACGCTGACTGCGGGCTGGCCCGCCTGGGCCACGGCGATGATCTTGTCGTTGGGCTCGAGGGCGTCGGTGCGGTCGGTGGCGCCGCCCGGGATGATCCGCTCCACCACGGGGTAGCCGTCGCGTGAGGACAGCGCGACGCCGATCCCCTCGAGCGAGAGCGACATCTGGATCTGGAAGTCTTCCATGCTGTCGGCGGAGAAGTAGTTCGAGTGCGGGTCGAGCGAGCGCGCGAAGGAGTCGACGAAGACCGAGAGGATGTCCTCCTCGGTGATCTCCTCGGAGCGCTTGGTCATCAGCTCGTAGCGGTGGATCAGGCGCTCGCGGGCCCCATCGAGCTCCTCGCCGCCGGTCAGCAGGTTGGAGATCTGGAAGTGGATGAGCTTCCGGACGAGCTCCGTGCGTTGGGCCTCGTCCTTGGGGAAGCCGCGCTCCTCGGCGTCGATGGTGAGCTCGACGCTCGGGTCGATCTCGAAGTCGTCGCGGCCGGCCATCCCCCCCACCAGCACTTCGAGGGTCTCGTAGCGGCCGTGGAGCTGGGTCTGGAGTTCGAAGAGCGAGTGGCAATCGCCGGCCATCACCTGACCGAAGACCTTCTGGGCGTCGGCTCGGACCCGGTCGGCCTCGGCGGCGAGCAGCAGCGTCTTCGACGGGTCGAGGGCGCGCATGTACGAGTCGAAGGTCCGGGTCCGGATCTCGGGCGTGAGCCGCTTGTGGACGACGTGAGCCTTGAGGTAGGACTCGAGCAGCCTCGGGACCGTCTCGCAGCGCAGCCGCCCGGGCGCGCTCGGAGCAGGGATGCCCTGTTCATCAGCGGGTGCCGAGGGGGCGAGAATCCAAAAAAGTACGATGGCCAGCGGGATTGCGCGGGTGCGGAGCATTCCGGGGAGCATATCAGCCGGCTCGGCCCGATGCCCCATCCCTCCAGCGGCGGCAACCCGTGTGCTCCCCGCTGGCAGTGGCTAGCGCGAGCCGTGCGGGTCGTCGCGGAAGGCGGCGCGCCACGCCTCCAGCCGCCCGCCGAGCGCTCGGACCACGTCCGGATGGCTCTTGGCCACGTTGTATGCCTCTTCCCGGTCCCGACTCAAGTCGTAGAGCAGGGGCCAGGTGCCGAGCGTGGGCACCGAAGCTGCAGAGCCGGGCGGCTGGTAGTCGCGGCCGGTCAGGAGCCTGCCGGCAGGGGTGTCGGTCTTGTCCAGGGGCGCGGGCCAGACGTAGTGGCTGTTGCCGTCGATGTACTTCCACGGCCCGACGCGCACGGCCTCGACGTCGTAGTCGTGGAAGAAGTAGAGCGCTCGCTCGTCGAGCTCCGCCCGCTCGCCGGCGAGCACGGGCCACAAGTCGACGCCATCGATCACACGGTCGCTCGGCAGCGATAGCCCCGCCAGACCCACGAACGAGGGGAAGAGATCGATGTTCATGGCCGGCGTGTCGCTCACGGTGCCCGCCGCGATCCGGCCGGGCCACCAGGCGATGAAGGGCACGCGGAACCCGCCCTCGTAGCTCTGTCCCTTGCGGCCCCGGAGCCCGCCCGCGCTTCCCTCGAACCACGGCCCGTTGTCGCTCGTCACCACCACGAGCGTGTTCTCCGCGACCCCCGCGCGCCGCAACGCCGAGATCACCTCTCCCACACTCCAGTCGAACTCCGAGACGGCGTCGCCGTACGGGCCTCCGGCGGATCGCCCGGCGAAGGCCTGCGAGGGAAAGAACGGCTGATGCGGGTCCTTGTGAGCGAGGTAGAGGAAGAAGGGCTCGTCGCCGGACTCCTCGATGAAGCTCACGGCCTCTTCGGTGAAGAGCTCGGTGTAGCCCGCCTGGTCGAGGCCGATGTCGGCGACCTCCTCGGTCTGCTCGCGCCAGAACGCCACGGGCCAGTCGTCGTTCGACATGTTGAAGCCGACGAAGCGGTCGAAGCCGTGGTTCGACGGGTGGTACTCCGGCGCACCCGTGAAATCGCCCAGGTGCCACTTGCCGACGGCCATGGTGCGGTAGCCGCCCCGCT
>JAFDDA010000012.1 GCA_019311105.1 Deltaproteobacteria bacterium
CAGCACCGAGCAAGTAGAGCGCGCGCCAGCCATACGGCAACACCTCGATGAAGCCGAAGCCGAGGGCGGAAAGCCCGTTGCCGAGGCTGCCGAGGGCTGCCAGCACGCCCAGGCCGTAGCCGCGCGACCGTGCCCCCAACTCTTCGGCGAGAATCACCACGGCGATGAACTCTTCGGCGGTGACGAAGGTCCGCCCCAAGAACTGCAGCGCCATGAACTCCGTCGGCGTGCGCGCGAAGGCCGTGGCGACGGTGCATGCGGTGAAGGCGAGCAAGGTCCCGATCAACAACCGGCGCCGGCCGATCCGGTCCGCCACCAGGGCGAGCAACACCGACGGCAACGCTCCGAGTCGAATCACGCTCACCATGGGGCCGATGTCGGACTCGGGGATCGCCAGATCGGCCTGCAGATGGGACAAGACGAGTGTCAGCAGCCCGAAATCGTAGTGGTTGATCATCACCGTCATGCCCAGCACGCCGAGAAGACGCCACTGATGCGGCGAAAGCGGCTCGGGGGGCGTGGAGAACGGGATCCACCGACTCCAGCGCGGACGGGGCGCGGCCGTCAAGCGAGCCTCAGGCCCGCAGGTGCTGGGTCAGGAAGTCGCGGCAGCGCTCGATCTTCGCCTTGGCTTCGTCCCCGGGTGCGATGCGCTCGAAACCATGGAGGCCGCCCTCCACGATGTGGAGCTCGCACGGCCCTCCGACTTCCGCGGCGCGCTCCGCATAGGACGTGGCCTGGGCGTGGGGCACCAACAGGTCGCGCGTGCCCTGGAGGATCAACGTCGGCGGCGCGTCGGCGTGGACCTGATGGATCGGCGAAGTCTCGCGCCAGCGCGCGGCGTCTCGCTCGGGGTCGACGCCGACGAAGTTGCGCACGGTCCCGGCGCCGCCCGAGCGCGCGCGGCTCTCCACGTTGTGCAGTGTCTCGAGATCCGTCGGCGGGTACCAGGCCGCCACGGCCCGCAGCGCGTCGCCCGCGCGCGCGAGGCGCGGGCCCGGGAAGTCCGCGCGCGTCTGGGACGTCGCCACCAACAACACGAGGTGCCCACCGGCGGAGTCGCCCCACAGTCCGATGCGAGACGCATCGACGCCGAGCTCGTCCTCGTTGTCGACGCACCAGTCGATGGCGTCGAGACAGTCGCCGAAGGAGTCGGGGTAGGACGTACCGGGCGCGAGCCGGTAGTCGATCGACACGACCGCGAGACCCGACGCGGCGAGCCAACCCGCCCAACGCGAGAGCCCCATTTCGTAGCGCCCACCCTGGTGCCAACCGCCACCGTGGATCATCACCACCAGCGGCGCCCGCCCGTCCCCCACCGGGCGATACGCATCGAGGTGCAGTGGCCCGTCGGGTGTCGACTTGTAGGCGATCTCGGTGCGCTTCTCGTAGCGCGTCCGGTCCGGCGTGAAGGGGAAGCCGACCTGACTCGGATCCACGTCTCCCATCCAGGCGGGGGTTTCGAGGCTTGCAGCGTCCGACATGAGGGTCCCTCTCGGTTTCGTGCAGTAGGCGGAATGCATTGTGACGAGGCGGCCGGCTTGTGACAACATGCCCCTGCTGGAGGGGGACATGCCGCAGCAGGCCATCGAGATGATCCTGACGCGCCAGTTGGCGGCTCACCTCTCCATGCCCACCTTCCTGGTGGACCCGGCAGGCAACGTCCTCGACTTCAACGACGCGGCCCGGCGCGTCCTCGGCGGACGCCTCGAGAAGGCCCGCAACGTCTCCGCCCGCGATCTCGCGGCCTTGTTCGAGGCACGCGACGAAGCGGGCAAGCCCGTGCCGCCCGAACGCTTGCCGATCGCGATCGCCCTCGAAGAGCACCACCCCGCTCACGCGCGCTTCCAGGTGCCCGGCGACGACGGCCAGATCCGCGAGATCGCCATCACGGCCGTTCCCATCGTGGGCCAGGGCGACCGCTTCCTGGGTGCGATCTCGTTCTTCTGGATCGTCGACAAAGAGGAAGGAACACCGAAATGAAGGTCACCCTCTGGGGCACTCGTGGCAGCATCCCGACGCCCGGGCCGGAGACGGCGCGCTACGGCGGCAACACGAGCTGCGTCCACGTCGAAGGCGACGATGGCAGCCAGGTCGTGCTCGACGCCGGCACCGGCATCCGCCGCCTCGGCGACACCTTCCCACGCCCCACCGGGCGCGTGGACATCCTCCTCTCGCACCTCCACATGGATCACATCCAGGGGCTCGGGTTCTTCGCACCGCTCTACGACTCGACGGCCGAGGTGCATATCTGGGGCCCCGCGAGTACGACCCAGGGGCTCGGGCGAAGGCTCACGCGCTACCTCGCGCCGCCGCTCTTCCCGGTCTTGCTACGCGACCTGCCCTGCGAGCTTCGACTGCACGAGGTGCCATGCGGCGACTTCGAGATCGGCGGCTTCCGGATCTCCGCGGCGATGGTGTGCCACCCGGGCCCGACGGTGGGCTATCGGATCTGCGAGGGCGACCGCGTCCTGACCTATCTGTCGGACCACGAGCCGGCGCTCGGCATGGACCGCTTCGAAGCCTCACAGCTCGACCCCGAATGGGTGTCGGGTTACGACCTCGCCGCCGGGGCCGACCTGCTGATCCACGACGCCCAGTACACCACCGAGGAGTACCAGGAACGGATCGGCTGGGGGCACTCGTCGGCGGAGCAGAGCCTCACCTTCGCGCGGCTCGCAGGGGTCAAGCACATGGTCGCGTTCCATCACGACCCGGCCCGCGGCGACGACGCGCTTTATCGCGTGGTCAGCGAGGCCGCACAGGGGTCCGAGTTGCCCTTCCGCGTGACCGCGGGGGCCGAAGGCGACGTCTTCAAGATCTGAGTCGGTGCGGGCCTAGCTGGGTCCGCCGGGCGAGCGCGTCGTGCGGGTTTGCCGCGCGAGCGCGCCTAGCGCTCGTGGACCAGGATCTTGCGATCCTCACCGAAGAGCACCTGGATCTTGCCCGGCCCACCCGGCGCCTGGACGACCCCGTCACCCAGGGTCTGGTGCTGGATCGCGTCGCCCGGCTCGTAGCTTTCGGTGGTCTTGTAGGGGCGCGGCGGCCGGTCCGGGTCGGCCAGGACGATCTCGTCCTTCAACTCCGTCTTCGCCTTCGGCTTCGAGCGCGTCTTCACGTGGCCCGCGGTGGCCTCCCAGGCAAGCGTCAGCCGTGGAGTCGTGATGAAGGTGGGGGCCTCTTCACCCCCCTCGCCCTCCTGGATCTCGAAGGACGGCGTGTCCGGCAGGTCGAGTCCGAGGTATTCGACCGTGGGGCCGGCCGCAGCCTCGAGCTCGTTCGCCAGACGTTCGAGCTCCTTGATCCAATGCGCGCCCTTCTGGACCGAGCGCTTGCGCGCGAGCTCCCAGTAGCGGTGCGTCCCGATCAGGACGAGAACCGGCGGCTCCTCGGAAACCTCGCGGCCGAAGCGCTCCGCGAGTTCCTTGCGCATGGCCGCGGCGCTAGCGGTGGCGGTGGCGAGGTCCGAAAGGCCCTCGAGCAGGGCCCGCAGCGGCGTGTCGCCCGTGGAGCCACGGGTCGCGTCGTTGGCCACGTACTTGAACGAGCCGATAGCCATGCGGTCATCGAGCAAGCCGATGAGATCGAGGTGCCCCACGCCTTTGTCCTCGCGCTTCGCCTTCACGGGAATGCGATGGTCGAGGAACTCGAACGTATGGTCGTCGTCGGTCGGCAGGATCTTCGGCATCCAGAACGGCTTCTCGGCGGCAGCGGAGAACGCCACGAGTGCGGCCGCCACGTCTTCGGCGTCGCGATCCTTCGCGCGGGTCCGACGGCGCGCGGGGTGGGGCTCGAAGAACGCCTTGCCGGCTTCATCACGCCGCGGCGCCGACGACACGGCGCCGTCGAACGCTGCCTTCAACTGCTCGGCCGTCAGCTCCGCTGCGGCCTTCTGGAATTCGTTTGCCAGGCGCACTTGCCGCTCGGCGGCCTGCTCCAGCAGGGGGTTTTCGCTCAAGCCCCTTCCCTCCTCCGTCCATGGCCTCGGGTGAGCCGTGCGACGTCTGGGGGGAGGGTATGGGATCGGCGTCGGCTTGGAAACGACGACTCGAAGGAACCCGGTGGAACCAGGACAGGTTCCGGTGGAACCAGGCCGGGTTCCACAATCAATCCGGGAGAGCGGCGAGCCAGACCTGGAGGGGCCCACCGACGGTTTCCCGAGCTTCGGCGCAGCGCTCGATGTCCTCGAGGGTCAGATCGAGGTTGCGCTTTCGGCCGGGGACCGGAGGCTGGCGCTTGAAAAAGGCCTCGACGGCGTCGTGCTCCCGACGCGAGCAGAACGAGCCGGCCATGCGGGGCAGCCCCGCCGCGGCGACGGGGCCGAGGCGCTCGACCAGGGCGGCATGATGGCTTTCGATGAAGGCCCAGGCGCCCGGGTGGGCGGGCCGCCGGATCGAACCGGCCACGGTCGACCAGTCGCTGGCACGGAGGGTGCCGTCGAGCACGAGTCGGAGGCTGCGCTTCACCAACTCCGGGTCGTCGAAGCTGCCGAGGGCGGCGAGGAGGTTTCGCCGCAGCGTCGGGCTCTTCGTCGACTGGAGTGCGGCGAGCAGCTGCCCCCAGTGGGCCGCGTCCGCATCCCACGAACCCATGGGCAGGAAGACTCGCAACTCTTCGGCCGTGTAGGCCGTGGTGTCCCCCGCGAGCAAGGCGGCGACCGCCGCGCGGGCTCGGGCGCGAAGCATCGGGTCGCGTCCCTCGCCGGCGATGGCCCGCACGAGGCGGCTGCGCAACAACGTCGCGTCGTTGGGTTCGCCCGCGCGGGGCTCGACGCCGATCCGGTCCAGATAGGGTCCGAGAACGCGCCGCACATACTTCGCGAACGGTTCGTGTTCGGCTTCGTCGACCACGCGCGAGAGGCCGTTCAGGCCCGGAACGATCGCCTCGGCCATGCGCCGGTGCGGATCGGCCGAAAGAGCGAGCAACCCGTCGAGGTACGCTTCGACTTCGATCTCGCCCGCTTCGAGGAGGGCGCGAAGATTCCCGGGCAGTGCGAGCCGTTCGCGCAGGGTGAGGCGGTCGAGGTGCGTGCGCGTCAGGGCGAGAAGTTCTGCTTCGGGCAGGCTCCACCGGTAGTAGCCGAGCTCATCGACGTTTGGGTGGACCCAACTCGGGCAGCCCTCCGCCGGGAGACGGAAGGCATGGCTCGCCGCCTCCACCTGGAAGCAGGTGCTCTCTGCTTCGGGAGCCCCCTCCTCGCCCGCGCCGGCGTCCCAACGAACGCAGAGCGGGAAGCTCCACGGCTTGCTGTCGTCACGCCGACCGGCCGGGAGATAGCGCCGCTGGGACAGTTCCAAGGTCGCCGTCCCGGCCCCTTCTCCGTCGCAAACCAGCTCGGCGCTGACCAGCGGCGTCCCCGGGCGGTCGATGAAGCCGCCGACGACCCCGGTCACGTCCTTGCCCGAGCTGCGATCGAGGGCCGCGAGCAACTCGGGTGTGCCCCCGGATCCGTAGGCGTGGTCGTCGAGGTAGCCGCGCACCGCCTCCTGGAAGGCGGCCTCGCCCACCCAGGCCTCGACCATCCGCAAGACAGCGCCGCCCTTGCCATAGACCCACTGCGTATGCGCCGCGACCTGCAGGCCCGCTTCGAGCTCCGGATAGAGCGAGTCGATCACCTTGGTCTGCATCCAGCTCGCGAAGGATTCGTTGAGCCAGACATCGTCCCACCACGGCAGGGTCACGAGATTTCCGAACCACATGTGGGAGATCTCGTGAGCGATGGTCACGTTGGTCCAGAGGTGGTCACGCTGGGTTGCGTGGACGGGGTCGAGCAGCAGGCGTGCCTCGCGATAGGTCACGAGGCCGACGTTCTCCATGGCGCCGAAGGTGAACTCGGGGACGGCGAGCTGATCCAGCTTTGCGAAAGGGAGCGGCCTGCCGAACCAATCCACGAGCCAGTCGAGGATCGCCGGCGTGCGCTCGGCGGCGTAGCTCGCGAGCGGGCCACGGCCCGCGGGCGTGAGCATGCGCAGCGGCGGACGGCCGCGCCCGTCGCCGGGGACCGGCAGCTCGTCGAACTCTCCCACCGCCAGCGCGAGCAAGTAGGTCGGGATCGGTTTCGTTTCGTCGAAGAGGAAGATGCGCTCGGGCCCGCGCGTCACGCGGCTCACCATCGGCCCACTCGAGGCCGCGGTCATCTCGCGCGGCACGCGCAGCTTCACGTGGAAGGGCGTCTTGAATTCCGGCTGATCGAAGCCCGGGAAAGCGCGCCGCGCAGAGATCGGCTGGAACTGGGTGAAGGCGTACCAACGGCCTTCTTCTTCGACGCGATAGAGGCCGTGGCCGTGCTCGGGGAACGCCCCGGCGTAGTCGATCTCCAGCCGTGCCGGCCCGGCGGCGAGTTCGCGCTCGACGACCAGGGCCATGCCCCCGTTGCGGCCCGGGACGGCACGGGCCGCCTGCACCTGCCCGCCCTGGGTAATGCGAACGGCTGCGAAGCTGAGGGCCTCGGCGTGGAGCCGAATCACCCGGGTCGGCCGGGAGAGCTCGACGTCGATGCCGACCGTGCCGTGGAACCGGGTCTTTCGCGGGTCGACGGTGAGGTCGAGTTCGTAGCGCCGAGGCACGACGCTGCGGTCGAGCCGCTGCCAGCCGTCCACCGATGCCGCTGGGCTCAGCGCCTCGCCGGGCCCGCCACCGGCGCACGCCGAGAGCAGCAGGGCGACGCCCAACAACGCGACGAGAACCACGGAGGCAGGCCGATACGCGGGCTTCCAGAATTCGCTCGCACCCATGTCGTCGGGCCCCCCAGCGGGGAGGATTGCAGGCCGAGCCGCGACCGCAAACCGCGACGGCCGGCCGCGCGCAGCCGCCGCGGCACGCTGCAGGCTCGACGACTCTGATAGCCTGCGAGCATGCGCGATCGCATCCGCTTCGGCGTCGCCCTCGGCCGGCTCAACCCGGCCTTCCACGTCGAGGCGGCCATCGAAGCCGAACGCCTGGGTTTCGAGTCCGTCTGGCTGCCCGAGCACCTCGTCTTCCCCGTGGCCCTCGCCGGCTCGCCCCACCCCGGCGCCGACCACCCGCCGGTGCCGGCGGAAACGCCGGTCTTCGATGCGTTCGCCTACCTCTCGTTTCTCGCTGGCCGGACCAGCCGCATCCGACTCGGCACTCACGTCTATCTGATGGGCTTGCGCCATCCCTTCGTGGCAGCACGCGCCGTCCAGACCCTCGACGTGGTTTCGGGCGGGCGCGCAGAGGTCGGTGTCGGCGCGGGGTGGCTCGAAACCGAATGGCAGGCGGCCGGCCTCGGTTTCCGCAGCCGCGGGCGCCGCCTCGACGAAGCCATCCACGTCTGCAAGCGACTCTGGAGCGAAGCCGTCGTCGAGCACCACGGCGAGTTCTTCGACTTCGAGGCCGTGCGCTTCGAACCCAAACCGACCCAGCGACCCTGGCCGCCGCTCCACGTGGGTGGCGAATCCGAGGCGGCGCTGCGCCGGGCCGCCCGCGTCGGCGAGGGTTGGATCGGCCTCGAACACACAGCCGAGTCGGTCTGCCGACCGATCGAGCGCCTCCATACCCTTCGCGCCCGAACCGAGACCGCCGACGGTGACTTCTGCGTGACGGTGGGCGCGGCCGAGCCCAGCCGCCGGGAAGTCGAGAGGCTGGCCGACGCCGGGGTCGACCGGGTGATCGTCTGCCCGTGGCGTCGCTCCCCCGATGCCACGGCGGGCCTCGCCGCCTTCGCCGATGCGGTTTTCTAGCGGCGGGCGGCCTCCGCGCCCCTCCGCCCCAGCTCTGTAAAACCTGTGTAAGAGCAGGCGAAACCCTGCCCCGCCGGATCGAAAGAGTGTATCTACCGGCGGATGCCGGAAGCGGTGCGCAAGAACTGGGGGAAGATCGCCGCAGGTTACGCGCGCGCCGACTGGCCGCGCGCGCTCTGGCAGCTCGCCAACACCCTCATCCCCTTCTTCGTTCTCTGGTTCGCCGTCTGGCAGCTCTCCGAGATCTCCTGGTGGCTGGTGCCGCCGGTCTCGCTGCTCGCGTCGGGGTTCCTGATGCGCTGCTTCATCGTCCAGCACGACTGCGGCCACTGCTCCTGGTCGCCGGACCAGAAGTTCAACAACTGGGTGGGGCGGTTCCTCGGCGTCCTGACCTTCACGCCCTATGCCTACTGGCGGCGCATCCACGGCATCCACCACGCCACCAACGGCGACCTCGACAACCGGATCGCGGGCGACATCCCGACCATCACGGTCGACGAGTACCTCGGCCGCGAAGGCTGGGGCCGTCTCCGCTACCGGATCTTCCGCAACCCGATCGTGTTGTTTGTCATCGGCCCGATCTACCAGTTCCTCTTCAAGTACCGCTTCCCGGTCGAGGGCCTGCCCGCGCCCGTGGGCCCGTGCCTGCGCAGCGCCATGTGGACCAACCTCGGGATCGTCGGCTTCCTCGCGCTACTCGACCCGATCATGGGCTGGCAGAAGGCCCTTACGATCCACGTCGCCCTCTTGCTGCCGGGGCTCGCTCTCGGCGTGTGGCTCTTCTACATCCAGCACAACTTCGAAGAGTCCTACTGGCGCCGTCACGAAGAGTGGGACTATGCGACGGCGGCGCTCAAGGGAAGCTCGTACTACCGGATGCCCCGGCTGCTGAACTGGCTGACCGGGGACATCGCGGTGCATCACGTCCATCACCTCTCGGCGCGCATCCCGAACTATCGGCTGCGGGAAATGATGGCCGACCACCCGGAACTCGAGAACGTGAGCCGGGTCGAGTTCCTCGAGAGCTTCCGTTGCGCCTTCCTGACGCTCTGGGACGAAGAGACCAACCAGATGGTGAACTTCGCGACCGCCCACGAGCGAGAGCGCGAACACAGCGTGGGGGTCGGCGAAGGCCTCAACCCGCCGGCGGCCCCGTCGGCGTCGGAGCCGGCGTAGCGCCACTCCGGTTCCGCAGTGGTACCCGCTCGTAGCGGAGCTTCCACGGCGGCGTCTCCACCGCCTTCCCATCGATCTCGACATAGGGATAGACGAAGAAGTTCAACGGCTCACCTTGCTGGGGCGGCTCGAGGATGAGGTCGCGGCCGTGGGTGAAGGCGACCCGGTCCGAGGGCAGCCGGCCGAAGTAGTCGTCGTGGCGGCCCGTCTTGTGGGCCTCGCTCGCGTCGAGAGGGATCCAGCCCGCACCCGCGTTGTGGGCCTGGGCCCAGCAGTGGTAGCCAGCGATCTCGCCGGCTGCGCGCCCGGGCGGGATCGGGAAGCCCATCACGAAGCGCGCGGGCACGCCCTGGCTGCGGGCCATGCCGAGGAAGACGGAGTGGAAGTCGGTGCAGTTGCCGTACTTCGAATCGCACGCCCAGACCGCATCGCCCTCGCCCCAGCCCTCACCATCCTTCGCGTAGCGCATGTTCCCGACGACCCAGTCGTAGAGCGCCCTCGTCTTCTCGACGTCCGTCGTCTGGTTCGCGACGACCGTGCGACCCAGGTCCGCGATCACCCCCGCGAGGGGGATGCGCCGGCGCGGCGCCAGGTGTCTCCTCGGATCGTCGGGGCTGTCCTTCACGATCTCGCCCTCGGGCAAGCCGAGGCCCGGCTCGCGGACGACGTCGAAGCGAGCCACCAGCGGCGCGGAGCCCGGGGGCGGCGTCGCACCCTCGAGGTGGATGATCCGGTTTCCGAGGGCGTCCAGGGTTTCGCGGTGGGGAAGCGGCGCTTCGACCTGAAGGTCGATCAGATGTTGATCGAAGACGTCACGCGGCGCCGGGAGCCAGAGTTCCAGGGCGCCGGGCGGGAGGCCGGCGAGTTCGACTTCGTAGACGAGCTGGTAGCGGGCTGTGTCGGCCCAGGGGTCGAAGGCGTGGGCCGGCCCGGCGGTGACGACGGCGGCGAGAAGAGCGAAGAGCAGCGACTTCATGGTGGTGCGGAGCATACAATCTCAGCGCGAGGCGGAAGCCCCCGCTCGGCGCGAAACGGTTGCCCCGCTCGGCGAGAAACGGATGCTCGCTCGCCAGGAGAAATGCTTTGAGCCTCACGCTCCACGTGCTGCGGCACGCCAAGTCGAGTTGGGACACACCGGGCCAGAGCGATCACGACCGCCCGCTGAACCGTCGCGGGCGAAAGGCGGCGAAAGCGATCGGCCGCCTGCTCGGGGGCAAAGGGCCGGCGCCTACACACGTGCTGTGCTCCACCGCGACCCGCGCGCAAGAAACCTGGGGGCGCGTCGAGGCGAGGCTCGGTTCGACGCCGACGGTCGAGATCGATCGGCGCCTCTATCTGGCGAGTGCCGGCGAGTTGCTCGCTCGCATCCAGGAGTGCCGGGCCGAACCCTGCCTGCTCGTCGTCGCGCACAACCCGGGGGTCGAGGATCTCGCGCGGGCCCTCGCCGGCTCGGGCGACGAAGAGGCCTGGCACCGACTGCGGGGCAGCCACCCGACCGGCGCGCTTTCCACCTTCGAATTCGAGGCGAAAGTCTGGGGAGACATCGCGGTCTCGGGCGGCGAACTCATGCGTTTCGTCGTCCCGCGTGACCTCGCCGAGTGAGGCCGGGCGCGACGGGCTAGACTCGGCCGGCCTCGAAACGTGGAGAATGAAATGATCCTCGACCAGTTCAAGCTCGATGACCAGGTCGCCATCGTGACCGGCGCCAGCCGCGGGATCGGGCGCGGCATCGCGCGTGGTTTTGCCCAGGCCGGCGCCCACGTGGTGGGCGCGGCGCGCACCGAGGAGACCCTCGCGGAGATGGTGAAGGAGGTCGAAGGCCTCGGCCGCACCGCCGTCGGCCTGCCCTGTGACGTGAACGACGTGTCGAGCCTCGACGCCCTCGTCGAAGCCACGCTCGAGAAGTTCGGCCGCATCGACATCCTCGTGAACAACGCCGGCGGCACACCGCCGACGCCGCTGCTCCAACTGAAGGACGAATCCTTCGAAGAGGCGTTCCACTTCAACGTCACGACTGCCATGCATCTGTCTCGGGAGTGCGTGCGGCACATGGTCGAGCGCGGCGAGGGCGGCTCGATCATCAACATCAGCTCGGGCCTCGGCCACCTGGTCGAGCCGGGCTTCGTGGCCTACGGCACGGTGAAGGCTGCGCTCTCCCACATGACGCGCATCATGGCCCACGAGCTCGCGCCCCACGTGCGCGTGAATGCCTTGGCGGTCGGCGCCACCCTGACCGACGCCCTCGGCATGTTCCTGAACGAAGACATCCAACAGCAGATGTGCGACCTGACCCCGATGGGGCGGCTCGGCACCGTCGAGGACATCGCCCAGGCCGCGCTCTATCTGGCGTCGCCGGCGTCGAGCTGGATGACGGGCAAGATCCTCGAGATCGACGGCGGCACGGTCGCCTCGAACTGGCCGATCAAGATCCCGGCGTTCTAGAACCACTCTAGGCGGCGTCGACACCCGCTTCACCCTCGGAGCGGGCGATGATGGCGGCGCCGCACGAGTCGCTGAAGACGTTCGTCGCGGTGCGGCACATGTCGAGCGGTCGGTCGATGGCGAGCATCGCGCCGACGATCACGTCGACCTCGGGCCCGCGCAGATTCACGGACTCGAGGACGAGGAAGATCACCACCAGACCCGCCGAGGGCACCGCAGCGGCGCCGATCGACGCCAGAAGCGCCGTCACCACGACCACGAACTGCTGGGAGATCGAGAGATCGACGCCCAGCACCTGGGCGATGAAGAGAACCCCGCCACATTCGTAGAGCGCCGTCCCGTCCATGTTGACCGTCGCCCCCATGGGCAACACAAAGGACGATACGCGGTTCGACACGCCTACCCGCTCGTGCACAGCCCGCAGCGTCACCGGCAGGGTCGCGGCGGACGACGACGTCGAAAAGGCCATGGTGAGCGGGTTCACCATGTTCCGGAAGTGGACGCGCGGCGAGATGCCGCCGAGCACGCGCAGCAAGACCGGCAGCGTGATGCCCATGTGGATCGCGAGGCCGAGGGCGATCGAGATCATGTAGAGGCCGAGAGCCCGGAAGGCGTCGAGGCCCGACGTGCCGGCCACGCGCGCGATCAGGGCGAAGACCCCGATCGGCGCCAGCCGGATGATCCCGGAGGTGAGCGTCATCATCGCCTGGAAGGCGGCGTCGAACAGGCCGAGCAACTTCTCGCGGGGGTTCTCCGGAAGGCCTGCGATGGCGACGCCGAAGAGGATGCAGAAGAAGATCACGCCGAGCATGTCGGGCTTGGCCGCCGCGTCGATGACGTTGAGGGGCACCATGTTGAGGAGCAGCTCGGTGACCGAGTTCGCTGTCTGGAGTTCGGGGAGCTCGCCGCTGTGCGCCCCGGCGATCTCGGCGCCGACCCCGGGCTGGATCACGTTGAGGACCGCGAGCCCCGTCAGCACGGCGAGTGCGCTCGACAACAGGTAGAAGCCGAGCGTCTTGCTGAACAAGCGGCCGAGGCTTCGCCCGCCCCCCACCGACGCGACGCCCGTGATGATCGAGGTGATCACGAGCGGGATGATGATCATCTTGAGCAGGCGGACGAAGAGGGTACCGAGCCACCCGACACGGTCCGCCACGGCGGTGCCCCCTACGAGGCCGGCGGCGAGGCCGAGACCCATCCCCAGGAAGATCTGCCAATGCAGTTGGCGGTACCAGGGGCCTGCGGGGACGGCGGGTTCGCTCACGCAGGAACCCTAGTGAGTCGCTGCACACAGCGCACGTCGGATTCATCGCGGTAGAGTCCCCGGATGAAACGCGTCGAACGCCCGGCCCACCTCGTCCTGGTGGGCGCCGGCCACGCGCACGTCCAGGTCTTGCGCCGGATCATGATGGAGCCGATCGCCGGCGTGCAGGTCACGCTCGTCGTCGATCGCCCCGAGGCGGTCTACTCCGGGATGGTGCCGGGCCACATGAGCGGTGACTACGATGCCGCGGCTCTCGAGATCGATGCGGTCCCGTTGGCGCGGCGGGCGCGAGCGCGCGTGGTGTTGGCGGCGGCCACCCGGGTCGACCCGACAGCGCGACGCATCGAGCTCGCGGGGCGACCGGCCCTGACCTACGACGTGGCGAGTCTCAACGTCGGTTCGACGGTGAAGGGCCTCGACGTCCCGGGCATGCGCGACCACGCCCTCGCGACGCGCCCGGTCCGCACCCTCATCGATACGCTCGAAGGCCGCATCGCGCGAGCTCGAGCGGGGCGCGGCGACGAGCCGCTGCGCGTCACCGTGGTGGGCGCCGGGGCTGCCGGGTTCGAACTCGCCTTCGCCGTCTTGCACCGCCTCACGCGCGACGGTGTCGCCGCGGAGCTGAGCCTGGTCTGCGAAGGCCCCCAGATGCTCCCGGGTGCACCGCGACGCGTCGCCGCCCGGGCCCTTCGCCTGGCGCAAGCCCGAGGCATCCATGTGCGAACCGAACTGCGCGTGGAACGCGTCGAAAAGGATTCCCTCCACATGGCCGGGCCCGCCGGCACGGAGAGCCTCCCGTGCGACCTCGCCCTCTGGGCCACGGGCGGTGCCCCCTTCCAATGGCTGCGTGATTCGCCGCTGCCCCTCGAAGCGAACGGCTTCGTGCGAGTCCGCGACACCCTCCAGGTCGTGGGGCACGACGACCTGTTCGCCGTGGGCGACTGCGCCGTACTCGACGCGCACCCTTGGATGCCACGGGCAGGGGTCCACGCCGTGCGTGAAGGCCCGACTCTCGAGCGAAACCTGAGGGCGCGCCTGGCCGGCACACGGCTCCGTCGTCACCGGCCCCAACGCGACTTCCTCATGCTCTTGAACCTCGGCGGGGGCCGCGCACTCGGCGCAAAGTGGGGCCTCTCCGCCGAAGGGCACGCCGTGTGGAGATTGAAAGACGCCATCGACCGGCGTTTCATGGCGCGTTTCCGCGTCCTCGACGCCAACGGTTCACCGGCCCCCGCGTTTCCATCCGGCGAGAGCATGGGGATGGAAGCCATGGAGTGCGGCGGATGTGCCGCAAAGGTCGGCGCGCGCCCCTTGGAGTCCGCGCTCGCGCGTCTGCCCAAGGCGCCGGACGATCCGCTTCTCCTCGCGGGCCTCGACCCGCCCGATGACGCCGCCGTCCTGGCTCTGCCCGCGGGTGAGGTCGCCCTCGCGACGGTGGATGGCTTTCGGGCCTTTGCCGATGACCCGTGGTGGGTCGGGCGCGTGGCCGCGGTGAACGCCGTCTCCGACGTCCTGGCCAAGGGCGGCACGCCGCGCCACGCGCTGGCGCTGGTCACCGTGCCCGAGGCGGCGGCCGAGGGCGAGGAAGAGTTGCTTCACCAGGTGTTGGCAGGCGTACGTGCTGCCCTCGACCCGCTCGGCGTGACCCTCGCCGGGGGCCACACCTCCCGGGGTCCGGAACTTTTCGTCGGCCTGTCGATCCTCGGTCATGCGGGCTCGGCGGACGCCGTGCTGCCGCTCGGCGGCGCGCGGCCCGGGGACACCTTGATCCTCACTCAGCCGCTCGGCACCGGCGTGCTGCTCGCGGCGGACATGCAGGGCCGCGCCGCGGGCCGCTGGGTCGAAACGACCTATGGCGCGATGGCACGCTCCAACCAGGCCGCAGCACGGGTCGCAATCGAGGTGGGCGTGCACGCCTCCACCGACGTCTCGGGATTCGGCCTCGCCGGACACCTCGGTGAGATGCTCGCCGCGAGTGGAGCGGGCGCGCAACTGCGGCTCGCCCACCTCCCGCTGCTCCCGGGCGCGCAAAGGCTCTTCGAGATGGGGATCCGCAGCAGCGTCCACACCCAGAACGTGGAGAACACGGCCGGGGTCCGCCTCGACCCGAAGGTCGCGCGCGATGCGAACGCGGCCGCGGTCTTCGACCCGCAGACTTCCGGCGGGCTCTTGTTCGCAGTCGCCGAGGAGTCGAGCGAGGCGTTGCTCGAAGCCCTCCATGCGGCCGGCGACCGCCAGGCGGCATGCATCGGGCGCGTGTTGCCCGCCTTCACCGACGGGACGCGCATCGAGCTCGCGCCGTGAGACGTGCCGCGGCCACCCTCCTCGTGCTCGCATTCCTCTGGCCCGCAGCCGCCGGGACGGGCGACGAAGCGCCGGGCTACCTCCTCGACGAGCCCGGGCTCAGCGTGATCGACGCCGAGGCCTGGACGGCCCGGCCCGGCGTGTTCGACTTCCTGCCAGGCGAGCGGCTCGACTACGACGTCCGCTACCTCGGCGTCCCCATCGGGCGCGTGTGGCTTGAAGTGGCCCGCTTCGTCGAGCGGGATGGCGTGCGCCTCGCACACCTCACCGCCGGCGCTCGCACCAACGGGTTCTGGGACACCTTCTATCGCATCGACGACGTCTCGGAGGCCTGGGTCGACCTCGACCGCGGCGTCACCGTCCGCACGCGAACGCACACCCATCACGGGCGTCGCCACGAGGTCTTCGAACAGGTCGACTTCGACTGGGAGACGCACTTCCTCCACGTCCGGGAAGAAAAGCGCCACCGCGACACGGTGCGCGAGGTCTCCTTCGACTTCGGTGCGTTCGTCCACGACACCTTCGACCTCTTCTACGCGATTCGCTCCCTGCCCCTCGAACCCGGGTTCGCCGTGCAGATGCCGGTCTATGCGAATCGAAAGGTCTATGCCTTCCACGTCGAGGTGATGCGCCGGGAAGAGTGGAACGATTCGATCCTGGGCCCCGGCGACGCCTACGTCATCCGGCCACACGACCTGCTCGACGGCGAGCCCACCGGCAACGGCGCGGGGGAAGTCTGGGTGCGTGCCGACGGGCGACACGCACCGCTGCGACTCGTCGGTTGGTTCCAGACGACCGACCGCTTTCGCGTCGCGGGGATTCGCGCCGAGCTCGTCGGCCACCGCGAGCGCCTGCCGGGTTGGCCAGCGCCGCCCAAGCTCCGCTATCTGCCCCGACCCTCGGCCGAGCCCACCGAGGACGGACGACCGCGCTGGGAACCGCCGCCGCCCGTCGTCGAGGCGCGCAAACGCTTGCGCGTGCGCCCGATCGATCGCAAGCGACGACTCGCACCCCACGAGGCACCCTCGGGCTGATAGAATTCGCGCTCCCCATTGCGGAGGATCCCATGGCGCGCCCCGAAGACGTCGGCCTGTCGAGCGAGCGCCTCGCGCGCATCGACGACCACCTGAAGAAGCGATACCTGGACGCCGAGAAGATCGCGGGCGCCCTCACCCTGGTCTGGCGTCGAGGTGAAATCGCGTGGCTGTCCCCCGTCGGATCGATGGATCTCGAACGCGGCCGCCCCATGGCCGAGGACACGATCTTCCGCATCTACTCCATGAGCAAGCCGATCACCTCGGTCGCCCTGATGCAGCTCTACGAGCACGGGCACTTCCAGCTCACGGACCGGGTCGATCGCTACATCCCCGCCTTTCGCGACCTCGGCGTCTACGAGGCGGGCAGCTTCCCGAACTATCTGACGCGGCCCAGCGCGCGCGCCATGACAGTGCAGGATCTGCTGCGCCATACCTCGGGCCTGACCTACGGCTTCATGCACCGCAGCAACGTCGATCATGGCTATCGCAAGCTCGGCATCGGGAACGTCGACGACAAGCCCTTCGACGGCAGCCTGGCCGAGATGTGCGAGCGCCTGGGAGAGCTGCCCCTCGAGTTCTCCCCCGGCGACGCCTGGAACTATTCGGTCTCGACCGACGTCTGTGGGCGACTCATCGAGGTGATCAGCGGCGAGCCTCTGGACGAATACTTCCGTCGCCATCTCTTCGAGCCCCTCGGAATGGAAGACACGGGCTTCCACGTGGCAGCAGAAAAGGCGGATCGCCTGGCCGCCTGCTACGAGCGGGGGCGTGGCAAGAAGCTTCGTCTCCAGGACGACCCGGCGACGAGCCACTACCTCACGAAACCGAAGTTCCTGTCCGGCGGCGGCGGCCTCGTCTCGACGGCGGCCGACTACCTCCGTTTCTGCCGCATGCTGGAAGGCGGTGGACAACTCGAAAGGCAACGGATCCTCAGCCACAAGACCCTCGAACTGATGACCCGAAACCACCTGGGCGAAGGCCGCGACCTCCAGGAGATGGCGCTCGGCCACTTCGCCGAGACGCCCTACGCCGGGACGGGCTTCGGCCTCGGCTTTTCCGTCCAGATGGATTGCGCAGCCGGTGGGCTCGTCGGTAGCGAGGGCGAGTTCGCATGGGGCGGCGCCGCGAGCACGGCCTTCTGGGTCGACCCGTTCGAAGAGTTGATCGTGATCTTCATGACGCAGTTCATGCCGTCGCGAACGTTCAACTTCCGCGGGCAGCTGAAGTCGATCATCTACGGAGCGATCGAGGACTGACGCGAGCCCAGGCTCGGGGGCCGCTCAGGATTTCGAGCGGTAGCCGAGCAGCGGCATCACGCGCAGGGCCAGCGGGCGCAACGCGCGACCGAGGAAGCCACCCAGCGCGGACAGCGGCGGCGTGTTGCGCGACGAGCCGAACCCGTCGATTCCGAGATCGTCGCGGATGTCCTGGGTCATGGCCGTCACGGGCCCGTCGAGCGGGATGCCCGTGGAGTCGGCGATGCGGGTCATGCGCTCGAAATTCCCCACCACCGCGGCGGTATCGACCAACGCCTCGGCGCCCATGGCGTCGAGGAGCCGCTGACGCGCCGCCGCGAGCGCGGCCTCGTCCCCGGTCACCGCCGCTTCGGCGAAACCCAGAAGCTCCTCCGCGTGGGCGATGCCGCTCTCGGCCGCGGCCTCGTCTGCCGTGACGGCCGCAACGTCGACGTCTTGCCCGGAAGCCTCGCCGCTCGCACGGAGCAGCAGTGCGTGCGAGCTGGTTCAGTAGAAGCACTCGCGCAGGGCGGAAACGCGGCCGGCCACGAGCTCGATCTGACACCGATCGATGGCGCGCGGGCTGCCTTCGAGGTTCATCATCTCGGCCATTCCGAGGTAGTGGGCCTCGGAGAGATCCTTCAGCTGGCGGACCTCGTCGGGCACGAGCGACAGGGCTTTGAGGACGTTACCCGTGCGCGGCGTCTCGTAGAGGTCGGCCTCGGGGCCCTTGGCCTGGCCCTCCGGGACCCACGGCACCCACGCCTCTCCCTCCCGAGCCCCGGCGGGGCGTTTGCGAGTCGGCTCACCGCCACGGTCGTCGTGCAAGGGTCGGGGCGGCACGCCGATGCCGCGGCAGAAGCTATCGATCGAAAACATCGTGACGATCACACCGATGGTCTCGATGTAGTGCTCGGTCGAGAGACCGCCGGCCATCACCTTTTCGAACCAGACGTGCGAGAGGCGGCCCGGGTCGTTCACGACCTGATGGACCACCTCGATCACCGTCGCGGGCAGGATGGTCTCTCCGTCGTGCTCGCCCTCCACCGCCAGGGGCGAAAGAGCCTCTTTGCGCTTCGCACACAAGCTGCAGGCCGGTGCGCGGCGAACCTCGGCGGCGATGGCCAGCCGCTCGACGCCCGTCCACCACGTGCCCGCACGCGAAAGACGATCGAAAGCACGCTCGTGGGCCTCGCGCAGGTCGCGGCGGACGGGGATCGGGGAGTCGGCGTAGGAGTTGTCGATCACGCCGGGAGCGTGCCCCCCTGGCCCGGCGCTTGTCAAGGCGGAGGTGCGTTCACACGTCGCTCAGAACTCCGGGTCCGAGGCCAGCAGCTCGAGCACCGCATCGTGACGGGCGCGCATGTCCTCGCGGCCGAGTTCGACGAGCCGTGACGTGTAGCAACCATCGAAGTAGAGGTAGGAGAGCAGGTCCGCCTCGTCGTCGGGGACACCCTGTTTGGCGAGGCGAGCCAGGAGCCTCGGAAGCACCCCCATGGAGCGCGCGTTCGCCTTGCTCGCGTAGCACTCGGCTGCCATTCGACCGAGGTCCTGGCTCGGACGCAGGATTTCGGATCGAACCGGGCGATAGCCCGTGCCGCGCTGGGCCCGCACGGCGGGGTTCATGCGCTCCAGATAGGCCTCGCCGAAGGCCTCTTCGCCGCGCTCGATCATCGCGTTCACGAGCTCGATGCGTTGGAGTTCGTACTCGAGCTGATCGAGAGTCAACGCGTCGAGCACCTTTCCCATCATGAAAGCCGGCTGGGTGACGACCTCTTCCGGATAGGGCTTCGCGGCGTCGTCGCTGTCGCGCGAGCGGCGCAGGGACACGACGAGGACGCGGTCGGAGCGAAGGCGCAGCACCGGCGAAAGCGGTGTGTTCATGCGCAGGCCCCCATCCACGTAGTAGCGGTCGCCGATGCGAACGGCGGGGAACAAGAAAGGGATCGCTGCCGAAGCCCGCACGTGGCGGGCCGTGATGCGGCTCGGGATCGCCTGGGCGTTCGGGTCGTGGTCCCAGGGGTCGGGGTCTGCACCCAAGCCGTCCATGAATACGGTGACGCGACCCGCGCGCACCTCGGTGCAGGAGATGCAGAGCGCGCGGCCGCGGCCGCTGCGGAGATTGCGATCGAGGTGCTGCCAGGGGACGCGGTCTTCGACGATGCGCTCGAGGGGGGACACGTCCAGAAGGCCACCGATCACCTGACGTCGGCTGGTTACCCCTCCGCGCGAGCCGCGCCAGAGCCCCAGCGCGCGCAACGGCACGCCGAGCAGGTCGCTCCACCCGAGGGCGAGTACATCGCCCATCGCCATGGTCGTCCAAGTCTCAGCGAGCTGGCGCGCCCGGTTCTCTGCATCCATATGGGCGCTCGCCAGGGTGTAGGCGGCATGGATCGCCCCGACCGAAGTGCCCGAGACGACATCGAACTCGAAGCCGGGGAGTTCGGGGTAGATTCGCTCGTAGAGATAGGAGAGGGCACCGGCTTCGTATGCGCCGCGTGCCCCGCCCCCGGAAAGAACCAGCCCTGCCCTCATGTCAGGGATTCAAGCGAGGGGCGCGCTCGTGTCAACTGCCGGCCGCCCGGTCGACGAAGATCGGCGACGACCAGGCGCGTTCTGCGACCGGGGCGAGGCAGTCGTCGCTCTCGGGCGTTCGCCAGCCGCCATGGCACGGGGTGGTTCGCACGGCGTTGCCCTCGGCGTCGAACTCGGTTCTCAGGTTTGCACCGTTGATGGCGGGAGTGGGCTCCTGGAGCGCCCGGACGTAGTAGACGGCGTCGCGACCCGCGCGCGGGAAGGCGGGGTCGTCGAAGCTCACCTCACAACCGGCGGGGTCGGCGGGGCATTCGAAGCGCCGCCACGGGTCTTCGATCAAGAGTTCCATGGGCTCGTCGGGCGTACGGCGGGGCCGGATGCGCACCACCTCGATGGCCTGGATGGCGTGGCGTTCGTCCGACGGGTGGTGGCACTCGCCCCGGCACAGGCGTTCGAGCCGATCGGCCGATAGCCCGCGCACCGAGACGTCGGGGCAGCCGGGCTTCTGCTTCCGGCTCCCGATCGCGCGCACACGGAAACGCGGCGCTTCAACGAGTGCCACCTCGCCGCCCATCGAGATGGGCCCGTCGGGCCCGTTGTCGAGGTCGAACCAGAGGAGGATGCGCGGGCCGCTGGTGCCGTAGACCTGCCGGCGTTGCAGCGCGCCGAACACATCCTCGCGGCGCCGGCTTTCGGCATGGACCGCCACGAGCCCACCCGGGTAGAGAAAGCTCGACGTGCGTTCGACATCCACGAGTTGGCGCAGGCTGCGGGACGGGCGACTCGGCGGCTGGGCCCGCTGCGGGTCCTCCGGCGTGCCCATGATGTAGCCGCGCGTCATCCGGTCGACCGTGCGCGAGGTGATCCCGCGGACGTCGGTTGCGTAGAGGCGACCCTGCTCCTTGTATCCCGTGCCAGGCCGCGCGTTGTGGTTGTCACTCGACCCAACGAGGCCGAAGCGGAAGCGCAGGGGTTCGCCGCCCTCCCCTTCGCCGTCGGCCGACAGGGCCAGCGCGTACTGAGCTGACTCGCGCGGGCGCAGATTCATGGCGGGCTTGAAGCAATCGCGACACTGGTCGCAGTCGAGCCAATCCTCCGGGAGCGTGTCGGGCACGACGAGGTGAGGGTCGCTGCCCGCCTCGACGGCAAGGCGTCGCGCCTCGTCGACCCGCGCATCGCATTCGTCTGCCGGCAGGTCTCCACATCGCTCGCGGATGATCTCTCCCGCACGCCAACAACACGGGAGATACTCGGCGGTCGGCTCGGGGCAGACGGGCCCATCGGGGCCGAAGCCCGGCTCGTCGAAGCCGCGCCACGCCTCGCTGTTGCCGTGGCCCGAGTAGACCTCGAGCAGACGTTGTGCCGAGGGGTCGTGCCGTGCGGCGGTCAGCTGGTTCTCGAGCGTGGCGCGCGGCGGCGCGTGGATACCCCAGGCGAGCCCGTGGGGGATCACCAGGACGGGCAGACCCCACTGACCCAGTTTCTCGAACAAGACGTCGGGGCTGTACGCGTTCTCGCGGCAGTCGGAAGGAAGCTCGCGCGTGTCGACGCCGGCCGGGCAGTCGCGAACGCGGGTCATGCGCTCCACCCACCACAGAAAGTCCGCGTAGCCGCCAAAACCCACACCGGGCAATCGCTTCATCACGGCGACGGCCTTCATGCCCGCGCCCGGCGCGCGACCCATGGTGCCTTCGGGCAGCGACGTGATGGGGCGCGTCGGCAGCTCGTCGTCGGCCAGGCCCGGATAGATCACGTTCTTGTGGCCGAAGTGATCCTCGGCGTTCGCGGCCGCCTGGGTCCACTCCCAGCCGACGAAGGCCACGAGGTCGGGGTCGGCGGGGTCGCCCGACAGCGCGTTGCATTGCCGGATGCTCTGCTTGGTCCCTTCCCAGCGTTCTGGTGTCAGCCCTTCGGCGTGGTCGTTGATGGAGAAGAAGTCGAGCGCCGAGCAATAGCGCGCATAGTCGCAGGCATCGGCGGGAGGGTGCGCGCCCTCAGCCCCGAACAGCGGCAGCTGGAACACGAAGGAATCGATCGAGTAGCTGGTGTGGACGTGGAGGTCGCCGAAGAGGATCTGTCGCGATGCGGCGGCCGACTCCGACGCGCGAAAGAGACCCTCGCGCGCCTGACGCTGCGCATCCACGTCGGCTTGCAGGACGGCGGGGGGCCGGGCCGCGCCCTGGATCTCACCCGCCGGCAGGTCCTCGCCGCCGCAGGCGAGCGCGAGGCCCGCCAGGAACAGCGCAGGAAGGCGACGTCGCGAGTTCATGGGATCGGCAGGATCGCCTTCGAAAACTCCCGATGCAAGGCATCGACACGCTGACGGTTCACGCCGAAGTCCGACCAGCCGCGGCGCGCGCCGGCCCGGACGTGGATCACGCCGCCCTCTTCGTCCGCCAGCAGCTCGAGGTCGTCGACGAAGCGGAGCCAGCGGCTGCGATACTCGGCTCGCACGTAGATCCCGCTGCGGCGCTCGACGATCGTGGCGGCCGGGTCGGCCTCCACGAGCGCTTCCAACGCCGCCAGCGCGTCGGCCGCCGAGCCGGCGAAGTTGAAGGGCTCGACCTTCTGCTTCGGCTCCAGGGCCTGGCTCGACACGCAGTTGGGCGATTGCGGGCACGGGTCGAGCTGCAAGCCAAGATGGCTCACAGGGTCGAGCAGCCCGTCGTAGGCCGCCATGGAGCGGCAGCCCACGAAGACGAGGCCGACGACGGCGAGACAGAGGACGGAAAGGCGACGCGTGGATTGCACCCACCCAAGATAGCCGCCCGGTCGCCCCCGATCCCGGCCGACCAGACTCCCGGGCTGGGATAGACTGGCGAACCTCTCGCACCGGAGGCCCCATGCACGCCATCCAGAAGGCCCTGCACTCGCTGGTGATCGCCCTCAACCGCTTCTTGTCGATCCTCCTTCCCGACCGGATCCCGGTGACCTTCGTCGGCGCCGAGGCATCGCGAGAGCTCTGCCAGTCGATCGCCCAGACCGGCGTGAAGAAGCCCCTGATCGTCACCGACGCAGGCCTGGTCCAGCTCGGGATCGTCGCCCGCGTCACCTCGGCGCTGGCCGATGCGGGAGTCGAGTCGGCGGTCTACGACGGCGTCGAGCCCGACCCGACCTTCGACCAGGTGAACGCTGGCTTCGCCCAGCTCGAACGCGACGGCTGCGACGCGGTCATCGCCGTTGGCGGCGGTTCCCCCATGGATGCCGCCAAGATCATCGGCGCCATGGCGACCAACGGCGGCAAGGCCGAGAAGCTGGTGGGTACGTTCAAGGTAAGAAAGGCCCCGTTGCCCCTCTACGCGATCCCCACGACCGCGGGCACCGGCTCGGAGGTAACCCTCGTCGCTGTGGTTTCGGACTCGAAGACCCACATCAAGGGGTTCGTCGTCGACCCGAAGCTCCTCCCCGACATGGCGGCCCTCGATCCGACCCTGATGGTCGGGCTGCCGTCCCACATCACGGCGGCCACCGGCATGGACGCCCTGACCCACGCCGTCGAGTCCTTCATCGCACGCACGTCGAACGCGCGCACCGAAGCCTGGGCCACCGCCGCCGTGCGAATGGTCTTCCAGAACCTGCCCAAGGCCTGCGCCGACGGGACCGACCTCGAAGCGCGCAAGGCCATGTCGTTGGCCTCGTACTACGCGGGCCTCGCCTTCACACGCACCAGCGTGGGCTATGTCCACGCCATCGCCCACACGTTCGGGGCCTACTACGGGACGCCCCACGGCCACGCCAACGCCATCGTGCTGCCCCACGTCCTCGACTTCTCGAAGGGGGCAGCTCGCGATCGCCTCGCCGCGCTGGCGGACGTGATCGGGGTGGGCGGCGGCGGCCCGGAGCAGAAGGCCCAGGCCTTCATCGAGGCCGTGCGCGAACTCATGGCCCGCATCGACATCCCCTACACCCTCTCGGATCTGCGCGAGGAGGACATCGCTCCGATCGCGAAACAGGCCCTGGGCGAGGCGGCCTTCAACTACCCGGTGCCGCGCTTCATGAGCCAGCCCGAAGCCGAAGGCCTGATCCGCGAGATCCTCGCGTAGTCGAAACGTTCAACCGCATGCCGCGACGTGCCGATACGGCCTAGATGGAGATTCAGGCGAAACCCGGACCCGGCCGCTTCCAGTGGAGCACGGGCGGTTGGTTCGGCGCTCAGCTCGGGGCGACTCTCTGGCTGCTGCTGCTCGGCGGGCTGATGCTCGGCCAGGGGCGGAGCTCGGGCGGCGTCGTGTTGGCTCTCGGCCTGCTCGTGAATGGCCTCGGCGTCTACCTCTGGAGCGCGCGAGGCACGCGGGAGCCCTACCCGGCCATCCAACTCTTCCTCGGCGCCTGCAGCGTCGTGGCGCTTGCTTCGGTGTTGCTGGCCTCGGCTTCCAACCCTTCGACGGGTGCCTCCAGTGCACCATCGCTCCCGACCTTGCTGGTCTACCCGGCCCTCATGGGTGTGTTCCATCTGCAAGAGACGGCTTCGCGGAAATCCTCGAACTAGCCCTCCGCGCTTCCACGAGCAAAACAGACCACCGTGATCGCAACGGCGCCCCGGCGCGGGTCGGGGTTGCGGTACGTGTGGCGCTGGTCGCCGCGGAAGACGAGCGAGTCGCCGACCGCTAGCGCCCAGCGCTCGCCCGACGCCACGAGTTCGACCTTCCCGCGTTCGCAGGTCAGGTATTCGCGCGTGCCCGGCGTGTGCGGAATCCCGATGAAGCTGCCGCCGGGGACGAGATCCATGCGCGAGATCTGGAGGCCGGGGATCGGCTCGGGCAGGAGCGGACGCAGCTGCACCCCCTGGCGCTTCCGGACGCGCACCTCGCCTGCCGGAAACAAGCGGGCCGCCGTCCGGGGCGGGCCCACGAGCTCTTCGATCGAGACCTGAAGCGCCTCCGCCGCCCGCGAGAGCACCGCTAGGGTCGGGTTCGCCGCGCCGGATTCGAGGCTCGCCCAGGTGGGGCGCGGAATTCCGGAGAGGTCGGCCATGCGCTGCTGCGAGAGCCCTCGGGCGTCGCGGAGGCGCTTCACGTTGCTGGCGAGATTGGCGTGGATGTCGTCCATGGCCCGGATTCTCCCCCAGAGAGGGTTGCTGTGTCGTCCGATCAGTTGGTGAAGTAGCAAAGGGGCACGAACCCGGCATTTCGCTTCCCTGGGGAGGCTGCGGGGACGACTCTGGGCGGGCGCCCACGGAGGTTCCTCATGGAGATCCGACTCGAACACGCCAATCTGGCCGTCCGCGACCTGGACGCCATGATCCGCTTCGTCACCACCGCTTTCCCGGAGTTCCGGATCCGGGCCGAGGGCAAGACCTGGCGGAACCAGCGCTGGGCCCACGTCGGAACCGACGACACCTACCTCGCCTTGAGCGAAGCCCCGGTCGAGCCGACGGAGCGTTGGGTGCCGTATTCGGGGAAGCCCGGCGTGAACCACCTGGGCTACGAGGTCGACGACGTCGAGGCCCTGCGCGGGCGACTCGCCAGCGCGGGCTACGCCGACTCCACGGTCCCGAACGATCACCCCCACCGCCGGCGTGTCTATTTCCACGATGCGGAAGGCAACGACTGGGAGTTCGTCGAGTACCGAAGCGATGACCCCGCCGAGCGCAACGACTACGCCATCGCCGACCCGACGTGATGGGCTAGAAGAGCCAGAAGCGTTTGCGGGGCAGGTCGTCGCGGCAACCCGCGTACTGACGTTCGTAGCGGCTGGCGCGGTTCGAGACCTTGCGCGCGACGGCCTGGAGCCAGGGCTTCTTCCGGTACGAGCCGCTGCGGTAGCCCGCCGGACCTTCGTGGTAGGCGAGGTAGAAGTGGTAGGCGTCGGTCTTGGAGACCTGGGCCGCGCGATGGGCGCGGTGGCCGTACCAGCCGATGAAGTCGGCGACGTCCTCGAAATCGTCGCGGTCCGCGCCTCGCTTGCCGGTGTCGCGTTGGTAGTCGTGCCACGTGCCGTCGGTGGCCTGGCCGTAGCCGTAGGCCGAGGTGGGCCGCTTCCACGGAAAGAACCACAGGAGCTTCCGCCGGGCGGGGCGGGAGTCGTGGCGGAAGCGCGACTCCTGGTGGACCACGGCCAGCTGGATCGCCTCGGGGACACCCCAGCGCTCGTAGGACTCCTGGGCGGCCTCCCACCAGCCGCCTCGCTCACGAAAGATCACGCAGGCATCGTCGAGGTTGCGGGGCGGGCCCTTGGCGCAGCCGGCCATCCCGACGGCGAGCAGCACCGCTGCGGCCGTGCGTGCGGCCAAGACGATGACGGAGCGCGCTGCGCCCATCTCGATCCCCCCGCGCGAGAGGATAACGCCACCCTGCGGCGGCGCTGCGGGGCTAGAGCTTTGCGATCACCGAGTCGCCGAAGCCGCGGATGGCGTCGAGCTTCGTCTGCAGCGGGGTCGTGTCGGCCTCGTAGGCATTCCGGAAGCCGACGATGCAGTCGGTGATGCCCTTGTCCTCGAGCCGCTTGGCGCCGTCGACCGTGAAGCCGTCCATGGAGATCACGTGGATCTCGAACGGCTCCTTCTCGCGGCCGTACTCCTTGCGCAGCTCCGTGAGTCGCGTGAGGTAGCCCTCGAGTTCGGTGGGGTCGCCGCCCGCGTGCATCCAGCCATCCCCAACTCGCGCCGCGCGGCGCAGGGCCGGCTCGGAGTGGCCGCCGATGAGCAGCGGGATCGGCTCGCTCGGCACGGGGCAGATCTTCAAGCTCGGGATCTCGAAGTGCTCGCCGTGGAACTCGTAGAACTCGCCCGTCCACAGGCCGCGCAGGATCTCGATCATCTCGTCCATGCGCTTGCCGCGCCCCTTCCAGGGCACGCCGGTCGCCGCGAAATCCTCGGGCCAAGGCGAAACGCCGATCCCGAACCCGAACCGGTTGTTCGAAAGCACCGCGATCGATGCCGCCTGCTTTGCCACCAGCACCGGAGGCCGGATGGGAAGCTTCACCACGAAGGTCGTGAAGCGCAGCCGCTCGGTCACCGCGGCCAGGGCGGGGATCAAGATGAACGACTCGATGAAGGGCTTCCCCTCGAGGAACTCGCGCCCGCCGTCCCCGTAGTAGGGGTACTTCGTGTCGGAGTGTTCGGGGTAGACGATGCTGTCGGGAACCGTAAACGAGGTGAACCCCGCCGTTTCGGCCTCGATGGCGAGGGTGAAGAGCTGGCTGGCCTCGACCATGGCTTCGGCATAGGAAAATCGCATGGCGACGGGTGTAGCATAGGGCCAAGCGCCAAAGGAGGAACTCCATGAGCTGGACTGCAAACGATCTCCCCGACCTCTCGGGCAAGACCTACCTGGTGACCGGAGCCAACTCCGGCCTCGGCTTCGAGACCGTGAAGGCTCTCGCCAAGGCGGGCGGCGAAGTGACCCTCGCCTGCCGGGATCTCGGGAAGGCCGGCACTGCGATCGACCGGATCAAGGCCGAAGCCCCGACCGCCCGCATCGAAGCCCGCGAGCTCGACCTCGCGAGCCTCGACTCGATCGCGAAGTTCGCCGCAGCCTGGGGTGACCGACCCCTCGATGGGCTCGTCAACAACGCCGGCGTCATGGCGCTGCCCCTTCGGCGCACGGCGGACGGCTTCGAGATGCAGCTCGGCACGAATCACCTGGGCCACTTCGCCCTCACGGGTCGGATGCTCCCGCGTCTGCTGGCCGCACCGGGCGCGCGCGTCGTGAACGTGAGCAGCACCATGCACAAGTTCGGCCACATGAACTGGGACGACCTCCAGAGCGACAAGAGCTACGGGAAGTGGCGCGCCTACGGGCAGAGCAAGCTCGCGAACCTGCTCTTCACCTATGAGTTTCAACGCCGGCTCGAAGCGGCGGGCGCCGACGCCCTCACCGCGGCATCGCACCCGGGCTACGCGGCCACAAATCTCCAGGCCACGGGGCCTCGCATGGAGGGGTCCGGTTTCCTGGAGCGCATGGCCCCGCTCGTCAACCGGCTCGCCAGCCAGACGGCCGACATGGGGGCCCTGCCTTCCATCTACGCCGCGGGGGCCCTCGGCGTGAAGGGCGGCGACTACTTCGGCCCCGATGGGTTCACCGGAATGTGGGGCCACCCCAAGCGGGTCCCGTCGAACAAGCGCTCTCACGACCGCGGCGACCAGCTGCGCCTGTGGGATGCCTCCGAAGAACTCACGGGTGTCCGCTTCGAGTTGTAGCCAGACCGCTTGACGGGAGGCCGCTCCAGTCATCAACCTCCGACTCTAGTGAGGGGGAGTCATGGGGTTCTGGATCTTCCTGGGCATTCTCGCGCTCGTCGCGCTCGCGGGCGTCAGCCTCTACAACCGGCTGGTCGGCCTGCGCAACGCCGCCGAAAGCGCTTGGAGCGACGTCGACGTCCAGCTGAAGCGACGCTGGGATCTGGTGCCGAACCTCGTCGAGACCGTGAAGGGATACGCGAGCCACGAGCAGTCGACCTTCACGAAGGTCACCGAGATGCGATCCCAGGCCATGGCCGAGACCGACCCGGCGGCCAAGGCCAACGCCGAGAACGGCCTGACCCGTGCATTGCGCAGCATGTTCGCCGTGGCCGAGGGCTACCCAGAGCTGAAGGCGAGCCAGAACTTCCGCGACTTGCAGGCCGACCTCACGAAGGTCGAGGACGCGATCCAGAACGCGCGCCGCTACTTCAACGCCATCGTGCGCGACCTCAATACGAGCTGCGAGACCTTCCCGAGCAACCTCATCGCCAACAACTTCGGCTTCGCGAAGCGCGACTACTTCGAACTCGATGACGAGGCCGAGCGCAGCGCGCCGGCCGTGAGCTTCTGATCGTCGGCATGCGCCGGCTCGCCCTCGCGCTCTGCTTCGCCCTGCCCTTCGCGGCAGCGCCGGCCGACGCGGAGCGGGTCGCGCGGATGGACGTCCAGATCGAGGTCGAGCCTGACGCCGGGCTCATCGTCCGCGAAGAAATCCTCTACGACTTTGAGGGCGAGCATCGCCACGGCATCTATCGCGACGTGCCGGTTCGCTACTCCCGCCGGAACGGGCCCGACTATCGCGTCGCCCTCGACGTGTTGAGCGTCGAGAACGAACTCGGGCGGCCCCACGGCTTCACCACCTCGGGGCGAGGCGCGTACCGGCGGATCCGGATCGGCGACCCGAACCGAAAGATCACGGGCCGCGTCCACTACTACATCACCTACCGCGTGCGGCTCGCCATGCTCCACTTCGACGCACACGACGAGGTCTACTGGAACGCCACGGGCGACGAGTGGGAGGTCCCGATCGACGCGGCGTCCGTGCGGGTGACACTCGCCGGCAGCGTGGCGCGATTCCTCGACACCGCGTGCTTCACGGGGCCCCGCGGCGCAACCCGCGCCGACTGCACCGCCGAGGCGCTGGGCAGCGAAGCCCGCTTCGCCACCACCGGGGGGCTACCTGCACGACACGGCCTCTCCATCGTCGCGGCACTCCCGAAGGGCGTCGTCCGCGAACCCACGTCGAGCGAGCGGCTGCGCGCCCGGCTCGCGCCCTGGATCTCCGGCTGGTGGCTCCTGCCCTTCGGCGTCTTCGCCGGGATGTACGGCTACTGGCGGCGGGCCGGCCGCGACCCGGGCCAGGGGGCCGCGATCCCGGTCCGCTACGAGCCGCCCGAGGGCCTGTCGCCCGCCGAAGTGGGCACGCTCGTCGACGAGCGCGCAGACCTCGACGACGTCACGGCCACCATCCTGCAACTCGCCATCGATGGCCGGCTCGAGATCACGCAGCTCCAGTCGACGCAGTTCTTGTTCTTCGAGAAGACCGACTATCGCCTCGACCGCACTGGCGACCCGAGCGGCCTGCGGCGCCACCAGGCGAAGCTCCATCAGGCCCTGTTCTCCGGGCGCGAATCGGTGCTCGTCTCGGACTTGAAGAACGAGTTCTACAAGGAGCTGCCCGAGATCCAAGAATCGTTGTACGAGCAGCTGTCGGAGCGCGGCGGCATGTTCGTCGGCCGGCCCGACAAGTTGCGTCAGCGTTGGGCCATCGGTGGCGGCGCTCTGCTGCCGATCGGTGTCTTCGCCATGGGCGCATCACCGGCGGCGGGAATCTGCCTGTTGGTGTCGGGCGTCATCGTCATCGCGTTCTCACGGAACATGCCGCGCCGCACCCGACGCGGCCGGCGCGCCTATGAAGAGACCCTCGGCTTCCGCGAGTTCCTCGAGCGCGTCGACCACGATCGCCTCGAGCGCCAGGGCGTCGCCACGCGAGAACAGTTCGAACGGATCCTGCCCTACGCCATCGTGCTCGGCGCCGCCGACGCATGGGCCGATGCCTTCGCCGAGATCTACCTCGAACCGCCCGACTGGTATCACGGCTACGACCTGCTCGATTTCCAGCCGAGCCGGTTCGTGAGCGACATGGGCCGTGGCCTCGACACCATCGGCCACTCCCTCGCCTCCCAACCCAGCGGAAGTGGGAGCAGCGGCTTCAGCAGCGGCGGCGGCTTCAGCGGTGGGGGGATGGGTGGCGGCGGCGGCGGGAGCTGGTAGCACGCGCCCCGTCCGCACCGGGCTGATCCCGGGCTAGGATCGCAGCATGTCGGCGCCCGAGCCTTCTCTCCGCCGTGTCCTCTCGCTCCCGTGGCTCGTGCTCTATGGCCTCGGCACGACGATCGGGGCGGGGATCTACGCGCTCACGGGCGTCGTCGCAGGCCGGGCGGGGTTGCTCGCACCCGTCGCGTTCCTCGTTGCGGCGTTCTTCGCCCTGTTCACAGCCCTGAGCTTCGCGGAGCTGAGTTCGCGCTTTCCCAAAGCGGGAGGCGAAGCCGTCTATGTACGCGAAGGCTTCGGTCGCGCCGACCTCCAGCTAGCGGTCGGGTTGCTGGTCGTGGCGGCGGGCCTCATCTCCGCGGCGACCGTCAGTGTCGGCTTCGTCGGCTATCTGAGTGTGTTCGTCTCGGTCCCCAAGCTCGTCACGGTGCTGGGGATCGTGGTCGCGCTGGGGCTCATCGTGAGCTGGGGCGTGCGTGAGTCCGTGACGGCAGCGGGACTCATGACCTTGCTCGAAGTGGGTGGGCTGCTGGCGTTGATCGCCTACGGGTCGCCGCATTTCGCCGAGTTCCCATCGCGAGCGCCCGAAATCTTCGCGGGCGGGTCCGAAGGATTCCGCGGTGTCGGGTCCGCGGCCGTGCTGGCGTTCTACGCCTTCCTCGGCTTCGAGGACATCGTGAATGCCGCTGAGGAAACCAAGAATGCGCGTCGCACGCTCCCCCTCGCCATCCTCATTACACTCGGCATCACGGCGGGCCTGTACTTCGCGGTGGCTTCGCTCGCCGTTCTCGTGGTCCCGCCGGCGGAACTCGCGGCCTCGGCCGCGCCCCTGGCTCTGGTTTTCGAACGCTGCGGGGGCCCCGCGGGCGCGCTCAGCGTGATCGCACTGTTCGCCCTCCTAAACGGGGCGCTGATCCAAGTGATGAAGGCATCGCGCGTCCTGTGGGGGATGGCGGATCAGGGCGTGCTGCCCGCCGCGCTTCGCTACATCCACCCGCGCTCGCGCACGCCGCTGGTCGCGGTGGGGCTCGCCACCGGCGGGACCGGCATCCTCGCGGTGGCGTTTCCCCTGGAGACCCTGGCCGAAACGACTTCGCTCGTAACGCTCCTGACGTTCACCCTCGCCAACCTGGCCCTGCTTCGCGTCAAGCTGCGCGACCCCGACCCGCCGCCGGGGGCGATGATCTTCCCGATCTGGGTCCCCATCGTCGGCGCCATCTTGAGCGGCGGGTTGCTGACCTTCGATCTGGTGAACCGGCTCTAGCTGACAGGCAGCCCAGGCCGACCGCTCCGTCCCCTTCATGCGCGGACAGCCTTCAGCAACGCTTCTGAGACCGAGGCAACGGACTCGCCCCCGAGTCGAAGCCGCGCCCAGATCTCGAGCGACGTGTAGTGGAAGCGAACCGTGGAGTGCTCGATCTGGGGCAACAGATCCTGGGCGACGGCGCGCGACCAACCGAGAAGATCGGGGACCCAACCCCCTTCCAGCAACGCCGACGTGCCCCGATGGAAGCGTGGGTCGACCGGGAAGCCGCGCTTCTTTGCGGACACGATGTCCCGCGGCAGGCGCCGGCGCGCGGCACGGCGCAGCAGCCACTTCGACTCCCCACCGCGCTGCTTCAGCCGGTATGGGAGGTTGAGAGCCAGCTCGATCAGGTCCGCCCCGAGGAAGGGAAGCCGAGTCTCGATCGATACCGCCATCCCCATGCGGTCGTGGCGCGTGAGAATCCAAGACAGGTGCGCGTGCAAATCGTCGAGCGCTGCAAGGTGGGCAGCCTTCTCCGCCACAGGCAGAACGTCCCCGAGATGTGCGGACAAGGCCTGGAGGCGTAGCGTCTGCTCCGGGGCGAGTGCCACGGCGAGGCGGCGACGAAGACGCGGCTCGCGGGCGGCAAGCACGTGAGCATGCTCGGCGCCCCGGAGCCAGTGCGCGACCAGCCTCCACGAGCGACCCCATGGACGAGGCAGCGAAGCCCCGCGCCGGACTCTGCGCAACAGATTGTGCCCCATCGCGTAGCGGGGGTAGCCGCCGAACAGTTCGTCCGCGCCCTCACCGGTCAGCAGCACGACGATGCCGGCCTCCCGACAAGCACGGTTGACGGCCAGCAGGGCGGGCGTGCTCGGATGCGTGCAAGGCGCGTCTTCATGGGAGACGGCCTCGCACCACAGACGAAGGTACTCCTCGCGCTCGACGGAGATGGCGTGGATCGGCACGCCCAGGTGCCGCCCAACAGTGCGCGCCGCCTTGGCTTCGGATGGGCGCCCGACGTCGGCGACCCAGGCCTCGAGACCCTCGTGGCGGGGTGCGGCCAGAGACGTCACCAGGCTCGAGTCGACACCGCCGCTACACAACGTCGCGAGGGGCACATCGCTCTGGAGGTGCCCGACGACGCTCCGCTCGAGAGAATCCTCGAGCCGCCGTTCGGAATCGCGCTGGACCGCCCGGCCCCGGCGCGCGAGCCGTTCCGGGACGATCACCTGGGTCAGGTCGAAGTGCTGGCCGCGGTCCTCACGGCGACCTTCGATCCGCCAGAGCGCGCCCGCCGGCAGGAACTCGACCTCTCGGAGGATCGAACGCTCGGGGTCAGGCCGGCCCACCACCAGGAAGCGCTGAAGTTCCCGCGGGTCGACCTCGGCCGAGACCTCCGGGTGTGCGAGCAACCCCTTCGGTTCTGAACAGAAGAGGAGGGTGTCGCCCTGACGGGTAAGGGCCAGGGGTTTGATTCCGACGGCGTCGCGGCCGAGCCAGAGCACACCGTCCCGCCGGTCGAAGAACGCGAACGCGAACATGCCGTCGAACCGGCGGGTCGCCCGCTCCGGCCCCCAGCGGAGAAGTGCCTCGGCCACGACCTGAGCGTCGCCGGTGCTCGTGAAGCGAGCGCCTTCGGCCTCGAGTTCGGCGCGGAGCTCGACGAAGTTATAGACCTCACCGTTGTAGGCGAGCGTGCCCAGGCCGCCCCCGACGAGCATGGGCTGGTGTGCATGTTCGCTGCGGTCGAGGACGGCAAGACGTACGTGGCCCAGGGCGCAGGAGCCGCTGTGCCACGTACCTCGCCCATCGGGGCCCCGGTGCACGATCCGGTCGAGCATCGGGCCGAGGTGGCGCGGGTCAGCGACTCGGCCATCAGCGTGGTAGATCCCGGCGATGCCACACACGAGGCGGGCCTCCTCCCCTCAAGCCTTCAGGACGACGGTAGGGAGACGCCGGTGCCGCCGAGGCCGCAATACCCAGCGGGGTTCTTCGACAGGTACTGCTGGTGGTAGTCCTCGGCGTAGTAGAACTCCGGGGCGTCGAGGATCTCACTCGTGATCGGGATGCTGCCGAGCGCACCTTGGAAGGCGTCACGGGTCGCCTCGGCCTCGGCGCGTTGGGTTGCGGAGTAGACGTACACGCCGGATCGATACTGCGTGCCGGCGTCGTTGCCCTGGCGCATGCCCTGGGTGGGATCGTGATCCTCCCAGAAGAGCTTCAGCATCGCGTGGTAGCTCGTCTTCGTGGGGTCGAAGACCACGCGCACGACCTCGTTGTGGCCGGTGCGACCGCAGCAGACCTCTTCGTAGGTCGGGTTCGGCGTGTAGCCAGCGGCGTAGCCCACCGAGGTGCTGAAGACGCCCTCGGCCTGCCAGAACTTGCGCTCGGCGCCCCAAAAGCAGCCCATTCCGAACATCGCCACTTCCATCCCTTCCGGGAAGGGCGGCGCGAGGGGGTTGCCGAGGACGTGGTGCTTCTCGGCGACCGGGATCGCTGTCGCGCGGCCGGGGAGCGCCTCGTCGGCGGAAGGCATCTGCGTCTTGTTTCCGAACAGTCCCATCGGCGCCCTCTCTTCGAACTCAGCCGCCCGCGGCGGCCTTCACGAACGTGACGGTGTCGCCGTCGCGGAGCTTCGTCTTCATGCCCTTGCGGTGATTCACCAGGACACCGTTCACGGCGACGGCGGCCACGCGGGCGAGTTCATCGAATTGGATGCCCTTCTCGCCCAGACGTTGCTCGGCCACCTTCACGGCGTCGGCCACGGTCGGGACCACCTCGACGTCGAAGCGCTGCTCGCCGAAGGCCTTGGTCATCTCGTAGGTGAGCTCGATGGTGACGGCCATGGCTTAGGCCGAGAGCCCGAGGCGATCAAGGGTCTTCTTCGTCGGAACGCCGCCCGCGTCCCAGCCGCGGTTCTTGTAGTACTTCGGCAGCAGCTGGCCGAGCGGGTGGCCCGACGCCATCCCGTAGAAGGTCGGCTCGTTCAGGATGCGCGGCGGTAGCGTGTCGTCGGCGGCGGTCATGCCCTCGCGCATGTTGAACATCCGCTCGAGGTTGAAGATCCGTTCGCCAATCTCCTGGAGGTGGCCGCTCGAGAAGGTCTGGCCCGTGATGAAGGTGAGCCACTTCTCGAACCACATCATCGGCTTTCCCTTCATCCCCATGGCCTTGCGCATGAGGGGCCCGCTGTTCTCGAACAGCGTCGTGATGATCTTGTAGGTCATGGAGTTCGGGTTCATCTCGTGGACTTGCTTCGGGATCATCCCGTAGGTCGTGAAGATGCAGAGCACCATGCTGTTGATGGCGCAGGCGAGGTTCTGCTGCACGACCGGGATGTCGGCCTTGAGCTTCAGGTTCATCGGGTTGATGGTGAGCGGCCCGGTCGATTCCATGTACATGCTCGCGCCCTGGACATGGCAGCCGCCGCGGTTCGTCGTGGCGTACTCGACGCCCTGGGCATAGGAGCCGCGCGGGTCGTAGGCCGACATCTCCATCCCCTTCACGTGGATGGCGAAGTCCTTGCCGCCGTACTTCTCGCTCACCCGCTTCACGCCGTCGGCCAGGTCGGCGCCGAGGCCGCGGCGGTGGCCGATGTCCTGGATCATCTCGCTCACACCCGCCGGGTCGCCGAACGCCAGCTTCGCGTCGAGCATGCCCTTCTCGTCGAGCTCCATGGCAAAGCCGAGCGTCGCGCCGAGGCTGATCGTGTCCATGCCGAGATCGTCAGCAAGATAGTTCCATTCGTTGACGTTCTTCAGGTCGGTGATCTCGAGGTTCGAACCCATGAGGGCCAGCGTCTCGTACTCGGGGCCCTTCACGCGGCCCTTGCCCTCGATCTCGACGTCGCGCCCGCAGGTCACCGGGCAGTGCAGGCACGAGGTCTTCACGCCGACGAGCTCGTGATCCTCCATGTACTCGCCCGAGAGCTTCATGGCGTCGGGGTGATGGCCGTGCTTGAAGTTGCGAGTGGGCAGGATGTTGCGCCCGTTCGTCGTGTTGACGATGGCGCCCGTGCCGAAGCGCTTCAGGCTCTCGCCCATGACCGGGTGTTCCTCGAAGAGCTTGCGCACGGTCTTCGTGTACTCGCGGAAGGCTTCCGGGTCGTCCATCTCGAGCTTGCGCTTGCCGATCACCGAGATGGCCTTGAGCTTCTTCGAGCCCATGACGGCGCCGACGCCGCTCCGCCCGGCGATGCGCTCGTTCGAGACGATGCCTGCGTAGAGCACCTCGTTCTCGCCCGCCGGTCCGATCACGGCGTGCTCGTAGCGCTTCGGCAGCAGTGTCTGGGTCTCGTAGGTGCCTTTCCCCCAAAGATCCATGGCGTCGAGGATCTGCACCTCGTCGCGGTCGCCGTCGACCTCGATGCGGACGGGCCGATCAGCGCGGCCGGTGACCACCAGCACATCGAGGCCCGCGCGCTTCATGCCGTAGGCGAAGGAGCCGCCGCAAGCTGCGTTGCCGATCCCGCCCGTGAGCGGGCTTTTCGTCACCACGGCGAAACGGTTGGATTGGGGCGCGACCGAGCCGTTCAACGGGCCGGTCGCGAAGATCAGCGGGTTGTCCGGGCCGAGCGCATCGACGCCGGCCTCGGTGCGGTCGTAGAGGAGCCGCGTCCCGTAGCCCTTGCCACCGATGTAGAGGCGCGCCGTGTCCTCGTCGAGCGGCACGAACTTGTGCGTGCGCGTGCTGAGATCGACTTCGAGAATGCGACCGGCGTAGCCCTTGATCATGGGACCCCCTTGGGAGCGGACATTCTACCCGAGAGTTCCCACTCGGGAGCTGGCCGTCGGTACAATCGCTCGGCGCCGAAAGGAAACCCCATGCCCGAGCCCCGGATCCTGCGCTGGGAAGCCACGACCAAGCGCCAGTTCGACCAGATCGACCGCGAGCGTGCCGTCGTGCTGCTCACCTGCTCGCCCATCGAGGTCCACGGCCCGCACCTCCCCATGGGCGCCGACGCCCTCGAGGGCGAGGGCCTCACCGAGCGGATGCTCCGCTTCCTCCCGGAACGCCACCAGGACCGGACTTTCCTGAAACTCCCCTTCCTCTACGCGGCGACGGATGTCGTTCCCCAACCCGGTTCGCTGCAATTCCAGCCGAGCACGACGATCCGCGTGCTCGAAGACCTCGGCCGCACGCTCGCCGCACAAGGCTTCCGCCACGTCATGATCGGAAACTTCCACGGCGGCCCACGCCACTTCCTGGCCATCGAAAAGGCCTGCCAGCGCGTGCAGAAGAAGCATGGCCTCGGAATGATCTCGCTCTTCTCGCTGCTGATCTCGCGCCTCACCGAGGGCACGTCGAACCTCGATGCAGTCCTCGGCGCCATCGAAGGTGTCGACCCCGCCGACCTGGTGGGCGACACCCACGGCGGCGTGGTCGAGACCTCGCAGCTCCTGGCGCTCCACGGGGGCTGGGTCGACCCGGAGTACAAGAGCCTGCCCCGCACCACGGTCGACACCTGGCTCGCAAAGAAGGGCGAGACGCGCCCGAAGGGCGGTAACCCGCGTGAGCTCTTCAAGATGGTGAAGAGCTTCCGCGCCACTCAGCATTTCTTCCTCGAGGAGAGCTATTCGGGCGCTCCGGCGAGCGCGTCACCGGAGCTCGGCGAGAAGTTCCTCGACGTGCTGGGCGGCAAGGCCGCCGAGGCCGTCGCCCAGCTGCTCGACGGCGAGATCGGCCCCGAGGACTGCCACTCCCCGATCTGGAAGATCCGCTTCCTGTTCCTGAACCCGATGATGATCCGCCTCACCAATCGATTGATCGGGTTCAAGCACCCTCTCTCGTAGGGCCGTGGGCCTAGTCGACCTCGCGCAAGCGGCCGGTCTCGACGTCGTAGATGAAGCCGCGCACGGCTTCCCGGTGAAGCACGAACGGGCTCGCCTGGATCTTCGCCACAGCGGTGCGCACGCTCGGCTCGAGCTCCGAGAAGCTCTCGAAGGAGAAGCCCGGGCGCTGGCCCGTCTCCTTCTCGATGGCGTCGGCGAGCTCCTCGCCCTGGAAGCTCAACATCCCGCACTTCGTGTGCTGGACGACCATCACCTCGCGCGTGCCGAGCAGGCGCTGCGAGATGGTGAGCGAGCGGATCACGTCGTCGGTGACGATGCCGCCGGCATTGCGGATGACGTGGGCCTCGCCCTCGAGCAAGCCCAGCAGCCGCCCCGTCTCGAGCCGCGCATCCATGCAGACGACCACGGCAATCTGCCGCGACGGGGGCGTGGCGAGGTCGCCCTTGTCGTAACCCGAGGCGTAGCCTTCGTTCCGAGAAAGGAAATCGTCGATCGCGCTCATGTCGTCCCCTGCGGCGGAAGGCGATCATACTAGGCGTCAGGCGATCTTCCCGCTCGCAGCACGCAACCCAATCGCCCCGCCGCGTAGCGCTTGCTGAGGCGGACCCGGACGTTGTTCTCCTCGAACCCGAACAACGCGCCGGCCTCGACCCGGGCACCCACCGGCATGGCGCTGCAACGGAGGGTCGAGATCAGGTCTAGGATGAGGGTGCGGGCGGTCCGTTCCAGGGTCCTCCCGAGGAGGCCCCATGAGCGAGAACGCAGACGTAGTCCGGTACGAAGAGCGCGGCACGATCGCGACGATCACCCTCAACCGCCCGGAAAGGCTCAACACCTTGACCGAGGAGGTGGTGGCCGGCGTGGCCGACGGGATCGACGCCGCCACGGCGTCGAAGACCGTCCGGGCCATCGTCCTCCGCGGCGAGGGCCGCGTCTTCACCGCGGGCTACGACCTCGTGGGCACGGGCGAAGCCGGCTGGGGGAGCCCCTACGACGCGCCGAGCGTCCCCCCGCGCGCCGGCGCCTGGGACCCGGTGCGCGACTACCAGTTCATGAACCAGAACGTCGAGCGCTTCATGAAGATCTGGCACTGCCCGAAGCCCGTGATCGGCCAGATCCACGGCTTCGCGGTGGGCGGAGCGACCGACCTCGTGCTCTGTTGCGACCAGCTCTTCATGGCCGAGGACGCCTTCATCGGATACGCGCCCTCCCGCATCTTCGGCACGCCGACCACGATGCTCTGGGTCTACCGTCTGGGCCTCGAGCACGCGAAGCAGTTCCTGCTCACGGGCGACGCCATCGACGCCCCGACGGCCCATCGCATCGGGCTCGTCTCGCGGGTCATCCCCGCCGATCGCCTCACGGCCGAGACGGAAGCCTACGCAGAGCGCTTCCAACACATCCCGGCCAACCAACTCGCCCTGAACAAGCTCCTCATCAACCAGGCCTTCGAGAACATGGGCCTGCGCACGACGCAGCTGCTGGGCACGCTCTTCGACGGCGTCACGCGGCACACCGAAGAGGCCTATCGCTGGGCCGAATCCTTCGAGGAGAAGGGCTTCCGCGAGGTCATTCGCGAGCGCGACGCGCCCTTCGGCGACTACGGGGAGCGGAAGAAGAGCTAGGCGCTGGCTTCGAGCGCGCGCCGAAGCACGTGGAGCACACGGTCGGCCTGCCCGCGATGGCCGAGGCCATCGGCGAGGGTGGACGGGCGTTTCCGGCCCCGTCGATGCAGTTTGAGACCGTAGAAGACCCGCGTCCCCAGGTGGCCGGTGGGCTCGATCACGAGGCTTTCGATCTCGTCGGACCGATGTGTGCGCGTCCACGCGACACCCAAGAAGGTCCGCCGGACTTCGAGTTCGCCACGGCGGACCTGCATGCGAATCGTTCCGAACCAGGCATCGAGCGCGCCGAGAACGATGCAGAACCCGACCAGGAAGAAGATCGAGAGGAACACCAGCGCGATGGGCGGTGCGAACAACGCGACCGGAGCGAGGATGCCGTTCCACACGAGGGCAAAGACGGTCAGCATCGTCGCCCCCGACGGGCTGCGGGCGGCGGGGAAGTAGAGTTCGACGCCGCCGGCGATCGCGGCTGCGGTGATGCGTGATTCGTCTGCCACCGGCGTCGGAACCACCGAGAGCGAAAGCGGTTCGCCAAGCGGCTCGTCGACCTCCAGGGTCTCGTCGCTCGCTTCGGTGTGGAAGACCGGGATCTCGAAAGTCGTTGCGAAGTCGACGCCGGGAACCGAGGCACTCGCCGCGAAGCGCCACAGGATCTCGTCGTCGGACGGCTCCGGGCTCGACGGCTGCGCGTCACCCGGCACCGTGAATTCGACGCCGAAGGCCGACCCGACCGGCGCCGACATCACCTGGGTCGGAGGGATCAGCGCCTCGGCCCGCCAGACGACACTCTCCGCAGTCGAACGATTCTTCCCGTGCCCGGTCACGACGCGGTGCACGCAGGTCAGGGTGGTGGCGAAGCCATCGGACGGGCGAAGCGGAGTCGGGATGTGGACCGTCCCACGTATCGGGCCGCCCACAACGCCGGGGAGTGTCGTGAGTTCGAGCACGCAGCGGCCAAAGCGACGCCGGCGAATGACGGCACGCGCGGCCCAAACGACGAGGCCGAGGCCCACCGCCGGGAAGAGCAGCGCCCACAGGACGGGCCAGTTCCCCTTCTGGATCTCGGCGGGCAATACGAAGAGCATCGGGGCCGTCATGGCGTTCCACACGAGTGCGACCACGCTGGCGACGACCGCCGTCCCCCCTTCGACCGCGGGGATGCGACCCGTCGCCCACTCGGGGCGCCAACGCCAAGGCTCGTCCGGGTGACGAGCACGGAGCGCTTGCTGCGCAGCCGTCTGGGCCGCCGTCCATCGAGAAAGGAAGAGCAGGCCGAAACCAACCGCACCGAACGTCACCGCGAACACCGCGCGAAGAGCGAGGTCCGCGTCGAAGGCTTGGCCCTGTCCGAGGCGAGTTACAACAGCGCCCGCCATGAACACGCCGACCCCGCAGAACGGCAGCGAAAAGAGCTTCAGGAAGCGCGACCCGCCCCGGCCGGCCTCGCGCGAAACCCGACTGATGCTGTGGAGCGGCAGGGATTGCGACATGCCCACTCATCGGCCAACCGTGGCCTTCGCCCGAGCCGCCGTGCTCCAGAACGGGGGAGGTGCCGGAAGCCGAAAGCGCGCCGAGAGTCGGCCGTCTAGGGATCCAGCGCCTCGCGAGCCGTCGCTTGGTCGATGGCCCCCAGATGCCCCGGGGCCGGCACCGGCTCAGGTTCGGCGCGGCGAAACAGTGCCTTCAGATCCTCGAGGATCACGTAGGCACTCGGCACCATGAAGAGAGAGATCAACGAGGCGAAGACCACGCCGAACGCGAGCGACACCGCCATAGGGATCAGGAATTGCGCCGAGACGCTGCCCTCGAGGAGCAGGGGCGTCAGGCCCGCGAAAGTCGTAATCGAAGTGAGTGCCACGGGCCGGAACCGCGCCACGCCCGCATCCGCGACGGCATCGAGTAGCGCGACGCCCTCATCGCGCACCTGGTTGATGTAGTGCACCAAGACCAGGCTCGCATTGACGACGACCCCCGAGAGCGCGACCACACCGAACATCGACATCATCGACATGTTGAAGACGGCTTGTTTGCCGAGGCCGGCGACTCCGAAGAGCAGGCCAAAGTTCTCGAGCCCCTTGCCCAACAGCAGATGGCCGGCGATCGCGCCCACCAGCCCGAAGGGGATGACCGCCATGATGATCAACGGCTGCCCGTAGCTTCGCAGCGGGATCGCGAGCAGCACATAGATCAGGACCAGGGCGAAGAGATAGGTCCGCCCCACCGCTGACACGGTCTTACGCTGTTCGCGCTGCTCTCCGCCGAAGTCGATCGACAGCGAGGGAAAATCCTCACCCAGTGCTGGGAGAACGTTGCGGCGTAGATCTCCGGCCACCTCGTTCGCCGTCGTCACCGTCAGGTCGACGTCCGCGGTCACGTTGATCACACGCTGGCGGTCGGCCCGCCGAATGTTCGCGTAGCCGCGCCCATGGTCGGCCTGGGCGACGGCGTAGAAGGGCACCTCACCACCGTCGGGCGTTCGGATGCGCAGGTTCTCGAGGTCGCCGAGCGAGCGCCGTTGATCGCGGGGGTAGCGGACCATCACGCGCACGTCATCGCGGCCACGCTGGATGCGTTGCGCTTCCTCCCCATAGAACGCCTGGCGCACTTGCCGCGAGAGGTCATCGAGCGTCAGCCCAAGTGGCTCGGCCGTCGGCAATAGGGAGAGTCTGATCTCCTGCTTTCCCTCACGGAAGGAGTCAGCGATGTCGATGACACCCGCGTATTCGGCAAGCCTGGCCTTCAGGCGTTCCGAAGAGAGCAGCAGATCGTCGACGTTCGCCGACTTCAGCTTCACGTAGATGGGATCCCCGACGGAGAAGAGCGCGGAGGCGAAGACCAGCTCCTCGGCACCGAAGATCGGCGGTGCCATTTCGCGCCAGCGATCGGCGACGACCTTCGCCTTGATCGGGCGCGCGTCGCCGCCTTGGAGTTCGATACTCACCTCGGCCAGGTGCGAGCCACCGCCCAAGCCTGCGACAAGACGGGGCGGGCCGTTGTTCGACGATGGGTGATCGCCCGCCATGGCATAGACGTGGCGAACCATCGGCTCGCCCCCGAACTCCGCGTCGAGCTCGCGCTTCAACTCCCACGCCACCCGCTCTAGCTCTTGGGCCGCGGCCGTGGTCGTCTCGATGGGGGTGCCGAAGGGCATCGTGAGACGCGCCGTGACGTAGTCGGCCTCGACGGCGGGGAAGAAATTGAACTTCAGGTGGCCGAGCGCCAGCAGCGACATGGTCAGCATCAGCACGACGATGGCCGTGGCAACACTGGCGTAGCGCCAGTGGAGGACTCGCTCGAGCGCCGGCCGGTAGACCTTGCTCGCGAAGTTCTGGAGGCTGTGAGCGAACCAGAACTGAGTGCGCTTCCAGCGGGCTGAGATCCCGTCGCCCGTCGCGGGTTCATCGCTGGCCTCGTCATCGATCTTCATGTGGCCGAGGTGAGCCGGCAGCACGAGCTGTGACTCGACCAAGGAGAAGAACAAGCAGAAGACGACGACCAGACCGATCGCGCGAAAGATCTGCCCCATCGGGCCGGGAGCGGTGATCAGCGGCAAGAACGCCGCGACGGTCGTGAGCACTCCGAAGATGACGGGCGTCGCGACCTCCTGGGTGCCACGGATCGACGAGCCGAGGGCGCCCTCCCCTTTCTCCTGGTGCCGGTGAACGTTCTCGCCCACCACGATGGCGTCATCGACGAGCAGCCCCAGGACGAGGATGAAGGCAAACAGCGAGATCGCGTCGATGGAGATGCCGGTGGGTGAAAAGAGTGCCAACGACCCGAGGAATGCGATCGGCACGCCGATGGCGACCCAGAAGGCGAGGCGGAAGCGCAGGAAGAGCGCCAGCAGGACGAAGACGAGGACGAAACCGCCGAGGCCATTCCAAAGCAGGATGTCGAGGCGGTCGCGCAGCACCTGCGCTCCGTCGCGCCAGACCGTGACGCCGAGGCCCGGAGGGAACTGCGTTTCCGCTTGCGCCACCCAGGCCTTCACCGTTTCGACGAGATCGAGGACTTTCTGGTCGCCGACGCGGAAGACCTGGATCATCACCGAAGGTTCGCCGTCGAAACGTGCCCACTGTTCGTTCTCGTCGAAACCGTCGACCACACGCGCAATGTCGGAGAGCATCAGGCGCGTGCCGTCGGGGTGCGTCATAACGACGATCTTCTCGAAGTCTTCTCCGGTGTAGGCTTGCCCCTTGGTGCGAAGCAGTACTTCACCCGACGAGGTCTTGAGAGAACCGCCGGGGCGGTCGAGGGAGCCGACCCGCACGGCGCGCACGACATCGTCGAAGGTCAGGCCGTGCCGGCGCAACGCCTCCTCGGGCACTTCGATCGCGAGTTCGTAGGGCCGGACCGAGAGCAGCGTGACCTGCGTAACGCCCGGCAAGGCCGAGATGTGGTCGCGCGCCTGCTCGCCGAAGATCTTGAGCGACCGCTCCGACACGTCGCCGTGCAGCGCGATCTGGAGCGCGTTGCGGCGCATCGAGAAGTGGCTGACCACCGGCTCTTCGGTGTCCACGGGAAAGGTGCTGATCCCGTCCACAGCGTTCTTGATCTCGTCGAGGGCGCGGTCGACCGGGTAGCCCTGGATCAGCCGGGCCGAGACGCCACAGTTGCCCTCGGCGGCCGTCGAGGTGAGCTCGTCGATGCCCTCGATCCCTTGGATCTCCTCTTCGATCCGGATGCATACACCTTCCTCGACTTCTTCGGGCGAGGCACCGAGGAAGGCAACGCCGATGCTCACCAGCTCTACGTTGATGTCAGGGAAGCTCTTCTGGTTGATGCTGGGGAGTGACGCGAGCCCACCGACGATCATCAGTGCCATCACCAGGTTGGCCGCGACGTCGTTCTCTGCGAACCACGCGATGATCCGGCTCATGAACGGCCCTCCGCGCCACCTGCCCCTGCGGCCGGAGTGGCCGGCGGGGCGGCGACCGGATTCGCGACAGGTTCGGCGTCGTCGAGGATTCGCACCGGCATCCCATCCACCACCGCCGCGATCGGCGAGATCGAGACGCGCTCGCCCGCCACCAAGCCGGCGCCGATCACGACTACTTCGTGGTCGGAGCGCAGCACCTCAACGCTGCGGATGTGAAGGCGGCCCTCCGCGTCCACCACGTGAAGGCGGTCCCCCTCCCCTCCCGCGTCGACACGCAACGCGGCACGGGGCAGCACGAATGCGTCGGGCACGATACGGCCTGCGATCTCTGCTTCGACGAACAGCCCGACCGCCAGGGGGGCGCCGCCGTTCTGACTGCGGTGGCGACCGTAGGGGTCTTCGACCGTGGCCACCACGTGGACCATGCGGCTTCGCGGATCGATCTCACCTTCGCTGCGAACGATGCGGCCCGTCCACTCCCGATCTCTGCCAGCGAATTCTGCCCGCAGGGTCACACGCGGACCTTCTGTCAGAGCCGCATCGCCACCGAGATCGAAGGGCAAATCGATCCAGCGCAGCTCGCGGTCGGGCAGCGGCAGCCGCACTTCGGCGAAATCGACGGCATAGAGCGTCGCGATCGCAGCCCCGCGATTCACGAACTGGCCTACGTCCACGTCCTTGCTCCGCACACGACCTTCGAAGGGCGCACGCAATTCGGTGCGGGCCAGGTCTCGCTGTGCCCGCGTGAGACGCGCCCGGGCCTCCCGCACGACGGCGTCTGTAACGGCGTAGGAATTTTCGGCATCGTCGATGCGCGACTGCGCCGTCACGCCGCGCTCCTTGAGTCGCCGCTGACGATCGAGCTCGGTTTCGGCCCGGTGCTGCTCGCTCTGGGATCGCGCCAGCGCCGCCGCCGCGCTCCGACGTTCGAGTTCGTAGTCGCCGCGATCGATGCGGACCAGCGTGTCGCCCTTCTCGAAGAAGCCACCCGACACGAGGCTCGGCGAGATCCAGACGACCTCGCCAGCCACCTGGGGGATCAGATCGCTCTCCGTCCGCGGGACCACCGTCCCCTGGGTACGCACGCGCATCTCGACGTCCCTCGGCTCCGCCAGCACGACCCGCACCCGCGGCGCGACGATCTCCACGGGCTTCGCTTCGATGGTGGGACGGAACGCCCTGAGCGCGTAGACGGCGACAAACCCCAGCAGCAGAATCAGGATCGGGGCGACGATGCGGGCTCGGTTCTTCATGAATGGCTCCGGGCTGGGGCGCGCAGGCCAGCTGCGACGAATTGGATCATGCGGTCGAGGACGACCTCGTCCGGGAGGCCGCTCAGGCTCGGCCACCCGTCGGGCGTGGGGAAGTCTTCGAGATGGCCGGCCGTGACGTGGACCATCACGCCGACCAGGAACTGCAAGTCGAGAGCGATCTCCTGGCGCGGTTTGTCGGGCAGCGCGCGGGCCAGGGCGTCGAGGAAGCGGGCCGCCGTTCGCCCGAAGACTTCCCGTTTCAGGGCGGCGATGATGGGCGGCGGGTCGGAGAAGAGCCGAGCCGCGATGCGGCGGAAGTCGTCGCCTCGGTCGGGGCGCGCGCGCTCGGCGAAGATCGGGCGCAGGAAGGCTTCGAGCACCTCCTCGAGGGGCAACGCTGCGCCGCCTGCGCGGCGTTCGAGGGCGTCGAGCTGTGCCGCGCGTGCTTTGATCACGGGCTCGGTGCGGCGCCGGATCGTGGCGACGAGCAGCGCCTCCTTCGATCCGAAGTGATAGTGCGCGGCCGAGACGCTGGTCCCCGCAGCCTGGGTGACGGCGCGAAGCGACGCACCCTCGAAGCCGCGGTCGGCGAAGAGTCGTTCGGCCGCGTCGAGCAGGCGCTCCTTGGTGTCTTCGGGGTTGCGGCGGCGGGGCGCCCCATCGGTCGCGATGGGGGCGGCAGCCGGGCTGGCGGTGACTCTCTCGGCCTCGGTCATGGCTGGGGCTCCGCTCGCCCGAGCTGGGCGCGCCGGCCGAAGCCAGCATTCGAACGAGCGTTCGGAACATACGTTCGAATCGGAATTCCAGCAACTCCAAGACCCGATTCATCCAAAGAAAATATAGCAATTCCAAATAGTTACGGACATATCCCCGCTGGCCCTCACCACCGGATCGGCCTCGACTAGACTGCCGCCATGAGAATCGCCACCTGGAACGTGAACGGGATCCGTGCGCGCCTCGAGTTCGTCAGCCACTGGCTGCGCGAGCGCCAACCCGATGTGGTCGGTCTGCAGGAACTGAAGGCACCCGACGCCGAATTCCCCCTCGAAGAGATCGAAGCCTGTGGCTACCGCGTGCTCGGCTACGGCCAGAAGAGTTGGAACGGCGTCGCGATCCTGACCCGCGGTGAGCTGCCGATCGAAGAGCTGCAACGCGGTCTGCCGGGCCAGGACGACTTCGGCGCCCGGCTGCTCTCGGCGCGGGTGGGCGAAGGCGGCGACGCCATCGACTTCACGACGGTCTACGTGCCGAACGGCAAGAGCACGAGCCACGACGACTTCCCCAAGAAGCTCGCGTGGTACGACGACCTGTCTGTGCACCTCGAGGGCCGCCTCGACCCAACGAGCCCCGCCGTGCTGTGCGGTGACTTCAACGTCGTCCCCACCGCTCTCGACTCATGGAACGAGGCCAGCCACGAAGGCCACGTCTTCCACACCGACGAAGAACGCAAACGCGTCCGCCGTCTGCTCGATTGGGGTTTCAGCGATCTCTTCCGCGACGCCCACCCCGACGACGGGGCCTTCTCGTGGTGGGACTACCGGGGCGGCGCGTTTCACCGCAAGCAGGGGCTGCGGATCGACTTCCTGCTGGGCACGCGCGCCGTGGCGAGCCGCGTCCGCGAGGTCGGCATCGACCGCGATTGGCGCAAGAAGGTCGAGGGCCTGACACCGAGCGATCACGCGCCGGTGGTCGCGGACCTCGAGCCTGCAGCGTAGCGAGCGCGCCTAGCAGCCCATCCCGAGGCGGAAGGCCCCGGTGATCTCGTAGGTGATGCCCGCGCGGGCCACGCCGCCGCGCTGGGAGCTGATGTAGAGGCGCTTCCCAGACGGGTCGAAGGCGGGCCCGCAGAGTTCGGAATGGTCCTGACCGACCACGCGCAGCAGCGGGGAGGCCGTGCCCTCGGTGGAGAGCAGCACGAGCTCCATGGTGGTGCCGTCCTCCGCCACGAACAGGTCTCCCCAACGCGAGACGGCGATGTTGTCGACGCCCGTGAGCTGTGCGCCCGGGTCGGTGGCCGCGTCATAATGGACGCACACCGATTGATCCGTCGGGTTGTAGGCCCAGACGCGGTCGTCGCCCTTGGTCGTGAAGTAGAACCGGCCCTGCGAGTAGACGATGCCTTCGCCGCCGTTGAACCCGGTGGAGGCGGCGACCTGGTGACGGGTCTGCGTCTGTTGCCCACCGGGATTCGGGTCCGGGACCTCGTGCCAGACGAGGGTCCCGTTCGGCCCCCCCCCGTCGGGGACGAGCTCTGCGATCTCGAGGAGGCCGCTCGTGAGGTCCGGCGGCGCGTCGGCGGTGAAGCGGTAGAAGCCGCCGTCGCCTTGGTCTTCAGTCAGGTAGAAGGTCGCCAGGTCGTTCGGGTCATGCGCGGCGGCCTCGTGCGAGAAGTAGCCCATGGCGTCGAGCTTGATGGCGGCGCTGCCGAGCGGGTCGCACTCCCAGACGGCGCCGCCGGGTGACTCTTCGCAGGAGAGCCACGTGCCAAAGAGCGTGGCGCCGCCCGCACAGTTCTGGGTCGTCCCGGTCAGGATCGAATAGGCATCCACGATGTCTCCGCGGTGGTTGAACACGATCGCGCCCGCGCCGCCGTTGGGCAGCAGGAAGAACTCCGAGTTCGAGACATAGACGTAGCCGCTCCCGAGGCTGAAGGTCGCCCCGCCGTCCGGGAACACATGCCAGGTATAGGACGTGCCGGCGACGAGGCTCGTGGACGTGGCGATCACACGCGAGGTGAACCCGGGGGGCAGCATGATGCCGTTCGCATCGGCGGCCTGGAGCGCACCGTAGGGTCCCGGGCCCGTCACCACCGCGGCGCCACCGGCGCCCGCAGTCTGCAGGAAGCTCCCGCCCAACCAACCGCCGGCCATCAGGGTACCGCTCGACTTCAAGAAATCGCGTCGCTTCATGGTGCCTCTCCGGATGTCGTAGCTCGGGATTGTACGTCGAACGCGGTCGTGCGTGGGAGAAGGGCACCGAAAGAGCCGTTTTCGCCTCGGAGCCGCCGCCTCAGCGGCGCGCTCACTCGCCGATGATCTTCACCAACACGCGTTTCGGACGCAGCCCGTCGAACTCGCCGTAGAAGATCTGCTCCCAAGGCCCGAAGTCGAGCCGCCCCTCCGTGATCGCCACGACCACCTCGCGCCCCATGATCTGGCGCTTGTGGTGAGCGTCGCCGTTGTCCTCCCCGGTGCGGTTGTGGCGGTAGGCCTCGGGGGAGAAGGGTGCCAGCCGTTCGAGCCACTCGCGATAGTCCTGGTGCAGGCCGGGCTCGTCGTCGTTGATGAAGATGCTGGCCGTGATGTGCATCGCGTTCACCAGGCAGAGCCCCTCTTGCACGCCGCTGCGCGCGACCAGGGCCTCCACCTCGCCGGTAACGTTCACGAAGCCCATCCGCTCGGGCACGGTGAAGGTGAGGTGTTCGGTCAGGGATTTCATGCCCGGAGCCTAGGCGGCCCCGTGCCGGGCGGCGACCGCGCCCGAGCCAGGATGCGCCCGCCCAGGTTCGATGTTGACGGATCCTCGGGAAGCCCGTACCTCAGGAGACATGCGGCTCTCCGAGGGATTCTCCATCGCAGCCGGGTTGCTCGCCGCAGCCGGCCTGCTCGCCTGCGGCGGCGAGGACGAGGGTTGGGAGGTGCGGCGCTTCGGCGCGGGCGACGCCACCCACGAGGCGGTTCGCTCGGAACTGGTCGGGCCCTGCAAGGTCGTCCACGTGGTGGACGGCGACACCCTCGACGTCGAGTGCCGGAGCCTCACCGACCAGGTCCGCATGCTCCGCATCGACACGCCCGAGGCAGGCCGCCCGGGCCATGCCGAGGCACGCGACGCGCTGGCCGAACTGGTGAGCAACCGCGACGTCCACCTGCTGTTCGAAGAAAAGGGTGTTCGCCAGCGCGGCAACTACGGCCGCCTGCTCGCCTATATCTATGCCGGCGAAGTCAACGTGAACGTCGAAATGGTCCGGCTCGGCTGGTCGACGTTCTGGACGGAGTATGGCGAGGGCCGCTTCACCGAACCCTTCAGCAGTGCCGAGGAGCAGGCCAAGGCCAAGAAGCGCGGGCTCTGGGCCGGCTCCTAGGTCGGCTCGACCCACCGCCGCTTGGGCTCCCCGACGTGTATCGACCCGTCACCGCCTGGGCCGACGACGTGTATCGACCCGCCACAGCCTGGGCCGACGACGTGTAGAATGCGCGACGGGTTCCCACGAATCGATTGCGGAGGTCCTCATGAACAGCGACATGCTGCGAACCGGCCAGAAGGTCTTGAACATTCTCTGGGTCGTGCTGGCGATTTCGTTCTTCGTGCCCATGGGCGGGCTCGGCGGGATCCTGCAGGGGGTCTTCGTCCTCATGCTGGGGGCCCACCTGCTCGAATTCCTGGTGTTCGGCCGGACGCTCTCGAAGCTCGGCGGCTCCATGGGCCAGCACCTGGTGAAGGTGCTGCTCTACGGGTTCTTCCACATCCAGCTCGTGAAACTCGAAGCCGGCGAGGCGAGCGCCAGCTCCTAGCCCTGGTCGGCCGGGGCCTTCGCCGCCTCGGCGATGGCTCGCATGCGCTGCTTGAAGTCGTCCGTGGAGTTGACGCGGGGGTAGGGCTCCGCCGGCACGTCGACGCCGAGCACGCGGCAGAGGGGCTCCCAGCCCTGGGAGGCCTCGAACACGAGCAGGCGCTCAGCGGGGACGGTGCGCTTGACCTCTTCGTTGTGGGCCTCGAAGACCGCGATGGCGTGGTCGCGGTCGGCCAGTCGGCCGTCGAACGTCCCCTCCAGGATGAGCTTTCGCGCCATGGTGAAGTGCGTCTTCACGAACGCGGGTGCGTCCGCCGGGATCTCCGCGGTCAAGGTGTTGTAGATCGTGTTCATGACGCTCTCGTGCCAGCGGCCCGGGTCGCGCACCGAGAGCAGCACCGTCGCATCGGGGTAGTGGTCCATCAACTCGCGCCAGAAGCTGCAGCCGGGCCAGTCGACCATCGCACCGTAGCCTTCGAAGA
>JAFDDA010000159.1 GCA_019311105.1 Deltaproteobacteria bacterium
CGTGTGCGTGATCACGAAGAAGCGCGCCGTCGACTCCTCGACCAACTGGGCCCAGGGTGGGATCGCCGCCGTGGTGGCCGAGCCCGACTCCTTCGAGGCCCACGTCCAGGACACGCTCGGCGCCGGCGCCGGCCTGTGCCGCGAAGACACCGTGCGCTTCGTGGTCGAGCGCGGGCCCGAAATGATCGAGGCGCTGGTGAAGATCGGCGTCGACTTCGACAAGAAGGAAGGGGCGCCCGGGCATGCGCCGGGGATCTTCGCCGGCCACGAGTTCGACCTCGGGCGCGAGGGGGGCCACACCGAGCGCCGCGTGCTGCACCACGCCGACGCCACCGGCCGCGAGATCGAAACGGCACTCATCGCGGCCGTCCGCGGGCACCCGAACGTCACGATGCTCGAAGACCACATGGCGGTGGATCTGCTGACCTCGGGCAAGGCGGGCATCGACGGGCCAAACCGCTGCCTTGGGGCCTACGTCCTCGACATCGAGACGAGCGAGATCGAGCGTTGCCAGGCCCGCGTGACCCTGCTGGCCACGGGCGGCGTCGGGAAGGTCTACCTCTACACGACGAACCCCGACATCGCGAGTGGCGACGGCGTGGCCATGGCGTACCGGGCGGGGGCGACCATCGCGAACATGGAATTCATCCAGTTCCATCCGACCTGCCTCTTCCACCCCGAGGCGCGTTCGTTCCTGATCACCGAGGCGTTGCGCGGCGAGGGCGCGCGGCTGCTCGACCAGAGCGGCAACGCGTTCATGGCCGGCTACCACGAGATGGCCGAGCTCGCGCCACGCGACATCGTGGCGCGCGCCATCGACACGGAGCTGAAGCGATCCGGCGACGACTACGTCACGGTGAACATCTGGCACAAGGAGGCCGACTTCATTCGCGAGCGCTTCCCCACCATCTACGAGCGCTGCCTCGAGCTCGGGATCGACGCCACGCGCGACCCGATCCCGGTGGTGCCCGCGACGCACTACTGCTGCGGAGGGATCCGCACCGACCTCTCGGGCGAGACCGACGTGCAGAACCTGTTCGCCGCGGGCGAGGTGGCCTGCACCGGGCTGCACGGCGCGAACCGGCTCGCCTCGAACTCGTTGCTCGAGGCCGGCGTCTTCGCGGATGCCGCGGCGCGCGAGAGTGTCCGCCGCCTCGACTCGGTGGGGCCCATGGCGCGCAGCGTCGCACCCTGGCGGAGCGGCGCCGTGAGCGAGAGCGACGAGGCCGTCGTCATCACCCAGAACTGGGACGAGATCCGCCGCTTCATGTGGAACTACGTCGGCATCGTGCGCAGCGATAGCCGCCTCGAGCGCGCACGCCATCGCATCCGCCTGCTCCAGGACGAGATCACCGAGTACTACTGGAACGTGAAGGTCACACCCGACCTGATCGAGCTGCGCAACCTCGCGACGGTCGCCGAGCTGGTGATCGAGTCGGCCATCCGGCGCGAGGAGAGCCGCGGGCTCCACTACAACCTCGATCATCCGGAACGCAACGATGCGCTCTTCGGAGACGACACCCTGATCCGCCGCTGATGCCCATGCCCCCCTCAGCACTTCGCTCGGCCCGCCCTGCCCTGTTGTGGGGCTTGCTGTTGAGTTTTGCCCTGCTCGGCTGCCCGAAGCCACCGCCGCGCGACACCGGCCCGAGCGATGAGGCTCGCCAGCGATACGCACGCCATCAAATCAGCTATGCGCTCTCGTTCCGCTCGCAGGGGCGGCACGAGTCCGCCGAGCACGCGCTCGATGCCGCGCTCGCCGTCGACCCCGACAACGCGCGAGCGCGGCGACTGATGGCCGTGGTCCTGGAAGACCTCGGGCGCCTGGCAGAGGCCCAGAAACAGCGTGCGCGGGCGGATGCGGTCGATCCGCCGCCACCGTTGCCGCCGGATCGGGTTCTCGATGCACCCAGCAAGGGGCTCCTGGTGGTGATCCCGCCGCCCGAATCCCTGCGCGGGCGGACGCCCCGCATCGAGGGGGGCTGGCCCGGGGGCGAGGCCGTGGCCGCCTTGTTGCGCAGGCTGCACATCCGATTGCCGGATGCCGAGGTCGTGACCGTCGACCCGGCGACCCTGGGCGATGTGCAGGCGCTGCTCCGCCAGCTGGCACCGCGCGCGGTCCTCTCGCTGCGGATCGATCGCGCCTATTGCGGAGACAACGAGAAGGACGGGCCGTTCTCGCTCGCGTGGATCCGCCTCGCGGCGGCGGCGCCAGACGGTGTGGTGGCAGCGCCCGATCGGGTGCGCCACGTGGAGTGGATCCCACCGCCGCAGCACTGCATCCAGCTGCCGATCGGGCGCGCGCTCGAACAGGTCCTCGATCGCGCCGAAGTGAAGGACGCACTGGGTTCTCGCGCCGCCCGCTTCGACGCCTGGCCTGCTTCGACCGTGCGCGCCCTCTTCCCGGGGCTCTCGGTGCGAATCGCGGAAGCCCTCGAGCAAGGCCGGGCGCGCTTGGCCACCGGGCGTTTGAACGAAGCCCTCGAATCCTTCCATCGTGCTGCGGAGATCGACCCCTTCGACCCGAACGTGCGCGCCTATGTGCAGGAGGCCGAGCTGACGCTCGCCATGGCGCGCGAGCTCCTCGGCGAAGACCCGCAGTTCGAGCGCAGCGGAGATCTCGACCCCCAGCTGACGGCGGTCCAGCGCTCGGTGGCCGAGCAGATGCTCTCAGAGGAGCGCAGCCGCCGCGACGAGTTGCTCGCAGCCCTGTTGGTCCTCGATTCCGCCGGGCGGGCGCCTCCCGCCCAGGCGCTCGAGAACCTCCGTTCGACGGTGATGCTGAACCCGGGCGGTCATGCCGAGCGGCTCGCCGCCAGCCTCGGGCCCGGGCCGTTCGAGGTCCGTGCCTACTTCGGGCCGACCGGTGGAACCCTCGCTCGCTATTGGTTTTCGAGCGGGGCCAACGTGCCCGTCTTGCGTGAAGAAGACAGCGATGGCGACGGCACCCTCGACCGCTGGCAGGGCTACGTCGGCACGGCGCGGCGCCACCTCTGGGAGGATCGCCAGGGGCTTGGCTGGCCGGACCTCCACATGACCTTCGCAGCGGGCGGGGAAGTCGAGAGCATCGAAGTCGATCGCGACGGCGACCGCCGCAGCGAGAGGCTCTTCCTCTACGAGCGGGGTATGCTCGTCTCCGAGTCGCGCGACACCGACGACGACGGCCACCTCGACCGCGTCGAGTTCTTCGACCCCGAGGGCTTCGTCGTCCGACGCGAAGACGACCTCGACGGGGACGGCGAGCCCGACGTGAAGAGCTACTTCGACGGCGGCCGCCTCGTCCGCCGAGAAATCGTCGACCTCGAGCTCATCGACGAACTGACCCAGTAGAGACCCGCTGACGGAGGGGACGGTTCTATTTCTTGACGGGCGTCGCCCGTCAAGAAATAGAACCGTCCCCTCCGTCAAGATTCGGGGGTTACGTAGGCGCTGGTGATGGCTCCGTCTACGAGGAAGGTGGTTCCGTTCACGTAGGAGGAGTCGTCGGAGGCGAGGAAGAGCGCGGCGCGGGCGATCTCGTGGGCTTCGGCGAGGCGGCCCATCGGGAGGTGCACGAAGCGCCGCGCGCGTGCCGCCGGGTCGGCCAGCAACTCTTCGAGAAGCGGCGTGTTCACCGGGCCCGGGCACAACGCATTGGCGCGGATCCCCTGGCGCGCGTACTCGACGGCGATCTCGCGGGTCATCGCGAGGACGCCCCCCTTGCTCGCCGTATAAGCGATCTGCGAAGTGGCAGCACCCATCACGGCGACGAACGAGGCGGTGTTCACGATCGAGCCGCCGCCTGCCCGCAGGAGCGCCGGGATCGCGTACTTGCAGCCCAGGAAGACGCCCTTCAGGTTCACGTCCATCACCTGATCCCAGACGTCTTCGGGCGTGTCGACGGGCGAGCCGTCGGCTCCAGGGAAGATCCCGGCGTTGTTGAAGACGACGTGCAGCGCGCCGAACTCACGCTCGGTGGCGGCCACGGCGGCCTCGACCTCTGCGGCCTTCGACACGTCGACCCCTACCGAGTCGGCGACGCCGCCCGCCGAACGGATGGTCTCGACGGTCTCCGCCGCACCCGTTGTGTCGCGATCCGCCACCATCACGCTCGCGCCCTCGGCCGCAAAGATCTGGGCCGCCTGGCGGCCGATGCCGCTCCCCGCGCCGGTGATGAGGGCACTCTTCCCGGCGAGCCGGGCACCTGAGTTCGTTTGATCGGACAAGGCCACCTCCCGCGCTCCAAACCGGGATGCCGGCGGAGCGGGCAGGCAGTGTCGATCAGCCGCGGGCGCGGATCAAGGCGAGATCGGAGAGCGCCGCAAAAGCCTTCTGGATGTCCACGTCGGACTCGGGGATCACGTCGAGGACCTGGCGCATGGTCATGCCGGCGCCCGCCAGCTCGGCCACCGAGTCCTCGAGCTTCGAGAGCCCGCTTCGTTCGATGTCGAGCTTCTTGCGGTCCACCTTGAAGCGGCTGCCCGGGGTGAAGGCGAGCTCGACCCGAGCCAGCTCGTCCTGCTGGCGCGTGGCCTCGAGCAGCGAAGCATCGAGCGAACAGGGCTCGACCTCGTCCCAGCTCGGCTCGACCCGCGCGTGGAACTCGAAGTTCCCCTCGCGCCAGCCGACGATCCGGGCCAGCGCCTTCACTCCGAGGACCGGCCCGAGCCGCACCTCGCGCAGGAGGCCGTCTTCGAACACCACCCGACCCTCTTCATAACCGCGAATCACGGTCAGCGTTCCCGAGCGCGTGCAGCCGCCGAAGACCTGGATCACGTTGATGATGCCGAGCTCCCCGATCGCCCCGCTCACGCCGCGCAGGCGACGGCCGTGCTCCGAGGTCTGAACGTCGTCGATGAACTGCGTGATCTCTTTCTCGCGCTCCGCGGGCACCTGGAACTCGCAAGCCAGAGCGGTCACCGTTCCCTCGACGTCGAGATGGCGCACGATCTGGGCCGACACCGAGAGCTTCTCGTCGAAGGTCGGATGGTCGAGGGTGATCTTCACCGTGCGCCCGACGGCCACGGGCGGCCCATCGATCGAGGCCAGCAGACCCGAATGGGACAGGTCACGCGTGCGCCCCGTGAGGCGCCTACCGTCGTCCGGTTCGATCAGCACGGGGACGCGCGCGACACGGCGCGGCGCGCGCCGGCGCTCGTCGGCCTGGTTCACTCCGATGAAGGGCCCGAGCTGCTTCTTCACCTTCTCCGCCGTGTCGGTGAACTGGATCGCCACACCCGCTTCGTTGCCGGGGCCGGCGAGCTCGGGCTCGACCACGCTCACGACCTCCGCGTCGAGCTCGACGCGGTCGTTGCAGAACTCGAGGTTGAACACCACACGCACCGACTCTCGGAACTCGAGGTTCGAGACCGTCGGAATGAACAATCCGCCCAAGGCAATCTGCGTCTCGTATTGCTGACGCAGATCTTCGGGGGTGCTGTATGTCACGCGCAGCGGCGCACTCATGCCGTGCAGATACCTCGGAAGTCGTCCGTTGTAGTCGTATCGGTTACCGACCAGAACCAGCTAAAGGGCAATCCCATTCTTGGTCTGTTTCCGAGGGACGAATCGGGGCCCTCTACGCGAGAGTTGCCGGCCGCTTGCCACCCGAGGTCGGGCTTTCCGCGGAGGTCGCGGGCCTGCCGGGATCAGCGCGCTCGTTTTCGCGCGAGGTCGGCGAGGCCACGGAAGAGGCCGAGCTGCGGTGAGCCGGGCTCGCGCTGAAGCTCCGGATGCCACTGGACGGCCAGCACCGAAGGCGCGCCCTCCAGCTCCAAAGCCTCCACGACACCGTCGGGCGCAAAGGCGGACGGCCGGAGCCCCTCACCGAGGCGGTCCACGGCCTGGTGATGCCAGGATTCGATTTCGAACTCGCCGGAATCGAAGAGCCGACCCAGCCCGACACCCGCCTCGAGGGCCACCCGGTGAGGGACGGGGTCGAGGGGCGCGACGCGGTGGGGCACCGCATCGCCGAAGGCGTCGGGCAGGTGCGCGTGGAGCGAGCCTCCGCGCGCGACGTTCAGGAGTTGCAGGCCCCGGCAGATGGCCAGCACGGGCAACTCGCGTTCGAGAGCCGCACCCAACAGTTCGAACTCGAAGCCATCGCGCTCGGAGTCGACGGCGTAGTTGGTTTCGTGCTCGCCGCCGGTCCGGCTTGGGGCGACGTCGCCGCCGCCCGCGAAGACCAGACCGTCCACTGCGTCCAGTGTGGCGCCGACGTCCGCCTCGCCCGGCGCCAACAAGATGGGGAGCCCTCCCCCGCTGCGAACCGCATCGACGTAGGCCGTGGGCAGCGAGAACTGCATCCCGCGCGGGCCCGACTCCCGGCCATAGGCGGTGATGCCGATGATCGGCGGCCGACTCAAGGGTTCAGCCTCGCTCGAAGAAGCGGATGCGCTCCCAGTCGGTCACGGCCGATTCGAAGCTCCGCAGCTCGGTGCGCGCGAAGTGGAGCAAGTGGTCGACGACCGCGTCGCCAAACGCCCGGCGCGCGAAGTCGCTGCCTTCGAGTGCGGAGATCGCCTCGGGCAGTGAGCGCGGAACCTGGGCCAGGCCGTCGGCGGCGTAGACGTCGCCTTCGAAGGCCGCGCCCGGGTCGAGCTCGCGCTCGATCCCATCGAGGCCCGCCGCCAGCAGCGCCGCATAGGCGAGGTACGGGTTGGCATCGCCGCCCGGAATGCGGCACTCGACCCGCAGCGACTCGCCGCCGCCCACGCCGCGGAAGCCCGAGGTCCGGTTGTCCCAGCTCCAGGCGATCCCCGTCGGCGCGAAGGTGCCAGGCTGATAGCGCTTGTACGAGTTCACGTTCGGTGCAAAGAACCAACCGAGTTCGTGGGCGTGGGCGAGCAGGCCGCCGAGCCAGTGGCGGAAGCGCGGCGAACTCTTGGCGGGCGTGCCGGGCAGCGGCTCGTCGCCTCGACGAGGCTCGTGTGGACGTGGAGGCTGCTGCCGGCGAGCTTCGCGTCGAGCTTGGCCATGAAGGTGAGAGAGCAGCCCGCCGCCGCCGCGATGTCCTTGGCCGCGAGCTTGTAGACGACGTGGCGGTCGGCCATCTCGAGGGCTTCGGCGTAGCGCAGGTTGATCTCGTGCTGGCCCGGCCCCCACTCGCCCTTGCTGAATTCGACCGGGATCGCGGAGTCGTGGACGCC
>JAFDDA010000068.1 GCA_019311105.1 Deltaproteobacteria bacterium
GCTCTGCCCTTCGTAGAAGGCATTGCCCATGTCGAAGAAGACGATGCCGAGCAGGCCCAGCTGCTCCGAGATCGGGAAGCGGTACTCGAAGGAGAGCGAGAAGAACTTGTTTCCGCCGATCACGTCGGTCTCGTCGAGATCGTCGAAATCGTCGATCTTGCGGTCGTCGAGGCTGTTGCACTCGCCGTCCTGATCGCCCTGGTTGTTGACGAAGCCGGGCCCACCGGGCGAGCCGACCGGGAGGTCCTGACACGTGCCGGTGACGATCTCCCGGCCGACGGGCGCGAAGATGTTGCCGGCGCCCAGGATGTTGGTGCTGCGACGCAATACGGCGCGCCGCGGCCCCACCGAACGGGCGCGAAAGCCACGGAGCTGGAACGTCCCCAGCCCGCCGAGGAAGTAGCGCTCGGTCAGCGGGAGCTCGATGTCCTGATCGATGTCCGCGAGGATCTTCACCTCGTCCTCGAGCAGGCCGATCGGGACGACGCCCGTCTGGAACTGGCCCGGGATGTCCCAATCGTCGAACTCGTTGAACGGGATCGCCCAGCCGCTGCGGAAGGTCGCCGAGAAGGTGGAGCGCCCGCCAAAGTACGGGATGAACTCGGGCGCGCGCCAGTACTTCGCGACGCGCGCTTCGAGACGAAGGAACTGCGAGAAGCCGCCGAGCCCCGCGAACTCGGCGGAGCCCGCGGCCTGCAGGCCGCGCGTCGGGACGACACGGTCGTCGCGGGTGTCGGTGCGGAAGGACAAGCCGAGCAGGCTCGTCGTCTGGCTGCCGCCGAGGACCTGTCGGAAGATCGGCGACGAGGCGTTGATGTTCGCGTCTTCCGTGAGATCGCGAGACGAGAAGTTGTACCGGATGAACCCGCGCGAAGTGCCGACGCGATCGAGGGCATGGCTGAAGGTCAGATCGAGACCGGTCTGGATCTGCTCGAAGTCCTCGAACTCGACCTGGGTGCGGAAGATCGTGCCCTGAATGCCCCAGTCGCTGCCACGGATGTGGTTGTCCGAGAACGAGAGGAAGAAGCGGTTCGAACGGCCGCCCCAGTCCATGGAGGCCTGCACCGCATAGCCGCGGCCGAACAGGTTCGACTGGGAGAGGCTGCCGTTCAGCACGAACTTGTCCTGGGACGAGAACCCGGCCCCGAAGGAAAGCGAGCCCGTGGGCCGCTCCACCACCCGGACCTCGAGGTCGAGCTGCTCGGGCTCGGTCGTCTGGACCGGCTCGAGGTTCACCTCTTCGAAGAAGCCGAGCCGCTGGACCTTGGCACGCGAGATGTTGATCGAACGCGCCGAATAGAGCTGCCCTTCGACGATGTCCATCTGCTTGCGCAACACCGGGTCGACCGTGTTCGTGTTGCCCACGAACTCGACCTCCCGGACGAAGTAGAGCGGGCCCTTCTCCACCTGGAAGACGACGTCGATCAGCTTGCCTTCGTCGTCGACCTTGGTGCGCGGGTTCACGCTCGCGAAATAGAAGCCGCGGTCGGTGTAGTGGCGGGTCAGGACCTCGACATCGGCGGTGAGGGCCGCGCGGTTGAAGATGTCCTCCTCCTTGAGGTTCAGCTTCCTGCGCAGGGAGTCGAGGTCGATCGACTCGTCGCCGGCCACATCGATCTTGCCCGTGTCGTAGCGGTCGCCCTCGACGATCTCGACGCGCACGAGCAGGCCTTGGAGGGAGGTCTCGATCACGGGCTCGTGGACCTCGACATGGATGTAGCCCTTGTTGGCGTAGCGGTCTTCGACGCTGCGGAGATCCTGCAGGAAGATCGGCTCGGAGTACGTGCCCGCGTTGGTGAGGTAGCGCGACGCGTAGGAGTGCCAGCTCCAGGGCTTGGTCTTCATGCCCTTGCGGAGTTCGTCGGTGGTGAAGGCGGTGTTGCCTTCGAACACGATTCCGGTCAGGCGCAGTTTGTTGGCTTCGTCGACGTCGAAGTTGATGGCGACGGCACCCTCGGAGATCGTGTCAATCTCGTAGGTCACCTTCGCAAGGTAGTAGCCCTGGGCGCGATAGAGCGCCTCGATGCGCGCACGGTTCTCGAGCAGCAGGGGATAGTCGAGGGTCGAGCCCGTGGTGAGGGTCAACGCGTCGCGGATGCGGTCGCCGTCTACGGAATCGTTGCCGGTGATCGAGACGCGGCGGACGACCGGGTTCTCCTCCACCTGGAAGATCACGATCCAGCCGTCGTCGGTCTCCTCGCTGAAGACCTGCACGTTCTTGAAGAAGCCGAGGCCATAGACCTGGAGGACGTCCTGGGCGATCTGCCCGGCCTGGTAGGGGTCACCGGGCCGGAGCGCGATGCGCGCGCGCACGGCGTCGGCCTCGATGCGGCGGTTGCCCCGCACGCGGATCTCGTAGACGAGCGCGACGTCTTCGTCCGGGGTGTCGGCCACGCCGGGCGTCACGCCGAACAAACTCGACTCGGGGACGATGCGGAACAGCACACGAATGCCGTCGGATTCGCGTTCGGCCTCCAGGGTCGCAGTGGCAACGCCGGGGAGTGTTCGTAGGAAGACGAGGTCGAGCTCGGCGGTCGACGAGTCGTAGAGTTCGCCGACCCGGGTGCCGAGGCCGCTGCGCGGGCTCCTGGGGAGCGCTTCCTCGCCTTCGATCCGGACCTCCTTCACCAGGCCGCGGGTTTCCGCCGCCAGGTTGGCGACCAGACGGTCGGCGAGTTCGTTGACCCGATCGAGCAGTTGGTCTTCGCTGGCGGCGGTGAAGACGATGGTTTCGCTGGCGGCGTCGGATTCGACGGGCGTCACCTGGACGTCGAGGCTGAAATGACCGGCAAGCTCCGTGAGGCTCCCGCTCACGACGTAGTCGGCGCCGAGTTCGAGGGCGAGCCTTCGCAGGGCGACCCCGCTCAGTTCGCCGGCCGCATAGTCGACGAGCGCCTCGCGCACGATCACCGAGTCGACGACCAGGATGCGGCCACTGGCTTCGAGGCGGGACGACAGCAGATTGGCAAGGGATTGCTCGAGGTAGCCGAGAGGCTGCGCGCTGTGGATCCGGAACGGTGTCACAGCCACCAGGACGCGGATCGCATCGGGTGCCGACGCCGCGGGCTCCCCCGCTGCCGCGGGCACCTGGGCCTGCGCCGCCAAGCCACTGCCAAATGCGAACGCGGCGCACACGGCGGCGAACCAGGCCCTGGCAATGCGGCTGCGCTGCAAGCTCTTCCCCCGGAGTGCGGCCGCGCGGCCGCTGCGGCCGGACGAGCCGGCCGCCGAGGGCCGATTCTAACGGCAACGCCCTTCGAGCGGCAACCGCAACGCCGCCTCTTTTCCCTTGTTTTCCGGATGTTTGTGACGGAACCCGCCCATCGGCTGCGGGGTCGGGCCAGGCCTCGCCTAGAGCGTCCCCGCTCGCAGGGTGACACAGCGGCCGAGCTCGTCGGCCAGGCGCTCGTTGTGGGTCACCACCACCATCGCGGTGCCCCGCGAGGCGTTCATCGACAGCAGCAAGGCCTCGATCCGCTCGCCGGTTTCGGCATCGAGGTTCCCCGTGGGCTCGTCGGCGAGCAGCAGCGACGGGCTGAGCACGAGCGCCCGCGCCACCGCGACCCGCTGGCGCTCGCCGCCCGAGAGCTTGCCGACCTTGTGGTGGAGCCGGGCGGCGAGGCCCACCTCGCCCAGGATCTCGCGCGCCCGGTCCGAGAGCTCGCTGCGCGCCATGCCGCGAATCCGTCCGGGCATCATCACGTTTTCGAGCGCATCGAACTCGGGCAGCAGGTGGTGGAACTGGAACACGAACCCGAGCGAGTGGTTGCGAAACTGCGAGAGCGCCTCGCGCGACTTCGCGAACAGATCCTCGCCCTCGAAGCGCACCTCGCCGCCGGTCGGTCGGTCGAGAGCGCCGAGGATGTAGAGCAAGGTCGACTTGCCAACGCCGGATTGCCCGACGATCGCGACGCGCTCGCTCGGCTGGAGCGACAGGTTCACGCCCGAGAGCACCGGGAGGTCGCCCTGCTCCGTCGTGAACGTCTTGGAGAGGTTGCGAACCTCGAGCAGGGGCTCACTCATATCGGAGCGCCTCCGCCGGGTCGAGGCGCGCGCCCTGCCGGCTCGGCAGCAACGTGGCTCCGAGCGAGAGCACCATCGAGAGCGTCACGACCGCCGAGATCTGCACCGGATCGAACTCCCACGGGAAGTGCGACAGCGGGTAGACGTTCTGCGGCAGCGCGTCGATGCCGAAGAGGGTCTCGACCCAGCGTTGGATCCAGTCGAGCTGGGTCGTCACCATCACGCCCGCCACGACGCCGAGCCCCGTGCCGACGAGCCCGATCAGGGTCCCCTCGATGGCGAAGATGCGTTCGATCACCGCATCCTCGGCGCCCATGGTCTTCAAGATCGCGATGTCGCTCGACTTCTCCATGATCAGCATGATGAGCGTCGCGACGATCATGAACGCCGCCACGACGATGATCATCGTGAGCAGCACGAACATCATCACGCGCTCGGTCTTCAAGGCTTGGAAGAAGGACGGGAAGAACTGCTTCCAATCCACGGTGTAGAACGGCGAGCCGAGCACGCCCTGGGTCGCATCGCCGACGGGTTGGGAACGCAGGTAGTCGGTGACCTGCACGAGCACGCCTTCGACCACGTCGGCCTCGCGCAGGAAATCCTGGGCGGCATCGAGGTCGACGTAGGTGAAGACCTGCTCGTATTGGAGGAGCGTCGACTTGAAGACGCCGGAAACGCGAAAGCGTTTCAGGCGCGGCGCGGGGCCGAGCGGCGTCTGCGGCCCACCAAAGGGCGAGATCACGAGGATCGGGTCGTCGACCTGGAAGCCCAGGTTGGTCGCCAGGACGTGGCCGATCACGATGCCCGGAACGGGCGCGCCGCCGTCGATGGCGCGCGGCGCGAAATCCTCGAGCGAACCCTCGCTGACGGCGCCTTCCAGCTCGCCGACGGCTGAGATGTGTTCGGGGTCGATGCCACGCAGGCGCACGCCTACGATCTGGCCGCCCTCCCCTCGCACCATGCCTTCCGCGTCGAGAAAGGGGGAGGCGGCGCGCACGTCGGCCACCGCCTCCACTTTTTCGCGCACCTCGTCATAGCCACCGAAGCGACCCGTGTGGCTGTGGATGGTGAAGTGGGCGCGGTTGCCGATCACCTCGTCGCGCCAGACGCCGGCGAAGCCATTCATGACCGACAGCACGGTGATGATGAGCCACACCCCCGTGGCGACGCCGCCGACGCAGATCATGCTGATCACCGAGATGAAGGTCTGCCGGCGCTTGGCAAAGAGGTAGCGGAGCCCCACGAACCATTCGATGCTGCCGCCCAGGCCCGCAAAGCCGGCGACGGCCAGCGGCAGCAAGCCGAGCAGGATCAGGTTCACCACGAGGGAGCCCAGGATCAGGCCGGCTGCGGCGATCCCGAACTGCGGCGTCGGCAAGAGGAAGGAGACGACGGCGAAGGCGGCGACCACCGCGGCCAGGACGAAGGCGAACCGTTCACCCCCCGGCTCGCCGCCGGCTCGCACTCGACGACGCCGCAAGAAGAGGCCTGTGCACACCGCAAGCAACGTCGCGAGGATCAGGGCCCCGTGACGCCCGGCGCCGGACGTCCCCAGGCCGAAGGCCACCGACAGCGTGACGCAGGTCGCGCCGGCCAGGACCGCCGGGCGCAGGCGGTGGAGCCCAAGCCAGACGACCCCCATGGCCAGCAACGTCCCACCCGCGCCGTAGAGCGCGGCCCAACGCCGCATGGCGTCCGGGTCGGCTTCGATCCCCAGGGCATCGGGCGTGAGGCTGCGCATCGCCACGGCGCCGCCGAAGAGCGCCCAACCCACGGCCGCCGCACCGATCCAGCGCGGGTCTCGCGCCGTGCGAGCGAAGCGATCGAGCACCACCACGGCGGACGTCAGGAATACGACGCTCATGCCGATCAACGACAGCGCGAGCGCCACGATGAACGACAGGGCCAACGTGCCACTGGCGGCCGTCAGGCCGTCCCAGATGGCGGCGGCCAGGATGCCGAGGCTCCCAGACATCTAGGCGTCGCCCTCGCCGCCGTCGTCGCCATCACCCGGCGCCTGCGGTCGCATGTGCGGGAAGAGCTTCACCTCTCGGATCGAAGCGGTGTCGGTGAGCACCATCGCAAGGCGCCCGATGCCGATGCCGAGGCCGCCGGTCGGCGGCATGCCGTGCTCGAGGGCGCGCAGGAAATCCTCGTCCATCGGGTGTGCCTCGGCGTCGCCCTCGGCGGCGGCCTTCTGCTGAGCCTCAAAACGCTCGCGCTGCACGCCGGGGTCGTTCTGTTCGCTGAAGGCGTTCCCGATCTCCATTCCGGCCATGTAGATCTCGAATCGCTCCGCCACGCGTGGGTCCTCGCGCGACTCCTTGGCGAGCGGCGACAGGGCGACCGGGTGGTTCGTGATGAAGGTCGGCTGCTGGAGGTCGGGCTCGACGTGGTCGCTGAACAGCTCGTCCACCAGCACGGCCCAGGTGGGTGCATCGCCAGGGTCGAGGCCGCGCTCGCGCACGGCCGCGCGCAATCCATCGACGTCCTCGGCGGCCTGGATGTCGATGCCGGTGGCAGCGAGGATCGCGTCGCGCATGCTCTTGCGGGGCCACGTGCCGTCGAGTTCGAGCGTCTGCCCTTGATAAGGCAAGGAGAGACTCCCCACCGCCTCCTGCGCGATGTGCTTCAGCATCGCCTCGGTCAGATCCATCATGTCGTGGTAGTCGGCGTAGGCCTGGTAGCACTCCATGATGCTGAACTCGGGGTTGTGCTTCTTCGAGATTCCCTCGTTCCGGAAGTTGCGCCCGATCTCGTAGACCCGGTCGAGGCCACCGATCACCAGCCGTTTCAAGTACAGCTCGTCGGAGATCCGCAGGAAGAGATCCTGCCCGAGCTGCTTGTGGTGGGTGGTGAAGGGCTGAGCCGCCGCCCCGCCATAGATCGTCTGGAGGACCGGCGTCTCGACCTCGAGGAAGCCACGCCCGTCGAGGAAGCTGCGCATGGCGGTGACCGCGCGGCTGCGCACGAGGGCGATCTCGCGGGCGCGGGGGTTCGCCAGAAGGTCGAGATAGCGCTGCCGGAACCGGGCCTCGTGGTCTTGAAGGCCGTGCCACTTCTCCGGCAAGGGACGGACGCTCTTGGCGAGCACGGTGATGGCGCGGGCGTCCACGGTGAGCTCGCCGGTCTTCGTGCGCCACACCGGGCCCTCGACCCGAACGAAGTCGCCCACGTCGAGCTGTTTGCCGAGCGCAAAGGCGTCGGCCTCCATCTCCTGCTTGCGCAGACTCACCTGGAGCGACACGCCGCCCTCGACCAGGCGCCAGAAGCGCAGCTTCCCGAAGGAGCGGATCGCGAGGATGCGGCCGGCCACCGCGGTCGTGGGCGCCTCCGCCTCGAGCGTCTCGACGTCCTTCGCGTCATGCGCCGCGCGCACGTCGGCGAGGCTCGTGAAGCCCTCGACACGCGCCGGGAACACGTCGACGCCGTCCTTGCGAAGCGCCTCCAACCGTTCGGCTCGGACCTTTCGCTCCTGTTCGCTCATTTCTTCTCCGAGTGACCGCCCGCTGCCTCGTGGAGGAGCATCGCGCGAATGAAGGGGTCGAGGTCTCCGTCGAGCACCGCCTCGGTGTTGCCGATCTCGAGCTTCGTGCGATGGTCCTTGATGCGCTGGGCCGGGTGCAACGTGTAGGAGCGGATCTGGCTGCCGAAGCCGATCTCGCGCTTCTCGCCGCGTAGCGCATCCATCTCCGCCTCCTTCTCCCGGGTGTAGTATTCGAAGAGGCGCGCCCGCAAGACCTTCATCGCGGACGCCTTGTTCTTGTGCTGGGAGCGTTCGTTCTGGCACTGGACGACGATGCCCGTCGGCGCGTGGGTGAGCCGCACCGCCGAGTCCGTCTTGTTGACGTGCTGGCCGCCCGCGCCCCCTGCGCGATAGGTATCGATCCGCAGATCCTTGTCGTCGATCTCGACGTCGACGTCGTCGTCGATCTCCGGCAGCACCGACACGCTGGCAAAGGCCGTGTGGCGGCGATGCTGGGAATCGAAGGGCGAGATCCGAACGAGGCGGTGCACGCCCTCTTCCGTTCGCGAGTAGCCATAGGCGTAATCGCCCATGACGTTCAGGGTCACGCCGCGCAGGCCGGCTTCGTCCCCCGGCTGGGTGTCGAGGATTTCGGTCTTATAGCCCCGCCGCTCGGCCCACCGCAGATACATGCGCAGCAGCATCTCCGCCCAGTCGCAAGCGTCGGTGCCGCCGGCGCCCGCGTTGATGGAGACGATGGCGTTGCTCGCGTCGTGTTCGCCGGCGAGCAGCCGGCGGAGTTCGGCCTCCTCGAGGTCCGTCTCGGCGCGTTCGAGCTTCTCGGCCGCTTCGGTTCGGGTGGCGGGGTCGTCGGCCTCGGCCGCGAGTTCGAGCAGCACCTCGGCCTCTTCGATCACCTCGGAGAGCGAGTCGAAGACCTCGAGTTCACGCTCTACGGAGCGCTTCTCGCGCAGCAGCTTCTCGGCGCGCTCGCGGTCCTCCCAGAGGTCGGGCTGTGCCGACTGCTCCTCGAGTTCCTGGCCGCGGATGCGAAGCCCTTCGACGTCAAAGACGCCCCCGGAGCTCGCCGAACCGTTCCTTCTGCCTGCGCAGCCGGTCGGCAAGCTCGGCGGGGTCCAAGCCCTGGGCTGTCTCGCTCATCGGGTCTCCCCTTCTTCGCGCCTCACCCGACGCCGCGATACGACGAGGGCCGCGAGGCCGGCAAGCCAGCAGGCGTGGACGAACCGATCGCCGTGCTCGCTGTAGTACGTCCCACCCGCTGGTGGGTTCAGCAACGGGACGTCGGCCACGAGGAACCCCTCCTCGAAGATGGCCGTCTGCTCCCGAACGCGCCCCTGCGCATCGATGATTGCCGTCACCCCCGTGTTCGCCGCCCGTGCCGTCCACACGCGGTTCTCCGCGGATCGAACGGCCGTCATGGCGAGGAACTGATGGGGGGCCCCGGTTTGCCCGTACCACGCGTCGTTGGTGATCGCGAGCAACACGCCCGCGCCGTCGTGCACGAACCGCCTCACGAGGTCCGGGAAGATGAGTTCATAGCAAATGGGCACGCCGACGGTCACGCCATCGCGGCCCGGGAGGCCGATCGTGACAGCACGCGGGCCGCTGCCCCGGGTCACGTTGTCGTCGGCGATGCCCGCTGCCACGGCCTGGAAGAAGCGGCCCACCAGGTTGCGCAGCGGGACGTATTCCCCGAAGGGAACCAGGTGTGCCTTGTCGTAGCGCTCGGTGACGGCTTCGCCCTCGAGCACGAACGCGCTGTCGAAGAAGCGGAAGCGGCTGCCTCCCGGGCGGAGTTCGCCCTCGGGCTTCTCCTCCACCGCCACGGCGCCCACCACGAGCGTGGCGCCGGTCTCGACCGCGAGGGCGCCCAGCCGCGCGCGTGTCTCCTCGTTCCGGTTCACCGACCCCGGCACCGCCGTCTCGGGCCACAGGATGAGCTCCGCGCCTTCGCGCGCGGCGGCGCGGCTCAGGCGTTCGTAGATCTGAAGCGTCCGGTCCGCCCACTCGGGGCTCCACTTCACACCCTGATCGATGTTCCCCTGGATGGCTGCAATGCGAATCGTGGGCCCGGTCGAGTCGGTCGGGGCGGGAGCCAGCACGCCGACGCCTTGCGTCAGCGCGCCGAGGCCGTGCGCCAGCAGGACGAGCGCGGGTGCCGCCCAGGTCGCAGCGCGGCCACGCGCGCGCACGGCTTCGAGGGCGCCCAGGCCGCCGAGGACCGTCAGGAAGGACAACCCATACACACCCGTGAAGGCCACGACGGGAAGCAACGGCTCATTCAGATGCTGGGCGTAGCCGAGCGTGCCCCACGGAAACCCGCTGAAGAGGAACGACCGAAGGTGATCGCTCACCGCCCAGAGCGCGGCACCGGCGAAGGGCAGCACGGCGCGCGGGAGTCGAAGGCTCGCGAACGCGGCAGCGAACAACGCGGGGAAGAGTGCGAGATACAGGGCGAGGCCCGCCGGCGCGAGGAAGCCGACGAAGACCGGTGCATGCCCGTAGATCACGGTCACGTGATAGATCCAATGCAGGATCGCCGTGTGGGCGAGCCAGCCGGCCAGGAAGCCGAGCCGCAGGGCCCGGCCCGACGGCAGCCCCGCCACCGCGAGCGCCAGGAACACGGGCCCGAGCCAGCCCACGACGAAGCCCAGGTCGAGGACCCGCTCGCCGATCGGATGCGGGAAGCTGAGGAAGGTCGCGACCGCGTAGGCCAGCAACCACCCGGAACGTCCGGAGAGGAAGCGGGCCCGGCTCATCGCCCCACCCCCGTTCGCGCGATGCCGACCGCGCGTCGTAGCCGGCGCTCTTCGGCTCGCATGAGGCGCGCCTCATCCGGCTTCTCGTGATCGTGGCCCAGCAGGTGCAAGATCCCGTGGATGGCGAGGTGTGCGAGCTCGCGATCGAGGCCGCGGTGGCCGGCACGGGCCTGGCGGGCGGCCTGGGCCAGGCCGATGACGACATCGCCGAGCAACGCGCCGCGATGCTCCGTGTGGTCTCCCTCGAACAAGGAGAAGGACAGGACGTCCGTCGGGCCAGGCTTCCCGCGCCAGGTCTGATTCAACTCGGCGATGCCCGCGTCGTCGGTCAGGGTCAGCGAGAGTTCCGAACGCGAGTGGCCCAGGGCGGCGAGGGCGCCGCGAGCGCGCTCGCGCAGGAGCTTCCCATCCACCCGAGGCAGAGCCGCATCGTCCGGCGGCCCCACGAACCGGACGGTCATCGCTCCGTGTCGTCCGATCCAGCGCGTGGGCCAGACGGCTTCCCGTCCGGGCCCGAGGGCTTCCCGCCGGGGCCCGAGGGCTTCCCGCCGGGGCCGGACGACTTCTCGTTGAAGCACTCGTAGGCGTGGACGATCGACTGCACCAGGGGGTGGCGAACGATGTCCGCCTTGCTGAACTGCATGAAGCCGATGGCATCGATGTCTTGCAGGATGGTCGTCGCTTCCACGAGGCCGCTCTCGCGCTCGTCCGGCAAGTCGATCTGGGTGATGTCCCCGGTGACGACGGCCCGAGCGCTGAAGCCGAGCCGCGTGAGGAACATCTTCATCTGCTCGCGGGTCGTGTTCTGCGCCTCGTCGAGGATCACGAAGGCGTCGTTCAAAGTGCGTCCGCGCATGAAGGCCAACGGCGCGACCTCGATCACGCCCCGCTCGATCAGGCGCCCCGCCTTCTCGAAATCCATCATGTCGTGGAGCGCGTCGTAGAGCGGACGCAGATAGGGGTTCACCTTCTCCGCCATCGTGCCGGGCAGGAAGCCGAGGCGCTCGCCCGCTTCGACGGCGGGCCGCGTCAGTACGACGCGCGAAACTTCGTGGCGGTTCAGCGCGGCCACCGCCATGGCCATGGCGAGGTAGGTCTTGCCCGTGCCCGCCGGGCCGACGGAGAACACCAGATCGTATTCCTGCATCAGCTCGATGTAGCGCCGCTGCGAGAGGTTCTTGGCTGCGATCCGATGACGGGAGCCGACGGCGGACAGGACGTTCTGGTAGACCTTCGACAGGTCGACGTCGGGCTGCTGCGCGACGACCCGGACCGCGTCGCGAACGTCGCGCCCGTCGAGAGTGCGGCCGCCGCGGACCTGGCCGTAGAGCTCTTCGAGGACCTTGCGCGCCTGGGACACGGCGTCGGGCCCACCCACGAGCCGCACCTCGTTGCCGCGCGCATGCGCGACGACACCGAGCTCTTGCTCGAGGATCTTCAACGTCCGGTCGCCCTCGCCGTAGAGTTGCGCAGCGGTGGCGTTGTCGTCGAAGAGAAGCGTCTCGCGGGTCTGGCTTCGTTGGCTGGGCAAGGGGTTGGGCGTCAACGCTCCGGAGCGAGCAGGACGAATTCATCGCCCCGTCGTGCGTAATAGTAGGGGCGTCCGTGCTCGTCCGTCAACGCGGCGGCCGGCAGGTAGCCCCCCTGAACGAGGGCCTGCAGCTGCTCTGGAAACCGGCCCTCGGCGAACCGGTGCGCATCCACGGCGGCGCGAAGGCGTTCGACCTCGTGGGCGGCCCGCGCGTCGGTGAGCGGGTCGCGGACGATGGCGAAGGGGTCGGCCTCAGCAGGCTCACCGGCGCCACCCGAGAGCACGAGCCAGGCGAAGAGCATCAAGAGGGGCAAGCCCGCGGCCAACCCGTCACGCCATGCGCCGGCGGCCCGGCCGACGACATCGGGGACCTGTCGAGGCGGTCGTTTCCCCGACACCGAGAGCCGCACGAGGGACGCGGCCGAAAGGGCTTCCAGGGCGTCGAGCACACGCAGCGGGTCGAGGCGGCTGCGAACGATCAGCTCGGCCAGGGTTCGTTCGGCGTTCACCAGGGCAAAGACCGCGCGTGCGTCGGCATCGAGGCGATCCATCTGTTCGGGCGTCGGGAAGACGTCACGCGCCGGGTGCGACTCCTCGCCCCCGGCACCCTCCAGCCGGTCGATCAGGCGCATCAGCTCCATCTCGCCGGCGCCGGCCAGGACTTCGGCGTGGACGCCGGTCGCCGGTGCGTCGCCCTCGCCCAGGGGGTCGTCCGCGTGAGGCGGATCGAGCCGAAAGGCACCGCGGCGGTGGCGCACGAGCATCAGGATGGTGGACTCGATGGCCAAGCGGCCAGACGCGTCGTCGCAGCGAAGGCCGGCCAGCTGTCCATCCGAGAGCGCGAACGTGTAGCCCTCACCGTCGATCGTCACGCGCATCGAACCGGAACGTTTGTCGCGAGCGATCAGGCGCAGCAGGTCGCAGAGTCCGACGTCGGAAAGCGTGCCTTCGAGAGCCATGCTCATCGCAGACTCCGAAGGGACCACGCCGTCACGCCCGCCCCGATCGTGGCCAAAGCGACCGCTGCGAGGACGAACGCCGCCTGCCCCACGTAGCCCGCCACGAGCGGGTCGGGCACGACGCCTCCGCGCAGCGCGAATGCGGCGCCCGCGGTGGCGAGGGCCATGGCCGAGGCCCAAGCGAGGAAGGGTTTCCCAGCCGTGACGCCCGCCAGTCCGGGGACGAGGCGGATCGCAAGCGGCCGGCCGAGACCGACGAGCGCATCCAACAGGGGCAATGCGTTGTGAGGGCCGCCGCAGACCGGGCAACCCGTCGTTCTTCGGGCCAGGCAACGCGTGCAACGGCGCGCGCGACAGGCTCCGCACACGCGGCTGTCTTCGCGCCCGCGGCCGACGCCTGCGGCGAGAAGGGCCAGGCCCGGAAGCAGAGCGAGCGCCAGCCACGGTTCGTTCACGAGGCGGCCGCCGCCAAAGGGTTGGCGGAGGGCTCGAGCCACCGCCTGCCCGTTCGCCGCACCCACGAGGCGCCGACGCAGGTCGGCCACCGGCCAGGGAAGATCGATGGCGAGACGACCGTTGCCTCGCAGCTCGGAGAGTTCGCGAACCGTGGTTGCCGACTCCCGGTGGGCAGCCTCGAGGGCCAGTTGCTGGCGTGCGAGCTCGATTCGGCTCCCGTGTACCTGGGCGAGGTTGAAGAGCACGGCGGCGTCGTCCTGGTAGCGGACGGCGCTTTCGTAGAGGTCGATCGCGCCCACCGCGTCGCCCTGGGCCAGGCGGACGTTCGCCGCATCGTTCAGCAAGACGGGGTGGGTCGACTCGCGGGCGCCGGCGAGGTCGAGCCAATGCTCGGCTTCGTCGAGCCGATCGCTGCGTTTGTTCCACAGCGCCAAGGCATGGCCCGCGGCTGGGTCGCTGGGTGCCAGCCGGGCGAGCCGCTCGCGCTGGGCGGGGGAGAGACCGCCGACCTCGGCGTTCCGGATGGCCAGGGTCGCCGGATCGGCTCGGAGAGCGGCAATCCAACGACCGGTCTCGGCGGTCACCGGGTGCACACCGGCCATCACGGTCGCGAGCGCAGCAAGGAGGGCCGCGCGATGCCGCGACCCGGCCCAAGGCATGGCGACGGCGAACGCACCGACGGCGATCCCGACGAGGCCTTCCCCGAGGACCGCGGGAACGACACCGAGGCTCGCCAGCACCGCCGCCGCCGCGTGAGGCGGGAAACCGCCCGGGAAGCGGTGCGAAAGATCATGGGCCGCCGCCGGGGCGAGACGCAGCGCACTTGCCAGAAGAAAGAAGACGCCTCCAACGACGAGCCCCCACCCCAGCACGTGCCAGGCGGTCGCGCGCCACCAGACGGAGGCGTCGAGGTTGCGCTCCATTTCGGTGAGGCCGCGCAGCAGCGCGGGCCCCGAGCCGAGGCCGGGCTCCGCAACGGCCAGCGCGCCCCAGGCGGCGGGAAGGCCCGGCGCCAGTTGAACGGCCGCGCGCGCACGCTCCGCATCGTTGCCCAGACGATCCGCCAACAGGAGGCCACGGGCTGCCGGCTCGGCACTCCACATCCCCATGCTCGAAGCGGCCGAGCGAACGCGATCGACCCGCTCGGCAAGCGGCTCGTCGCGGAAGCGCGGCTCGAAGGCGCGGGTCAAGCGATCGACCGGCTCCTGGCCGCGGGTCGAGCGATCGACCGGCTCTTGGCCGCGGGTCAAGCGATCGACCGGCGCGGTCGTTGCGGCGCTCGCCTCGGCCTGTGCCTCGCCGTCGGCCTCCGGAGCCGCCCATCCCAGCCCCGGGGCGGAGAGAAGCACGCCGAGTGTCAGACACACGACCCCTCCGGCCCACTGGACCTTATGCTGCAAACGCTTCGCCAAGCCCCCTCCAGGCAAACGAAATCCCCCTCGTTATCGGCCACCTCGGGCGCCGGCTGAACGGCCACGGAGCCTCCGCACGCGGGCGTCTCGTATATGGGGATTTCACGTCGTCGAGGCGGCCGAGTGCCCCCCCCCCCTGGGGGGGCGACCGACACGCCAGGCCGCCTGGAGCGGCCCCGGTCGACTTTTGGCCGCGGCCCGCTATGTTCCGCCGCTCTTCGGCGGAGCCCTGGGCTCCACCCCTGGAAGGAACTCCGTGGCAGACCACAAATCGGCCCGCAAGCGCGCCCGTCAGACCCCGATCCGCCAGGAGCGGAACAAGGCCGTCCGGACCCGGCTTCGCACGACCCTGAAGCAGGCCCGCGAGGCCGTCGACGGCGGCGCCGACGATGCGGAGACCCGCGTCCGCCAGGCCGAGCGCGAACTCCGTCGCGCGGCCAGCAAGGGAGTCATCCCCGCCGGCCGAGCCAGCCGACTCGTCTCGCGCCTTTCCCGCCGCACCCAGTAGCCGAATCCCGAGTTCGACCCAGGCCCGAGTTCGACCTGCGCCCGAGTTCGACTTAGGCCCGAGTTCGACCTATGCGGAGAGCCCCATCACGAGGCGCTCGAGCGCGAGGGTCGGCGGCAACCCTCCCCTGCCCTTCAGCACCTGATCGACGTCGTGGATGGCGTCGAGACACTTGCGCAGACGGCCCGGCGTGTAGCGGTCAGCCTGGGTCTGCAGCTTCTTCACGACGAAGGGCGGCCCGAGCGGCTGCTGCCCACTGCGCACGCGCAGGAGTTTACGGAAGTGGTTCGCGAGCGACCCGAGCAATGCGGGCGGCGCGGCGCCGCCGCCGAGCAACTTGTCGAGCACGCGCAGCGCCGCCGCCGCACGCCCCTCCCCGATCGCATCGGTGAGTTCCCAGATCGGCTCCTCGGCCACGTCGCTGGTGGATTCGGCCACGTGCGCGCGCGTCACCTCGGCACCGGGCCCGGCGAGCAGGGCGACCTTGCCGATCTCCTGGCGAAGCATCATCAGCTGCGGCCCGATGCGCTCGGCCAACGCCTCGGGGGCGCCCGAGCCGAGCTTCACACCCTGGCGGGCGGCCTCGCCCTTCACGAACGCCACGACCCCGCGCCGGTTCTTCGGCGGCTCGCAGGCAACCACGCTGGAGGGCTCCGCGAAGGCTTTCACCCATCGCTGACGCCGATCCGCCTTGGGCGCCGTCACGACGAGGACGCTCCCCTCGCCGCCCTCGAGGGTCGGCACGAGATCGGCGAGGGCTTCGCACAGCTCACGGCCGGCCACGCGGCGATCTTCGAGGCCCTGGAGCCAGACCAGCCGGTGGGAAGCCATGATCGGCAGGGTGGCCATCGCATCACGCAGACGGGCGGGTGTCGTTTGGGGGCCGGGCAAGGGATCGAAGTTGAAATCGCGCGCCCCGTCGGCGAGCACCGCATCGCGCAGCGCGGCCGCCGCGTCGTCGCGCAGCAGGGCTTCTTCGCCGAGGAGCAGGTAGGCGGGCCGCACCCGTCCACTCGCGAGCTCCTCGCGAAGCTCCTCAGGAGTCACGGCGTCGCGGTGCTCGAATCCGCCGCCGCGCTGGCGGACTCATAGAGGCTGTCGTAGACGCGGTCGGCCAGGGTTTCTGCCAGCCGGTGGATGGCCTCGCGGCGGTTCTTGCGCGTGGCCTCGAGGTCGGCGCTTGCGAGGTAGCGGTCGCGGTCGCTCTGGGCGCGGCCGTCGATCGGGATCAGTTCTCCGTCCTGGCGCGTCGCGGTCAGGGCGAGGCCGAGCGTCACGTCGTACTCGACCGAGAGGACCACGGACGTGAAGCTGCGGGCATTGACGCGAAGTGTGCGAACGCGGCCATCGATCACCAGATCGGCGACCTCCGGGTTCTCGATCAGTCGCAGCCCATCGCGCTGGATCGCCTCGCGCCGCAAGGCATCGAGCACCACGCTCTCGACCCCGGGTTCGAAGGTCCCATTCTCGAGGTTTGCGATGGCGAGGGTCTGAACGCCGGGGATCGCGCCCTTGTAGCGGACGACGCTGTAGCCGCAGCCGGTGCCGAGGCCCAGGGCGAGGACGACGCCCAGGGCGAGGCGGGAGAGTCGCGGGGAAAGCTTGGCCACGGCGAGGTCATACCAAAAACCCCGCCGGCTTTCACTGCAACCCTATTCCATCTTCAGCAGGGACTTCGCCACCGTCAAAACCTGGTTCGCCTGGATCGGCTTCGTCAGGTACTCGTTGGCGCCCAGGGAGAGGGCTCGGGCCCGGTCCTCCTTGGCACCCTCAGTGGTGATGACGCAGACCGGCATCTCCTTCAGGCTGTCCTCACCGCGGATCAGGCTGATGAGTTTGAGCCCGTCCATGACCGGCATGTTGATGTCGATCAGGGCGAGGTCGAAGTGGTCGCTGGTCACCTTGCGGAGACCATCCATGCCGTCCTGGGCTTCGACGATGTCGACCCCCTTCAGGCGCTTCAGTGCAAACGTGAGGAGCTGCCGCATCATGGGGCTGTCCTCGACGATCAAGATTCGCTGGCGTGCCATGGGTTCGTCCTCCCCCGGTCACTTGGTGAGCAAGTCGATGAAGCCCTGGATCGTGTTGAGCTTTCGTTCCGACTGCGAATAGAGTTGAGCTGCGAAGATCGCCGTGGCGGCGTGCCCCGCGAGCAGGGTGAACAGTTCGTGATCGAGCGGCGTGAAGGTCTCCTTCTGTTCGAGCAGGCTGTAGATCGCGATCGCGCCGATCGGCCGGTCCTGCACGCGCAGCGGAATGCATGCGATGGGCGTCTCCCAGTCGAGTGTGCTGTGGGTGTCGCCGCAATGGGTTTCGCCCGAAGCCACCGAGCCGCCGATCACACCGGCGCCCGGCGCGATCTTGGGGAAGATCTCGACCTCCGTCCCTTCGGACGCCACCGCCTCGAGCGTGCCCGAGCGTTCGTCCTGCACGTAGACGGCGAACACCTCGGCCCCGATCAAGTTGATCACGATCTCGATGATGATCTTCAGGACCTCGGAGAGGGCCAGCGTCGAGTGCAGCTGGTAACTCGACACGTAGAGGTTCGCGAGGTTGTTGTTCTCCTCCTCGATCTCCACGTAGCGCTCGGCGAACTGACGGTTCTCCGCCTCGACCATCTTGAGACGCTCGAGAACGTTCTCCTTCTCCACGGTCAACGTGTCGATCTGCGTGAGCAGTTGGACACGCAGCTTCGCCCAGTCTCCCGGGTCGGCCGCGGCCTGACGGTGATCGTCATTCACCGCCAGGAGATCGTGGCGAAGCCGCTCGTTTTCTTGGAGGAGCTCCTTCGTGAACTCGGCGCCCTGGTTGAAGAGACTCATGAACTCTTCAGCCCGCCCGAATACCTTCTTGTCGTCGCTCATTGCGACCCCTTTCCAATGGAACCTTCGCTCGGCGCGATCCCGTCCTGGATCGCTTTGCCGATCTCACCCAACGGGAGGATGGCGTCCACCGCCCCCGTCTGAATTGCCTGCGCGGGCATGCCGAAGATGACGGCCGTCTCTTCGGATTCCGCGATCACGGTCCCTCCGTGCTGCTTCACCGCCAGCACACCGTCGCGCCCGTCGTTGCCCATCCCGGTGAGCACGAGGGCCTGGAGGTTCCGCCCGAAGGCCTTGGCCGCGGATCGGAACAGGCGGTCCACCGAAGGCGCGTACTTCTCACCGGCCGAACGGGCCTCGAGGCGCGTCGCCACCTGCCCGGCGACACTCTCGAGTTCGAGGTGTTTACCGCCTGGAGCAATCAGCACGGTGCCGGGTTGAATGAGGTCGCCGTCTCGAGCCTCGCGGGCGGTCAGGCATGTGAGGCGGTCGATGCGCTCCGCGAAGCCCTTCGTGAACCCCTGAGGCATGTGCTGCGAGATCAGGATCGCGCAGGGCGGCGGCTCGGCGAAGCTGCCGAACACCTGCATCAACGCCGCGGGCCCACCCGTCGAGGAGCCGACCGCCACCACGCGTTGCACGCTGGGCTCGATCATCGAGACGTGGGGCGGCATCGTCATCTCGGCGGGTTGGTCGACCCGCTGCTTGACCTTGTCGATTCGCAGCTGGCGGATCGCGTGAACCTTGCGGATCACCTCCTGCTGGATCGTCTCGAGCTCTGGGATCGGCCGGGGCGTCGGCTTCGCGATGAAGTCGACGGCGCCGAGGTCCAGCGCCTTGAAGACCTCGTCCTCTCCGGCCCGGCCGCTGATCACCATCACGGGGGTCGGCATCTTCGCCATGACCAGGCGCAGGAAGGTGAACCCGTCCATACGGGGCATGTCGAGGTCGAGGGTGATGAGATCGGGCTTGATCTTGAAGACCTTCTGGAGCGCCTCTTCGCCGTCGCGAGCGGAACCCACGACCTTCACCAGCGGCGAGGTCTCGAGCATGCGCGTGATCGTTCGCCGGCTGAAGGCCGAGTCGTCGATCACCAGGACGCGGATCAGCCCCCGCTCCTTCACGACTTCTCCTCGTCCCGGTCGAACCGGCCGATCGCGTCCTCGTCCCGGTCGAACCGGCCTCTCGCGTCCTCGTCCCGGTCGAACCGGCCTCTCGCGTCCTCGTCCCGGTCGAACCGGCCTCTCGCGTCCTCGTCCCGATCGAAGCGGCCGATCGCGGATTGTCGTTACTGAGGTGGCGCAGCTCGAAGTCGTTCGACAGGTTGAGCAGGGACTCCGAGTGCCCCATCAGCAGGTAGCCACCGGGGTGGAGCTTCTCGTGGAAGGTCTGCACCACGCCCCGCTTGGTCTCGACGTCGAAGTAGATGATGACGTTGCGGCACAGGATCACGTCCATCGTGCCGAGGATGGCGATCTTCTGACGGTCCACGAGGTTCAGGTGGATGAAGTCCACGTGGCGTTTGAGCTCGTCCCGGATGCAGTGCGAGCCGTCCTTCTCGACGAAATACTTCTCGCGGTAGTACGACTCGGTGTCGCGGAAGGACGCCTCCCGGTACACACCGCGGCGCGCCTTGTGCAGCATCCGCCGCGAGATGTCCGACGCATAGACGTGGATATCCCGCCCGGGCTCGAGGCCGGCTTCGCGTGCGAGCATGAGGACGGTGTAGGGCTCCTCACCGCTCGAACAGCCGGCGCTCCAGATGGTCACGGGGCGACTCGTGCGCTGTTGGAACTCGGGAACGATCTCATTCACGAGCGCGCGGAGCGGAGACAGCTCGCGGAAGAAGTAGGTTTCGTTGGTCGTCAGCTCGTCGACGGCGTTGGCCATCTCCTCGCCGCCGTCACGCTCGCTTCGCAGCAGGTAGTGGTAGGCCGCGTAGCTGCCGATCTCGAGCTCGTTCATCCGTCGTGCGATCCGCTTCTCCAACAGGAAGCGCGACTCCGGCCCGAAGTGCAGGCCGCAGTGATTCCGGATGAGTTCGCAGAACATGCGAAACTCGGAGTCCGTCATCGGGGGGATGTCACGCAGCGCCGAAATCATCGGACCGCTAGCCCTCCAACCGCTTCAGCGCGCGCAGGATGGCGTCCCGCACGAAGTCGTCCTGCTCGGTCTCGAGGCGCCGCAAGATCGCGGGCACGGCGCTCACCACGCCGCGCTCCGAGAGGGCGCCGATGCTCTCCGAACGCACGGACCAGTGTGGGTGGGAGACGAGGGGCAGGAGCTCCGTGAGCGCCTCGGCATCTCCGTACTTCCCGACGCAGCCGATGGCGGCGATCAACAGCTCGGGGTCGTTCTCCTGAAGAAGCGGCAGGCAGGCGCGCGAGGCGGCCCCGCCCCCGAAAGAGGCGAGCGACTCGACCGCGGCCATCACCACCACGCCCTCGTCGGCCAGGGCTTCGGTGAGAACGTCGATCACGACCCCGATGTCGACCCCGCGGCCTCCATGGGAGGCGTGAGCACCGAGAGCGCGCAGGGCGGCGGCTCGAACCGTCGCATCGTGATCGAGAGCCAGGCGCGACAGATCGTCGACCACACCGCTCTGGCGAGAGTCGCCGAGCGCGCGGGCCGCGGCGATCCGCACGGTCGAGGATTCGTCCGCCAGGGCGAGACGCAGCGGTTCGGCGGCCGATTCCGAATCGAGGCGGCCGAGCGCATGCACGGCAGCCCGCCTGACGGCGGCACTCTCGTCACGCAGCATGCGCGTAACCAGTTCCGCATCCTCGTCGCGGCCGATCCGGCCGAGCACGGTCGCGATGGCCAAGCGCACGGATTCGCTGACGCCGTCCAGCCGGGCGGTCAGCAGCTCGACGGCCTGATCGGTCGTGCTTCCGTGGGCACCGTCTTCGAGGCGCGTGAGAGCCACCAGCGCCTCGGTGACCCCGGAAAGTTCTTCGTCCCCGGCCGAGTCGTCGAGGTCCGCGGTCACCTCGAGGCGGCGGACGAGTGCCGGCAATGCGTCGGCGCAGCGACGGCGGCCGAGCGCACCGGCCGATGCGGTGCGAAGCCGCGGGTCGGAATCGTCGAGTGCCACGAGCAGGCGCGCCTCGCCGCTGGCGCCGCGCGTGCGGCCGAGCACCTGGCAGGCGAGTTCGCGGGATTCGGGCGGAAGTGACTCCCAACCGGATTCGAGGGCTTCTTCGGTGAGCGGGCCCATGGCGGCCAGCGTCGCGATGGCCACCTCCGCGAGGGCTTCATCCCGGCCCGCGAGCAGCACCGGGATCACCACCTCGTCGCTGCGCAGCAGGCCCAGGAACTGCACCAGCACGAGCCGGGTCGAAAGGTCGGCGGTGGCGATGCGTTCGGTGCCGTCGGCGACGAGCACATCACAACTGCGGGCCGCTTCCGAAACGCGCTCGATCAACCACCCGGCGCGCACACCGTCGAGGCGGGCGAGGACACGGAGCAGCGCTTCCATGGCGGCCTCGCGGCCGCCCCGCGACGAGCCGAGCAGGCCCTTCAGTAGGAACTCGATCGCCTGCTCGTCGTCGGAGTGGCCGAGCACCGAGAAGGCGGCCGGGCCCAGGACGGTGTCGTCCAGAACCCCGGCCAGATCCTGGGCCGGGGTCGAGTGTTCGAGGCGCGAGAGTGCGCGCAGCGCCGAGAAGCGAACGAGCTGGTCCTCGTTCGGCTTCACGGCCACTTCGAGCAGCGCAGGCGGGATCCGCCCGTCTTCGATTCCACCGAGCGCGTCTGCCGCGGCGCCGCGCACGTTGGCATCGGCGTCCACGAGCATCTCGACGAGCCGGCCGGTCGCGCGTTCGTCCGCGATGCCGGCGAGGGCATCGACCACGAGCTTGCGCACGTCGATGTCGGCGTCCTGGGTGGCTCCGATCAGATCAGGCACCACCCGCGAGCCGGCGCGGATCAACACCTCGACGGCTGCGTTGCGCCGCCCCGGGTTGTCGCCGTCGGCCAACGCGATGATCAGGGCGTCGACCGCGCGCCAGGGCTCGGACATCCCCGACAAGCGTTCGACCGCGGCCTTGCGGACACGCCAGCTCGGGTCGCCCAGGCAATCCATCAGCGAGGCCATTCCCTCGTCGTCCGAGGCGTACACGGCCAGCCGCTCGACGGCGAGCCGGCGCACTTCCTCGTCATGGCTGGCGAGATCCTGACGAACGCTCTCGCGTTCGCGTTGCTCGAACTCGGCAGACATCAGAGCAGACCTCGCGACTTCGCGAGCCGCATCAGCTCGTCCGCGAGAAAGTCTCGAGCGTTTCGAACATGCTCGGGGACGCGCGACGCAAAGTGCGCACGCCCGTCGGCCATGTCGCCTTCGAGGGCCCCGAGCAGATTGCCCGCCTCGCAGGCGGCACTAAACTTGTCCTCGTTGTAGAGCACGACATCCGAGATGATGATCCGGGCCAATCGCTCGGCCTGCGCGACCTCCGGGTCCACGGCAGCGGCGGGCTCCGGCGCGGGCTCGGGCTCGGGCTCGGGGGTGGCGACCGGCTCGGGCATCGGCTCCAGAGCCGAGAGCACCTCGGGTTCTGCGGCGGCCGGCTGGGGCGACGGCGCGACGGCAGGCTCGGGCTCGGCCACGAGAAGACGAGGCTCGGGCGCGACGCTCGACGCATCGTCGGGATCCACGACATCGTACTCGGGCGACCCGATTGCGGGCGCCGGGTCCGGCAGGACCGGGGCCACCGGCTCGGGCTCGGCAACCGCGACCGGCGCCGCGACGGCCTCAGGCGTCGACACAGCGATGGACTCAAGCGCGGGCGCAGCGACGGGCGCGGGCGCCGGTGCCAGCTCGGGCTCAGGTGCCGGTGCCGCATCGGGCTCCACCACGACGGGCGGTAGCGTGAGGTCCGGCGGCGGGATGGTCAGATCTTCGGGAACGGGCGGCGGAGCCGGTGCGACCTCGGGCTGAGACGATGCAACCGCGAAGTCGGGTTGCGGCTGCACGGCAAGCGGCGGCAGCGTCGCTTCCGCCGGAACCGGCGGCGGCACCGTGGGCGCATCGACCCCGAGCATCGGCCCGGCGGGTACCGCCCTCACCGCCTCGGGTGCGGGCAGAGGTGTGTCGGGCAGGGCCGCGGGCGTTCCCGTGGGCGCTTGCACCGGGGACGGGCCGATCGGCAACCCGAGGTCCCGCAGGGCCGGCGCCAGGGCCTCGGGCATGTCCGGCTCTTCGACGTAGGAGTCGGCACCGTAGAGCTCGGTGGGCGCGCGGCGGTAGCGCTGCGGGTGGTGGATCGCGCCGACGAGCACGACCCCGATCCGGCGCAGCGTGTCGTTGCGCTTGATCACCTCGCACACCTGGAAGCCGAACATCTTCGGGAGCTGCGGGTCGAGTACGACCACTGCAGGCCAGCGACGATGGATCTTGAGAATGGCCTCCACGCCATCGTGGGCGGACTCGGCCTCGAGGCCCCAGCCCTGGATGGCCTCGACCCAGCGCTTGGCGTTGTCGGCGTCGGGCGTCGCCACGAGCACGAGGCGCTCGGACAGCGGGGTCCACTCGCCCGGAGCCGGTGCAGGCGTCGGCGCCTGCGAATCGGAGGCGGTCGCGCTCGCCGGGATCGGGGCGGGCTCCGCCGGTGCCGCAACCGGCACCGGAGCGGGCGCCGCCTGAGGTGCGCGCACCCGGAAGATGGTCTGGCAACGGGTGCAGCGCAGCCTCACGCCCTCGTCGGAGAGGCGCTCAGGGTCTACGCGGTACTGGGTCCGGCATTCGGGACAAGCCGCGATCATCTCGTTTCCTTTCTTCCCACGCGTCGGACGCTCGCGGCGCCGACACTCGCTCGTGCGTTCTAGAGCCGGAAGCGCTGCACGCTGTCGCGCAACGTCTCCGCCTGACGCACCAGGCCTCGCATCGCCTCGCGCATCCGCTCGGTCGATTGCTGATTGGTCGCCGTCTTCTCGTTCACCTGGGTCAGGAATTCCACGGCCTGACCGCAGCCGCTCGACTGCTGCTGCAGCGAGCGATTGATCTGATCCACTGCCTCTCGAACGCTCTCGACGGATTCGCCGATCCGGCGTGAGCCGCGCGATTGCTCGTCGGTCGTCGACCGCACCTGCTCTGCGACGTCGCGCATGGTGGTGCAGCTGTCGAGCACGACCTGGTTGCTCCGCTCCTGTTCCGTGCCCGCCGCGCGGATCATTTCCACGCCGCTCCGCACGCGATCCATCAACTCGACGACGTGGGAGCTGGCTTTCGACTGCTCCTGGACGGCTGAGACGATCTCGGTGATCCGATCGCCGGCGCCGCGCGCCGCATCGGTGATCTGCTCGAGCGCAACGCCCGCCTCGGCCGAGAGGTCGACGCCGCTCTGGACGCTCTCTGCACCGCGCGCGATGGCGCCGATGGCGTTGGAGCTTTCCTGTTGCACCGAGCGGATCTGACCGTCGATCTCCTTGGTGCTGGACAGAACCTTGTCTGCCAGTTCCTTGATCTCGTCGGCCACGACCGAGAACGAGCGACCATGCTCGCCCGCCTGGGCCGCGATGATGGCTGCGTTCAATGCAAGCAGGTTGGTCTCGTCGGCCACGTCGTCGATCACCTCGACGATCGCGCCGATCTCCTTCACGCGTTCGCCGAGGCTCGTGATCACCTGCTGCGCGGTGTCGGTCGCCTCGCGAATCTCGTACATGCCGTCGATCGTCTGGCGAACCTTGTCGCGGCCTTCGTCGGCCATGGTCGCGACCTGGCCGGAGAGCCGTGACGTTTCGGAAGCGTTCGTCTCGACCTCCCGCATGCTGACGGCCATCTCTTCCATGCTGCTCGACGTCTCGCTGGCGGCCTCGTGCAGGCCCTCGGCGTTGCGCGCAACTTCGCTGACGCTGCGGATCATCTGCTCGACGGAGCTCGACGACTCGTCCACCTTGCTCGAGAGCACGGTCGCGTTCTGGCTGAGCTCTTCGCCCACGGCACCGAGTTCGGCAACGGAGCTCGAAGACTCCTCCATGAAGGTGTTGAGCGACTGGGCGGACTCGGCGATCCCCTCGACCTCGCCGCGAATCGTCTCCATGGACTCGCTGGCCTGGCGGACGCCGCTCCGCTGATCGGAGGAGGCTTCTGTCACGGCGTCACCCACCGAGGCGAACTCGCCGGCGGCGTTCTCGACCCGGTCGGCCGCTTCCATCACGCTCCCGACGGTGGTGCGCAGAAACCCAGCCATCCGCTGGAAGCCGCGGAACAGATCGCCCAGCTCGTCCTCGGACTCGAAGACCCGGCCCGGCGACAAGTCGCCATCGGCCACGCGCATGACTTCTGCGCGGACCGCCTCGACCCCGGCAGCCATGTCGCGTGACAGAGCGAGGCCCAAGCCGAGCGCGATGCAGCAGGAGAGCAGCAGCAGTCCGGCGAAGATCTGCCACATGTCGCTCGAGGCACCCGCCAAGGCTGTCCACGGCGCGTAGGCCACCAACACCCGCCCGTCCCAGAGCTGCTGCCAGGCCAGCGTGTTGGACGAGTCGAAGCTGCGGCTGTCGCCGATGGGCTCGACATCCAAGGAGTCGCGAATCACGTCCATCTCGAAGGGGGTGATGGCTTCGGGGTCGCCGTCGATGATCTCGTCTGCCTCCTCGTTCAAGATCAGGAACGAGACTTCGAAGATGTCGGCTTCGTCGCTGAGGTCGATCTCTTCGATCGAATCTTCGAGGTCGGGTGCCACACGCGCGAGCAGATTCGACTCGTACCGCACCGCGAACAGCTCGATGCTTCGTGCGGCGCGCACCTGGGCCAGGAAGATCGCGAACAGCACGACCACCACCGTCACCGAGGTAACAGAGATGATCAGCTTCGCTCGCAGGGATAGATGCCGGATCAGTTCGCCGCGCTCGTCCACGTCGGGCAGCTCGCTCGCCAGCACCTCGCGAACCTGAGTCAGCCTCGCCTTGGTCGCGAAGGCATGGAACAGCATGCCGACGAAGCCACCGGTGATGGCCGCCGTGGCGATCATCACGGCCGAGTAGGCCGTCACGCCAGCCGACGAGACCAACCACAGCGCAGAAGCGATCCCCGCCACCCAGTACCAGAGGAGCCCCCAGAAGAACGTGTACCGGGGGAAGTGGACCGTGGCCGCGAACGCCTCACGGCGAAGCGCATCCGACACGTCGCCGGTGTCGCGCTCGTCGAGATAGCGGCGCATCGGTTTCCAGAGGCGGGGATCGACGAACCAGAACTGGGTCACCGTGACCACCGGCGACAAGACCGCAAGGAAGAGAAGGAACGACTTCCACTGGCCGGGGGTCAGCGACAAAAGCGCCCACAGGTAGCCCGTGATCAGTGCAAGCGAGAGCACCGACGTCATCGCCGTCAGCATCTGATAGCGCCGCTGAAGCTGGGCTCCGGTGGGCAGGACGGGGGTGTCTGCAGGCGCAGATGTCGTCACGAGGTGACCTCCGGTCCCGGTTGGGCCGAGCGATAGATCGCCTCGAGGACGTGATCCATCGACAGCACCAAGACCGGGACGTCATCGTTTCGGCGTAACACGGCGCGCACGGCGTCGTATCCGCTCTGGGTCGCAAGGGCGGGCGGCTCCTCGAGCCGAGTCGCCTCGATCGTCAAGAGGTGGGTCGCGGCTTCGACCCGCATGCCGAAGACCAGGCCCTCGACCTCGACCACCGCGATGCGAGCGCGGGCACTCTCCTTCACGGGCTCGCTGTCGAGCACCCGACCGAGGTCGACCACGGGCACCACGGCGCCGCGCAGGTCGATCACGCCCTCGATGAGGGACGGCGCCTTGGGCAGCACCGTCACCGCCTGGCAATGGACGATCTCGCGCAGGTACGGGACCTCGATCGCGTAGACGTTCCCCTGGAGCAGGAAACACGCGAGGTTCACCAGCCCGTCGTCGAGCTCGATGGTTCGTTCTCCGCTCACTGTGCGCCGACCCCGCTCACGACTGGATGTCCAATACTTTGTCCAGGTCCAACAACGAGATGAACTCGTCGCCTCGTTTGCAGAGGCCCGTCACGGTGTCCGCGTCCGCTTCCGCGGACGGCAGGATCTCGGCTTCGGGCACTCGCAACACCTCGCGCACGCGGTCGACCATGCAACCGGTGACGCGGCCGTCGAAGCCGTGGATCACGACGATCCGGGTGCGACGATCGGGCTCGGTCGGCGACAGGTCGAAACGTCGGCGCAGGTCGATCACCTCGACCACCTCGCCGCGGATGGAAATCACGCCGTTGATGATGGCCGGCACCCGGGGGACGGGCGTGATCGGACGCATGCGCAGGATCTCGCGGACGCGTTCGATCGGGACGGCATAGGCGGTCTCGCCCACGTCGAAGGAAAGCAGCTCCTGGATCAGCTCGACGTCTTCGCCTTCACGGCTGATCGACGCCCCACGCGCGAGGTCGTCCCAGCGGGCGTCCGTGGGCGATGCGCTCGTCGATTCGCTCATGCGGCCTCCTTGCGGCGGTGCACGTCCTCGATGAAGGTCGTGATGTCGAGCACCAGGACGGCGTTCTGATCGCCCAGTTCCGTTGCGCCCGCGATGCCCGGCACGTCGGTCACCGGGCCTTGGATGGGCTTGATGACGGCGTCTTCCTGACCGAGGAGGCGATCCACAACGAGGCCGAGGCGCGAGCCGCCGAGGCCGAGCACGACCACGAATTCGTTGTTCGAATCGGCGGGGCTCGGCGCGAGTTCGAACTCTTCGGTCAGGCGACGCAGAGGCAGGGCCTCGCCGCGCAGGTTCATCAGCTCGCGGCCGTCGCTCTTCTGGATCTCACCGGCCTCGACCACCAGGGTCTCGAGCACCGAGGTCAGCGGGATGGCGTAGGTCTGATCGCCGGCACCGACGATCAGCGCTTGGATGATGGCGAGGGTCGTGGGCAGGGTCATGGTGACCTTGGTGCCGCGCCCGAGCACGGACTCGAGGTCGACGATCCCACCAAAGCTGGTGAGGTTCGCCTTCACGACGTCCATGCCGACGCCGCGGCCACTCGTGGCCGTCACCTCCGTGCGAGTCGAGAAGCCCGCCGAGAACAGCAGGTCGAAGGCCTCGCGGTCGGAGATGGGCTGATCGGCCGAGACCAGGCCGAGCTCGCGCGCGCGAGCGCGGATCCGGTCGGGGTCGATGCCGCGGCCGTCATCGATGACCTCGATCACCACGTGGTTGCCGCGCTGGTAGGCATCGAGCCGGATGCTGCCTTCCGGGTCCTTGCCCGCGGCGGTCCGTTCGTCGGGCGTCTCGATGGCGTGGTCGAAGGCGTTGCGGACCACGTGCATCAGCGGGTCCACCAACTGCTCGACGATCAGCTTGTCGAGCTCAGTGTCGGCGCCGTTGAGCTCCAAGCGGACCTCTTTGCCGAGGTCGCGCCGCAGCCTGCGTGCCACACGCGAGAGCTTCTCGAACACCTGCCGCAGCGGGACCATGCGGACCTCGAGTACGCCCGCCTGCAGCTCGCGCAGCTTGCGATCGAGGCCCTGGTAGATCTTGCCGAGCTCGGCGCCGACGCGCGCCGTGCCGGGCTCGTCCATCAGGCGACGCGCCACGGATTCGATCGCGCTGCGCTGGATCACCAGCTCGCCGACCAGGTTCATCAGTTCGTCGAGTTTGCGGATGTCCACGCGAACGGTCTCGCTGATGGAGCGCAGCGATTCGATCTCGGCCCCATCGGCCGGGGTCGGCACGTCCTCACTCGGCGGGGGCGGCGACGGGGACTCGCTCTCGGCAACGGCGGACACCTCGGCCGTCCCGGTCGGCGGAGCCTCGGCCGGCTTCACCGCCGACGTGTCCACGGGCGCGGGCGTCGCGGGGGCGGCCGTTGCCGCGCCGTCGGAAACCCGGCGCACGCTGACGTGCGGGAAGTCGAGACGGCTGCGCAGCGTGTCGGCGTCGACGTCGCTCGCGAGCAGCAGCGCGAAGCGGATCTGCGACTCGGGGGCCTCCCCCGGCGAAGGCAGCGTCGAGATCAGCTCGCCGACCTCGCGCACCGCACGCCCGAGCTCGGCAAGGCCTTCGTCGAAAGAAAGGATCTCGAACGTCGCCTCGACCAGCAGGATCGTGCGGCCGCGGCGAAGGTTCTCACGCAGGCGATGCTCTTCGTATTCCGTCAGGGCGCGCAGCAGGGTCGGATCGAGGGCCAGGGCGTCGAGGCCTTCCTCGGCAGGCGCCTCCCCTTCGCACGCAGCTTCGATGCGGACGACGAGGTCGGCGATCTTCGGCGCCGCAGCCTCCTCGGCCTCGGCGTCCCCGAGCCCGCCGAGCAGCTCACCAAACTCCGCGGCCGACTCGCGCAAGACCGCAACCATCGTCGGCCCGAGCGTGGCGCGCCCGAGTCGCAGCGCGTCGAGTGCGTTCTCGAGGTGATGCGAAAGCGTCGCGATCGCCTCGTGCCCGAACATCCCGGCCAGGCCCTTCAGTGAGTGCGCGGCGCGGAACAGGCCGTTCACCAGCTCGGGGTCGACCTCGCTGCCGTCCTCCCCCTGGTCCTCCAGGTCGGCGAGGTTCGACTGCATCCGCTCGAGGAGTTCTTCCGCCTCGGATACGAATTCGCGTTGGGCCTTGCTTCGGCCCGGTCCTTGCGATTGCGCTGCCATGATGCCTGGTCGCTCCCCGCCCTAGCCGTTCCGACGGCTCAACAGCTCGCGTGCGACTTCGCGAAGCTCTTCCGGGTCAAAGGGCTTCACGAGATACGCATCCGCGCCGAGCGAGAGCCCCTTTTCACGATCACGCTCCGACCCTTCGGTGGAGATGATCACGAGCGGAATGTCGCGATAGCTGTCGTTGCTCTTGGCGAACGAGACGAGTTCGAGACCGTTGATGTCGGGCATGTTGATGTCCGTGACGATCAGGTCGAACTGCTCGCGCGGCAGACACCGTAAAGCGTCAAAGCCGCTTGCCGCCTCGCTGATCTTCACCGGCTGCTCGAGCTCCTCGAGCGTCGATGCGAGCAAGGCGCGCATGGTCTCTGAATCCTCGACGATGAGGATGCGCTGCATGGGACCACTCCTCCGCGAAATCACTCGGGATTTCGACCTATGACGTATCGGCGCCGCGCGGCCGTCCTTGAAGGGAATCCGTAGGGGCGGGGATGAGTTGCGCGTGCAGGGCGCGACGCGCCCGCGAGACCAACGGCTGGCCACGAACCCGGCCCGGACGAAGCCGGAGGGCTGGCCATGAACGCCCGGGCGAAACCGGGCCGGGGGCTACGAGGCGCTGCGGGTGCGCTCGGCCATGACCTGCTCGAGGACTTCGCCCGCCTTGGCGAGGGCGACCTCGAGGGCGGGGGTCTCCCCGAGGGGTTCACCCCCCGGCAAATTGTCGCCGTACAGGATTGCGACGACCTTCCCTCCGGAGATCACCGGAGACAGCCAGGCTTCGTCCGCGACGCGCTCGCCGAGCCGGACCGCGAGGTCGGCGTCCCCGGCCCCAGCCGGTGCTCGCACAGTGCGGCCCGTTTCGACGACGGCCCGGAGCCAGGCGGAGCCCTCGACGGCGGTGGTCAGTTCGCGGAGGCCCGCGTCGTCGGGGCCGCCAGCCGCTTCGAGCCCGAGGCCGGCGATGCCCATGGCCTGCCCGTCGCGCAGCGCCAGCAGCGCCACGCGCGAGAAGTGTTCTGCGGCAAAGTCGAGCACCACGTTCAGGATCTCGCCGCGGGTCGCGGGGTCGGTCAGCCGAGCGATGACGGGGGCCAGCCGCGGGTCGGACGGAGCCTCGGGGACCTCCAAGATGCCGGGCCCACCCGGGACGTCGATCCCGAGGGCAGCGAGAACGCCGGCGCGCAGGCCATCACCGACCATCGGAGAGGGGCCCGCAGCGCTGGCGGCGTCGGACGCGGGAGCACACGGGACCCGCCCGTCGGCGTTCCCAGCCGCTTCGACTTCACCTAGCCACAGCACGGACGACCGCGGAGATTGTTTCTTCATGCGTGCGACCAGGGCATCGACCTCGCCGAAGCCCGCCTTTCCGTCCGCGCCGAGGCCGGGCGAGACCAGCACCAGCGCGGAGTCGCCGCGCGAGACGTACTGACGCAGTCGCTGCACCGCGAGCTCCGCCTTCTGGAAGATGTGAACGCGGCGGAAGGCGCCTTCGAGCTCGCGCTTCACCCACTCGAGGACGGGCAGTTCGTCGGCCATCACCACGATCGGCGGGCGCTGGCCCGGGTCGGCGGCGAGTGTGCGCGCCGGCGAGGGCGCCGCCTTCTCCGGAGGGGTGGCAACCGGGGCTGCGGGTTCGAGCGAGGTGGCAACCGGGGCCGCGGGCCCGGGCGGGGTGGCGAGCTCGGGCTCGGCGACGGGTTCCTGAGCGAGTTCGCCGGCAATGGCGGCCTCGAGCGCCTCCTCCACCTCTTCCTCGGTGGTGTGGAAGCCCGCGGCCTGGGCATCATCGGCTTGGTCGATCCGCTCCGCGGTGGTCAAGGCCACCGCCTCGAAGGCATCCGTCGGCCCCGCGCCGTCGGTCTCGAGGTCTTCGGCGATGTCGGCAAAGCTTGCGGGGTCGTTGGCGTCGACCTCGGGCTCGCGCGTGTCTTCGTCGGTACGACGCGTGCCCTCCATGGCCAGGTACTGGGCGTTGATGCCGGCCTCGAGCGAGACCTCGAAGGGGTCACCCGGCGCGTCATCTCCGACCTCGAAGCTGAACTCGCCGCTCTCCCAGCCGAACATGGCGAGCACGGCGTGCTCGACGCACTCGCGGCGCAGGCCTTCGAAGCGCTCGGGCGAAAGCCGCTCGGAAAGGGCCTCCGCGAGTTCGATGCCCGCGCTCGCGGCGTCGCTGCGGACGGACTCGAAGTCGGCCTCGGTCAGCCCGCCGCCGTCCACCATGAGCTGGCGCAGGTCGGGCGTGAGATCCTTGACCTGGGCACCGCAGACCAGGCCGTCCCGGAAGGTCACGCGGCCCTCCCCTTCGTCCGAGCGCAGCAGGAGCGCCCCGGATTTCCGGGAGAGGGTGATGATCTGGAGAATGTCCCCGAGACCGAGATCCTCGAGGCTACCCACTAGGCTCATTGGGCGTCCCAGCATGAACGCCCGGCACCCACCGACGAGACGGGCTCGACGACGGACGGCGGACAGGGCTTTACAGCAGTGCGGTGCTCACGCGCGCGCATGGTCATCCGGTGAATCGGCCATACGGGACGTGACTTGAAGAGGAAGCGAAACCCGCGGACGACGGGCCAGCCGGGCGGCGGATGGAGCCCCGCGAAGCCGCCGCTCAGGGCTGGACGTGGCTCCCGGGGCGAGGCCCCGATGCGGGCGGGCGGGTCGGCTTGGCGATCCGCTCCCGGCTGGGGAGGGTGATCTGGATCCCGCGGTCGCTCATGTCGGCGGCGGCGGCTTCGAGCCCGCGCAGGGTGCGGGCCACTCGCTCGGGGGTTGTGACGAGGCGAATCTCCAGGTTTCTCCCGGTCCCTTCGAGAGACGAGACCGCGCCCCGAACGCAGGCTTGGGCGGCGATTCCGACGGGGATGCGGTCGAGCCAGTCGCCCGGCGGGCCGAGGGCGACGCTCTTCACGCGCAGGTCGAGGATGCGGCGCGCCGCATCCTGCACGGCCCGCGCGCAGGCATCCGGCCCGAAGTCGGCCGCCACGCCGAGGTCGAGCAGCAGGAAGCGACCGGACCGCAGCCGGCCCTCCGTCGGCAACAGCAACGCGCTCGCGCCGACGCCCCCCGGGTCGATTCCGCCTGCGCCATCCGCCACGAAACGTGAGAGGTCCCCACACAGACGCCAATCTGCACGCCCGGCCGGCCCGCGCAGGGGGCGATCCTCCCGGAAGCAGAAGGCCACGGCGACCTCGGCGACGACCCGGTCCACGGGTTCGGCCACCAGCTCGATGGCAAGCGCCTCACTCATCGTGCCGCCTCTTCGGGCGGGCGCACCACCGACGAGACTGCGTCGAGGACGCCGTTGACGAAGGCGGGCGACCGGTCGCCGCTGAAGCGCCGCGCGAGTTCCACGGCCTCGTCGATCACGACGGCCGCCGGGGCGTCGCCGTGCAGGAGTTCGTACACGCCGACGCGCAGCACGTTGCGGTCGACGGATGCCATGCGCTCGACGCGCCAGTTCCTGGCGTGCTCGGCGATCAACGCATCGAGTTCGCCCCGAGCCCGGACGACGCCGAAGACGAGCTCCTTGGCGAAGGCCCGGGCGCCTTCGGGCAGCTCGAAGTGGGCGCCGACCTCGTCGAAGGCGAGCTGCGCCCGGGCGAGGTCCGCACCCGGGTCGGGGGCGACTTCTTCGGGGGCAGGCGCCGCGCTCGGAGGGGCGTCGAGGCCCTCCGGGGTTTCCTCGTCCACCGCCGACGCAGCCGGGTGGGCGGAAAACTCGAGGGAAAAGAGGACCTGGAGCGCAGCTGCGCGTGAGCGCTTGCGGGGGCTCTCGCGCGGCCGGCTCACGACGGCGGCGCCGCGAGGGCGGGCAGGAGCGTGGCCATCTCGACGGCGACCGCGGCGGCTTCCTCGCCCTTGTGGCCATCGCTGCCACCGACCCGCTCCATGGCCTGATCGATGTCATCGGTGGTGAGGACGCCGAAGGCCACGGGCACCCCGGTGTCGCGGGCCACCTCCCGCACGCCGTCGGTGACGGCGCGGCACACGTAGTCAAAGTGCGGGGTCCCGCCGCGGATGACGGCGCCCAGCGTGACGACGGCGGCGTAGCGCCCGGTCTCGGCCAGGGCGCGACATGCGTTCGGGATTTCGAAGGCGCCGGGCACCCACGCCACATGCACGTCGTCCGCGGCCACGCCGCGGCGCTCGAACTCGGCTGCGCAGCCTTCGAGCAGGCGCGCGGTCACGAGGTGATTGAATCGGGCCACGACGATCGCGAAACGCTTGCCCGGCGCTTCGGTCACCGACGGATAGGATTTCAAGACTCGCTCTCCTCGGGCGGACGACCCGCGTGCACCGCGAAGCTCAGCGGTGGCCCCGGGCGACCCGACCCCGAACGTACAGGTCCTGCCCCATGCGGCGCACCTCGGGGTCGGCGAGGCGAATGGCATCCTGCAGGCGAGCGGCGCCGATGGGGCCGAGCGCCGCACGTCCGTCGCCGCCCAGCAGCGTGGGCGCCAGGAACCAATGCACTTCGTCCACCAGGCCGGCCGCGAGCAGCGCCCCGGCCAGCTCCCCGCCGCCCTCGACGAGCACGGTCGTCAAGCCCGCGCGCCCAAGGGCTCGCAGGCCCGCACGCAGGTTCACGCCACCCGACCGAGCGCCCAGGGGCACGAGGGTGACGCCCGCCCGTTCGAGGGCGGCGCGCCTTCTCGCCGGCGCGTCGCGACGGAACAGTGCGATGCTCTCACCCGGGCTGCGATGGATGCGCGCCTCGGGCCCGACACGCAGGCTCGAATCCACCACGATGCGCACGGGTCGTCGGAGCACGCGGGCGCCGCGCCGGACATCGAGGGAGGGGTCGTCGGCGAGGGCCGTGCCCGAGCCAACCATCACGGCATCTGCGCGGTCGCGCAGCCGGTGGACGAAGGCCCGGGCCTTCTCGCCGGTAATCCAGCGCGACTCGCCGCGGGCGCTGGCGATCCGGCCGTCGAGACTCCCGGCGAGCTTGAGCTCCACCCAGGGCCGGCCCTCCTCCACCACGGAGAGGAACCCGCGATGTTGGTGGCGACACTCGGCCTCGAGAACGCCGACGCTCACGTCGAGGCCCGCGGCGCGCAGTTTGCGCAGGCCGCGGCCGCCGGTCCAGGAACTGGGATCGCGATGTCCGACGAGCACGCGCCGGATCCCCGCCGCGACGATCGCGTCGCTGCAGGGGCCCGTACGACCCTGGTGGGCGCAGGGTTCGAGGGTGACGGCCAGGGTCGCCCCGCGCAGCGCTCGCGCGCCGTGCTTCTTCCGCGCGCGTTCGAGGGCGACGATCTCGGCATGGGGCCCACCGGGCGGCCGGGTCGAGCCTCGACCCAACACCTCGCCGCCGCGCAACACGACGGCGCCGACCGGCGGGTTGGGATGGGTGCGCCCTTGCGCGCGCCGCGCCTGGGCCAGAGCCAGACGCATCGCCTGTTCAGGTTTCAGCCGGGCGCTCACTCGTCGCTCGAACGCGTCACGTGCGCCGCGCTCACTCGTCGCTCGAAGGCGTCCGCCGCCGAATCTCTTCGAGTTGGGCGAAGAAGGCGTCGTAGTCCTCGGGGCTGTCGAACCGCTGATAGACGGAAGCGAAGCGAACCGCCGCCATGGCGTCGAGCGCGAGGAGCTCCTCCATCACGCGGTCGCCCACGTGGCGGCTCGTCAGTTCGCTCTCGCCCGTGTCCTGAAGCCGCCGCTCGACCCGGTCGGCGATGCGACCGATGGCATCCACGGAGACCGGGCGCTTGGCGCAAGCCTTCTGCAGGCTCGCCGTCAGCTTCTCGCGCGTGAACTCTTCGCGCCGCTCGTCGCGCTTGATGATCTTGGGGAGGACGTACTCGACGCGCTCGCGCGTCGTGAAGCGGCGCTCGCACTCGAGGCACTCGCGGCGACGACGGATTTCTTCACCGTCGCGCCCCAGGCGCGAGTCGATGACGCGATTGTCCTCGGTCGCGCAGTACGGGCAGCGCACCCGGCTTCCTCCTCAGGAGGCGTCGTCGTCCCAGCGGTCCGGGTAGAGCGGGAAGCGGCGACACAGCGCCTCCGCTTCCTCTCGGATCTCGTCGAGCCCCTCGACGTCGCCATGACGATCGAGGGCGCGGGTGATGAGGCCCGCGATCTGTTTCATCTCCGGCTCGCGCATGCCGCGGGTCGTGACCGCCGGCGTACCCAGGCGGAGCCCGGACGTCACGAAGGGCGTGCGCGGGTCGAAGGGGACCATGTTCTTGTTGGTCGTGATGCCGGCCCGGTCGAGCGAGAGCTCCGCCGCCTTGCCGGTGACGTCGCGGTCGACGAGCGAGACGAGGAAGAGGTGCGTGTCCGTCCCGCCGGAAACGATCTTCACACCGCCACCGCCGAGGGCCTCGGCCAGAACCCGCGCATTGGCGAGGATCTGTTCGCAGTAGGCCTTGAAGGAGGGCTGTTGCGCCTCGAGCAGGGCCACCGCCTTGGCGGCGATCACGTGCATCAGGGGCCCGCCCTGCCCGCCCGGGAAGACCGCCGAATCGACTTTCTTGGCCCACTCCTGGTCGCACAGGATCATGCCGCCCCGCGGCCCACGCAGCGTCTTGTGGGTCGTGGTGGTGAAGATGTGGGCCTTGCCCACCGGACTCGGGTGAACGCCGCTCGCGACGAGCCCCGCGATGTGGGCGATGTCGGCGAACAGCACGGCGCCCACCTCGTCGGCGATGGCGCGGAAGGCGTCGAAGTCGACCTGCCGGGAATAGGCGGTGTAGCCGCACTGGATGAGCTTCGGCCTGCGCTCCTTCGCGAGTTTGCGGACGACGTCGAAGTCGATGCGCTCGTCGTCCCGGCTCACGCCGTAGTCGACGATGTCGTAGAGCTTGCCCGAGAAGTTCACCGGGCTGCCGTGGGTCAGGTGGCCGCCGTGGTCGAGATTCATGGCAAGTATGGTGTCGCCCACGTCGAGCACGGCGCGATAGACGGCTTCGTTGGCCTGGGAGCCCGCGTGGGGCTGCACGTTCACGTGGTCGACGCCGAAGATCGCCTTCGCACGCTCGCGCGCGATGTCTTCGATCTCGTCCACCACGTGACAGCCGCCGTAGTAACGCTTGCCCGGGTAGCCCTCGGCGTACTTGTTGGTGAGGACGGTGCCGGTCGCTTCCAGCACGGCGTCGGAGACGAAGTTCTCCGAGGCGATCAGTTCGATGGAGAGGGCCTGACGCTTCGCCTCCTCGCGAATCAGGCGCGCGATCGCGGGGTCGACGTCTTCGAGACGAACCCGCGGTGATTCGGGGCTGTACGCCTCCTCAGCCATCGAGGGTGGCCTTCAGATACTTGGTGGCGTCCGCGATGGTCTGGATCTTCTCCGCCTCTTCGTCGGGGATCTCGATGTCAAACTCCTCTTCCATGGCCATCACGAGTTCGACGATGTCGAGCGAGTCGGCGCCGAGGTCGTCGATGAACGACGCCTCCGGGCGGACCTCCTCACGCGAGACGCCCAGCTGCTCCATGATGATCTCCGTCACCCGCTCATCCAGTGCCATGGCCCCTGCCCTCCTCCAGCGCAGCGCGGGCGCGTACCGACGCGCCCCGCCGCTATTGTGCCTCAATCCTGGGCTGCGCTCACGAAGGCGGCGGCTCCGTCGAGATCGTCGGCCGCCCCCAGGTTCGCACGCTCCAGGCCCCGTTCGATTCGCGCCACCAGACCCGATAGCACCCGGCCGGGCCCCACTTCCAGGGTATGTGTCACTCCGAGGCCGGAAAGTCGCTGGATGCTCTCGACGAAGCGGACCGGCGCGGTGACCTGGCGTTCGAGCAGGCCGGCGATGCGGCCCGCACTGGCGTTCGGCTCGGCCTCTACGTTGCCCACGACCGGGGGGTCGGGGTCTACAAAGGGCGTCCGGGCGAGTTCAGCCGAGAGCCGCTCTGCAGCCGGCGCCATCAGACTGCAGTGGAACGGGGCCGAGACGGAGAGCGGTCGCACCCGGGCTCCGCCTTCGGCGAGGAGGGCCCCCGCCGCGTCGACGGCCTCGGCATGGCCGGCGATCACGGTCTGGGCGGGTGCGTTGTAGTTGGCGGGCGAGGCCATTCGGCCCGTCGCTTCGGTGGCAGCCTTGCAGGCAGCCTCGACGGCCTCGGGCGTGCTTTTCAGGATGGCGGCCATCGCGCCAACCCCGGCCGGGACCGTCTCCTGCATGAAGCGCCCGCGAGCGGCGACCAGGCGGACCCCGTCTTCGAAAGCCAACGCCCCCGAAGCCACCAAGGCGGAATACTCGCCGAGGCTATGCCCGGCGACGAAGGCCGGCGCAACGGCGCAGCGCTCCTCGAGCGCACGCAGGAGCGCGACACTCACGGTCAGGATCGCCGGCTGTTGGACCTCGGTCGGAACGAGTGCAGCGTCGGGCCCTTCGAAGCAGAGCTTCGAAAGCGGGCGCTCGAGAGCTTCGTCGGCCGCCTCGAAGACGGCGCGGGCGGCGGGCGACGCCTCGAAGACGTCCCGCCCCATTCCGACGCTCTGAGACCCCTGCCCGGGAAAGAGCAGAGCCAGCATGGGCGCTCTAGAA